>NZ_SLVH01000012.1:0-147658 GCF_004342335.1 Rhizobium sp. PP-F2F-G48 | reverse complement strand
AGAAACTTCAGAGCGAGTTCGTCGGTCGCCAGCAGCGCCGCCGCCCTCGTTGGTGTGCGGTTTATAGATCCCACTTCACCGCTTCGTCAACAGGGGGTGTTCGAAAAACTTCATAAAACTGACAAGTGACTGTAATCTTACGGGAATTCGAAACGATAACCTACAGGCCCCGATTCCGCAGACGAAAACGACGCCCGGAGCGAAAGCACGGGCGTCGTTGAAGACCGGAAGCTCCCGGGCAGATTTAACCCGCTTCCGAAACGGGATCGGCGCGGCGGCGATCTTGTCGCGGCCGCGCCGATGAAAATGCTTTTGAGGGTCTCAGGCTGCCTGCTTGGTCGCGTTCAGCGGGATTTCGACATCGATCTCGAGGATCGACATGTGTTCGTCCCTATCCATCTTCACATGAACCTTGTCGCTGTCGATCTGCACATGCTTGGCGATGACGGCGAGGATTTCCTCACGCAGGATGGCGACAAGGTCGGAGCCCGCGGCACCGCGTTCATGCGCAAGCAGAACCTGCAGCCGCTCGCGCGCCATCGGCGCGGACCTCTGTTTGGTGAAAAGGCGGAAAATGCTCATGCAGCCCTCCGTGCGAAGATCTTGCCGAACAGGCTGCGCTTTTCGCCGGGGATCGTCACCGGCAGGGTTTCGCCGGCCAGACGACGGGCGGCATCGAAATAGGCCATGGCCGGCGGGCAACGCACATCGGCGAGCGTGACCGGTGCGCCGATATTGGAGGCGCGCAGCACATCCATGCTTTCGGGGATGATCCCGAGCAGCGGGATGGACAGAATTTCCAACACGTCCTCGACCTTGAGCATGTCGCCACGCTCGGCACGAACGGGGTCGTAACGGGTGAGCAGCAGGTGCTTCTCCATGCGCTCGCCGTTCTCGGCCTTAAGTGTCTTGGAGTCGAGCAGGCCGATGATGCGGTCGCTGTCCCGCACGGACGAGACTTCCGGATTGGTGACGACGACGGCGACGTCGGCATGGCGCATGGCGAGCGTCGCGCCGCGTTCGATCCCGGCGGGGCTGTCGCAGATGATCCAATCGAAATGCTGTTTCAGCTCGGCGATGACGCGCTCGACGCCCTCTTCCGTCAGATTGTCCTTGTCGCGTGTCTGCGACGCCGGCAGCAGGAACAGGGTTTCGAGCCGCTTGTCGCGGATCAGCGCCTGCGGCAGCTTGGCATCGCCCTGGATGACGTTGATCAGATCGTAGACGACGCGGCGCTCGGCGCCCATCACCAGATCGAGATTGCGCAGCCCGACATCGAAATCGACCACGACGACTTTCTCGTTCCTCTGAGCCAGGGCGGCACCGAGGGCGGCCGTGGACGTGGTCTTGCCGACCCCACCCTTGCCTGACGTAACGACGATGACTTTCCCCATCTTGCTCTCCTGTTTTGGCCGGACACGGCTCACTTGAGTTTCTCTGCCATGATCGCATCGTCCTCCAGCCACAGCTGGACAGGTTGTCCGCGGAAGCCGGGGGCCATGTCTTCGGCCATTTTGTAGACGCCATCGATCGCGACCAGTTCGGCCTCGAGCTTCCGGCAGAAAATTCGCGCGGTCGCGTTGCCGACGGCGCCCGCCATGGCGCGGCCGCGCAGCGCGCCGTAGATATGGATCGAGCCGCCCGCGATGATCTCGGCACCCGAGGCCACCGAACCGACGACCGTCACATCGCCATCCGTAAAGACGACAGATTGCCCCGATCTGACCGGCTCCCGGATGACGAGCGACTGCAGCGCAGGCCGCGGTTCGTCCGCCTGAACGGCAGCGGCTTCCGGCCCGGCATCACCTTGTGTATCGGCATCCGTCGGATCGCTCGTCGCGACCTCGAAATCGGACGCCGGGCGTCCACCCTTCAATGCCGGCGGCATGCCCGGCGCGATCGCCGAGGGACGCGCGCCTTCGATGCCCATGATGCTGACATTGCGCCGGGTGAGCGCATCGACAAGCTCTTTCAGTTGCGCCCGGTCGAGCTTCAGGTCCGCAACATCAAGGACAGCCGGGCGACCAAAGAAGAAGCCGGCAGAGCGCGCGGCGAGGTCGTCCAGCCGGATCAGCCACGCATCGAGCGGCAGGTCCGGAGAGAGAACGACCGCAAGAAAGGAGCGGCCCTTGATACGGATCGAGCGGGCGTCTGAGGACACGGTGTTCATCTGGGTTAAGGATTCGTTTACAATGTTTAACGCTGGGACGGTTAATGAAAGGTTAACGTGACCGGCTTGCCCAAGGCTTGCGAAACGGTCGAAACGGGGGCGATTTCATCCCATTTCAGGGGTTTTGCACCGGGCCATGCGGGTCTGCTTGGAACATCCACAGCCACGGCACGTTGCGAACCCACTGCAGATGAAGGGATCGATGATTGATGGGCATGTCAAAGACTGCGACACAGGATCAGGCCGCCGGCCCCCTGACGAATGGAGCCCTCGACCTTCCCGCCCTCACCATCGACGACTACAATATCGAGATCCGCGACAAGGAGGGCTTTATCGGCGACAAGGCGACCAAAGCCGAATTTCGGGAGAAGCTGGACACTTGGCGCAAGATCATGCGCGACGTCGACATCGACCCGATCGGCAAGGTGCCGACGGCCGATCTTCCCAAACGTGAAATCGATGGCTTGCTCAAGGGCAAGGATGCCCAGGCATCGGCCTTGATCTGGAGCGCGGTGGAAGACTTCGCGCAGGAATTCGCCGATGTTGTCACGCGCTTCCTGAAGCAGAAGCACTGGGCGGGCACCGAACGGATCGTCGTTGGTGGCGGCTTTCGGCAGAGCCGCTCGGGTGAACTCGCCATTGCCCGCACCGAGATGCTGCTCGCCCAGCGTGGCGTCCGCGTGCATCTGGTTCCGATCGTCCAGCACCCTGACGATGCCGGCCTCATCGGTGCGGTGCACCTGATGCCGGCCTGGATGCTGAAAGGGCACAAGGCGATCTTCGCCGTCGATATCGGCGGCACCAACATCCGCGCCGGCGTCGTCGATCTGGGAAAGGCGAAGTCCGACGACAAGCATTATCTCGAGGAGGCGACGGTCTGGCAGTCCGAGATCTGGCGGCACTCCGACGATCGCCCCAGCCGGAGTGCGGCCGTCGAGCGGCTGATCGCGATGCTCAAAAACCTGATCGCCCGCGCCGAAAAGGAAAAACTGGCGCCGGCACCTTTGATCGGCATCGGTTGCCCAGGGATCATTCAGGCAGACGGATCGATCGAGCGCGGCGGGCAGAACCTTCCGGGCGGTAATTGGGAGAGCGACAGCTTCAACCTGCCCGCCGCCATCAAGAAAGCCATCCCGCAGATCGGCGGCCACGAAACCTTCGTGATGATGCACAATGATGCGGTCGTTCAGGGCCTGTCGCAGATTCCCTTCATGACCGACATCGCAAAATGGGCGGTGCTGACCATCGGTACCGGGCTTGGCAATGCCCATTTCGTCAACAAGGCGAAGTCCGAAAAGTAAGTCAGGCGATCCCGTTGCCGAACTTGTGAGGCGACGCTCCATCGGTTGCCGTCTACCCTCGGAAGCGACAGGATAAGCGGGAGAGCATGCAATGACGCGTCTGACAGCCAGGGATTTCGACCAGGAACTGCTGGAACTCTACGATTATTATGCGCATGGAAAAATCACCAAGCGCGAGTTCCTCGATCGCGCGGCCAAGTTCGCCGTCGGAGGACTGACGGCGGCGGCCATCCTTTCCTCGATGAGCCCGGATTACGCCCTGGCGCAGCAGGTGGCGTTCACCGATCCGGAGATCGTTGCCGAATACATCACCTACCCCTCGCCGAGAGGGCACGGAGAGGTCCGCGGCTATCTCGTGCGTCCCGCCAAAGTTGAAGGCAAGGTCGCAGCCGTGGTGGTGGTGCATGAGAATCGCGGCCTCAATCCCTACATCGAAGACGTGGCACGGCGTGTCGCCAAGGCCGGCTTCATCGCGCTGGCGCCCGATGGTCTGACGTCGGTCGGCGGCTATCCCGGCAATGACGAAAAGGGTCGGGAATTGCAGAAGAGCGTCGACCCGACGAAGCTGATGAACGATTTCTTCGCCGCGGTGGAGTTCATGATGGCGCATGAGGCCACCACCGGGAAGGTGGGAATGACCGGCTTCTGCTATGGTGGCGGCGTGTCCAATGCCGCAGCGGTCGCCTATCCGGAGCTGGCGGCGGCCGTGCCCTTTTACGGCCGACAGCCGAAAGCCGAGGACGTTCCACGGATCAAAGCGCCGTTGCTCCTGCACTATGGCGAACTCGACACGGGCGTCAATGAAGGCTGGCCGGCCTATGAGGCTGCTTTGAAGGCCGCGGGCAAGACCTATGAGGCCTATATCTATCCCGGTGCCAATCACGGATTTCACAACGACTCGACGCCGCGTTACGACGAAGCGGCAGCGAAGCTCGCCTGGGACCGGACGATCGCGTGGTTCAACCGATATCTCGCGTGAGCAGGGCCGATCGCGCCCGAGGCGACGGCATGATCGTCATGCGCCGCCGGCATGCGGCGCTTGAAGGCGGCGGTAACGACTGTCGGGCACGGCGAGAAGCGCGGCATGCGTCCCCTCTTCCGCGATCCGGCCATCCTCCACAACCATGATCCGGTCGGCACTGGCGATCGTCGCCAGGCGGTGGGCGATGACGAGGGTCGTGCGGCCCTCGGCAAGCTCGCTCAGCGACTGCTGGATGGCGCGTTCGGTTTCGGTATCGAGGGCCGAAGTCGCCTCGTCGAGGATGAGGATCGGCGGGTTCTTCAAAAAGATGCGCGCGATGGCGAGGCGCTGCTTCTGCCCCCCGGACAGCTTGACACCGCGTTCGCCGATGACCGTATCCAGTCCCTCCGGAAGGGCTGCGATCACCGCGTCGAGACGCGCACGCCGCGCGGCATCGAGAATATCGGCCTCGGATGCCTCAAGGCGGCCGTAGGCGATGTTCTCGCGGATGGTTCCGGCGAAGAGGAAGACGTCCTGCTGGACGATGCCGATGTTGGAGCGCAGTGACCGCAGCGTCATGTTGCGAATGTCGATCCCATCGATCGTGATCGCACCGGACGTCACCTCGTAGAAGCGCGGCAGAAGCGAACAGATGGTGGTTTTGCCCGCGCCCGAGGGGCCGACGAAGGCGACGGTCTCGCCGGCACGCACCGTCAGATCGAGTTCGCGCAGGATCGGGCGTCCGCCGTCGTAGCCGAAGCCGGCATTGCAATAGACGATATCGCCTTTCAAGCGATCGGCCGCCACCGCATCGGGGCGATCCGCGATGTCCGGTTCGGTCTGCAGGAACTGCTGATAGCGCTGAAACCCGGCGATACCCTTCGGATAGGTCTCGATGACGGAGTTGATCTTGTCGATCGGCCGGAAGAACACGCCGACGAGGAGCAGAAAGCCGACGAAGCCACCCGCCGTCAGCTCGCCGCGCACGACGAACCAGGCGCCCGCCAGCATGACGGCCACCTGCACGAAGCGCATCGAGAGGTAGGACAGGGAGGTAGACGCCGCCATCAGCTTATAGGCTTCGAGCTTGGTGCGCTGATAGCCGGCATTGTTCTGCGCGAACAGCGCGCGCTCGTGATCCTCATTGGCGAAGGCCTGGACGACGCGGATGCCGCCGACATTCTCCTCGATGCGCGCGTTGAACTCGGCAATCCTGCCGTAAAGCGCATGGGAGTTCACCGTCATGCGCGTCCCGTAGCGCGTTGTCACGAACGCGGCGAGCGGGACGATGATCGCGGTGATCAGCGCAAGCGGCACATGCACGAACATCATCAGGACGAAGGCGCCGACCAGCGTCATCACGGCGATGAAGACGTCCTCGGGCCCGTGATGGGCGACTTCGCCGATCTCGTCGAGATCCTTCGTCAACCGCGCCACGAGATGCCCCGTCTTCTGGTTGTCGAAATAGCCGAAGGAGAGTTTCTGCAGATGGTCGAACGCCTTCCGCCGCATCTCCGTCTCGATGCGGATGCCGAGCATATGGCCCCAATAGGTCACCACGATTTGCAGCCCTGCATTGACGACATAGATGAGCAGAAGGCCGAGGGCCGCGAGACCGATCAGACCGAACTGGTTGGTCGGCAGCAAACGGTCGATGAAAAGCTTGACGGCAAGCGGAAAGACGAGTTCGAGCAGACCGGCCGAGATCGCGCAGGAAAAATCCAGCAGAAAGAGCCGGCGATGCGGCCGGTAGTAGGCCGCAAACCGCCTGAGAAGATCATTCATGCCGCAACTCGAGAAAGGCAAGGATGCGCCGGCTCGCGCCGATGCATATTGCAACCGCATGTCGCCCGCAACGCAGTCGCGGTTTGGGGCGACGCGACGCGGGGTGGACCACGACTCTAGCGACGGAAGACCCGCGATGGAAATCCTATGCGGGCCAGCCGATGGCTCGCCCGCATGTTTCCCCTCCCCTGTGTCATCGAAGGCACGTCGAGGAGGGGAAGTTGGCTCAGAACTTTTGGGTCAGGGAAATCTTGAAGGAGCGGCCGGCTTCCGAATAGAACTGGGACGCGTTGGCGAGATCCTTGACTTCGAGCGCGTCGAGATAGGTCTTGTCGAACATGTTGTAGACACCCGCCTGGATGCGCAGACCCTTTGCCTGTTCCGGCTCCCACCAGCCCGTCAGGTTGACGATGCCGTAGCCGCCTGGTCGCGTTCCGGCCACGGAGTCCGCATCGACCGCCGCGGCGGTGACGAGGCTGAGATCCGTTCCCCAGAATTCGGTGTTATAGCCGACGCCGACGATCGCCTTCAGCGGCGCGACGGAGGCGAGCAGTTCGTCGGTGTCGAGATCGGTTCCCCGGGCATAGGCGAGCGATCCATGGACGTCGATGCCGGATGAGAAGGTCTTCTGCGCGCGGGCTTCGACGCCCGAAATCCGGACGCGGTCACGGTTGAAATATTCGATGCTCCCGAAAGCGTAGCCTGCCTCGGGCGTGGTTTCGGTATCGATGAAATTCTTGTAGCGCGTGGTATAGGCCGATATCCGCCCACCGAAATCCTCATCGCCCAGGTTGGCGCCCGCTTCAAAGCCGTAGCTCGTTTCCGGGTCGAGATCCGGATTGCCGATCTGCCTGTAGAGCGGCGCATTGTCATAATTGCTGTAGAGCTGCGAGACGTTCGGTGCCTTGAAGCCCGTGGTGACCTGCGCGAACAGTTCGACATCCGGACGAACCTGCCAGGCGGCGCGCAGCTTCGGGGAGAGACGAAAATCGCTCTGCCCTTCGGGAAGATCCGCGCTGTTGCCGATGCTCGTATAGGTCGAGGTTTCCTGCGGATCGTGGCGGTACCAGTCGAGGCGCAGGCCGGGGGTCAGGGACACGCCGCTATTCCCGAGGCCGATCTTGTCCTCGGCAAACAGGCCGACCGTCACGCTGTCGGTGTCCGGCATGTCGGATTGGTTGTTATGGTAGTTGATGCAGGCTGGCGCAAACACGATGTCGCAGGTGTCTTCGCCCTTCTGGTACTGGGTCGTCCGGGTCAGGTCGAGATTGCCGCCGAAGGTGACCTGATGGGTGAGAAGGCCGGTATCGAAGCTGGAATTGGCATAGCCGCTCGCGCCATAGGAGCGGGCGTCGTTTGTGCTCGACCGCATGTAATAACCGACCGGACCCGTCAGACGCGTGCCGTGCGTGCCTTCGATGCGCTCGGCACGCTGGAAATAGACGGTCGCAAATGCGCTGTCGATCCAGCTGTCGCCGCTCTCCGCATCGAAGACATAGTCGAGCGATACACGGTCGCGCTTCTTGTCGGACTCCCGGTCATAGCCTTTGGCCTCATAGGTCGAACCCTGCGTCTGGCGCAGGTCCGTGGCTGTGTTCTGATCGTAATGCTCGGCCGTCAATCCGATCGTGTGGCCGCCTTCGAGCGACTGGCGCACCTTGAAGAGGATGTTGCGTCGGTTGAGATCCATGGGATCGGCCTCGGTTCGCGTCGGGCCGTAGCCACCGACATCGCCGCCCGTCTCTTCTTCATGTCCGTATTTGTACGAGCTCTGGAAGAGCACGGAGGTCTTGTCGAAGCGCCGGGCGACCGCCGCGGCACCGACCAGCGAGCGATCGGCGCTGTCATAACCGAGCTTGGCCACACCGCCGACCGTCGCACCCTCGGCAATCAGGTCTTCGGGCTCCAGCGTGCGCAGGATGACGGCGCCGCCGAGCGCGCCGGAACCGGCCCGGCTCGAATCCGCCCCGCGCAGGATATCGACGGTGCCCAGCGACGAGAAATCATAGGTATCGACGCCGCCCTGGGAGCCGCGCACGCCGTCCGAGAGGTAGGGTACCGGGATGCCGTCGATGGTCGTCAGGACGCGGTCGGCTTCCAGGCCACGGATGTTGACGCTCTTGGTGGCGGATACGAAGCTGACACCCGGCTCTGTCGTATCGCCGAGATCGTCAAGGTCGTCGATGTCCTTTTCGGCGATCTGCTCGGCGGTCGTGCGTGTCGCAAGCGGGTTATCCTCCGGCGCGCCCTTCTGAACGCGTTTGCCCTTGACGATGATCGCCGGCAGCGCCGTCGCATCCCCCGATGCGGCGGAGTCCTGCGTGGCCGATCCGTCCTGAGCGATGGCCGGCGTCAAAGGTGCAATCGACGCGATGACGATAAGCGAAGAATAGGCAAGAAGAACGGATCGCAAGCCCCGGGATACCATGTTGTTTCCTTTCAGCAGACACGCCAAGGCCTTTCGCCGCAGGGGTTTCTGCGGAGATGACATGACGTGGCCGACACAATGAACCGACAGACGAATGCCTGCCCCCGGTTTTGACAGCTAGAAAACATGAGTGCTTTTGTCAATATTAAAACGCCGGTCGATTTGGATCATTCCTGCATCTCTGGCGCGAGCGGTCGGGACTGAGAAAAACTGCCGTCGACATGGACAAGATCGTGCCGTCTTCTAGTTGATGACCACGCGGACCACGGCTCGACGAACCGCACGGAAGGAACAAGACACGCATGACCTGCCCAAGTTTTGCGATCGGACGGACATGCTGGTCGTGCTAGAGGACGTGTCGAAAAGCTACCGGACCGCAGAAGGGCCACTTTCGGTCCTGCAAGGGATCGACCTCTCGCTCGGTGCCGGCCAGACCCTGGCGCTCACGGGGGAATCCGGCAGCGGCAAGAGCACGCTTCTGCATCTCGTCGCCGGCCTCGATCATCCGGACCAGGGCCGGATCGCGATCGACGGACGCGAGATCGGCGGGCTCGACGACAGGGCGCGCGCCTCCCTGCGCCGGTCGACGGTCGGACTGGTCTTCCAGCAGTTCAACCTCATCCCGTCCCTGACCGTCGCCGCCAATCTCGCCTTTCATGCGCGCCTTGCCGGCCGTTTCGACGCGGCATGGCAGCAGCAGCTGACGGCGAGGCTCGGGCTCGAACCGCTTCTCGCACGCTACCCCGAGCAATTGTCGGGCGGGCAGCAGCAGCGCGTCGCGATCGGGCGGACGCTCGCCGCGCGGCCGAAACTGGTGCTCGCCGACGAGCCGACCGGCAATCTCGACGAGGCGACGGGCGATGCCGTGATGGCGCTGATGCTGTCGCTGGTCGCGGAAACCGGATCGTCGCTTCTGATGGTCACCCATTCGCAGCGCCTGGCCGGGCAGCTCGATCGACGTATCCATCTGCGCTCGGGCCGCATCGACCAGACGATGGAACGGTCGCCATGATGCGCCGCACGGCGATGGCGGCGCTCCTGTCGCACTGGCGCCGACGGCCGCTCCAGCTGGTCATGCTCCTCCTCGGTCTGTCGCTGGCAACCGCGCTCTGGTCGGGCGTTCAGGCGATCAATGCCGAGGCCCGCGCGAGCTACGATCGCGCGGCGGCAACGCTCGGGCAGGATCGCCTTGACCGGATCGTCAACGGAACGGGCGCGCCAATCACGCAATCCGACTACATCGCGCTTCGCCGCGCGGGCTGGCTGGTTTCCCCGGTGGTCGAGGGAACGCTCCGCCTCGGGCCAACGCGCCTGCACCTCATCGGCATCGATCCCCTTACCATGCCGGCCGAGGGGCTGGACCCTGAGATCGGCCGCGATGGCGATCTTCTTGCCTTTCTCACGCGCCCCGGCCTGCTCTACGTCTCCTCTGAAACCGCGGACACGCTCTCCGGGCCGTCGCTCCCGCCATTGAAACGCACCTCGTCGCTTCTCGCGGGCATCGGCATGACCGATATCGGCATTGCCCAGCAGCTTCTCGGCAGGCCCGGCGAGATCAGCCAGCTGATCGTCGCGCCCGGTCAGCGGCCAGGTCTCCCCGCGGTCGGAGAGATCGCACCCGGACTGATGGTGAAAGCGCCGGATGCCCAGGGCGATCTCGCGCGCCTGACCGACAGCTTTCATCTCAACCTCACCGCCTTCGGGTTCCTTGCCTTCGCTGTCGGCCTGTTCATCGTCTATTCCGCCATCGGCCTGGCCTTCGAGCAGCGGCGGGCGACCTTTCGCACGCTCCGCTCGCTCGGCCTGCCAGCAACCACGCTGACCGGCCTCCTTCTGGCAGAGCTGGTGGGTTTCGCGGTCATCGCCGGCATCGCCGGCGTTCTGCTCGGCTACATCGTCGGCTCCGTCCTCCTGCCCGGCGTTGCCGCGACCCTGCAGGGGCTTTATGGCGCCAGTGTTCCCGGCACGCTCACCCTGCGGCCGCAATGGTGGGCGTCCGGCCTCGCCATCGCGCTGTTCGGGACGCTTGCGGCGGCCGCGCAAAGCCTCTGGCGTGTCTGGCGCATGCCGCTTCTGGCGCCGGCCCAGCCACGGGCCTGGGCACGCGCGTCGGAGTCGGGGCTTCGCATACAGGCCGCAGCGGCCGTTGCCCTGTTTGCGACGACGATCGCTCTTGCGGCCTTCGGCTCGGGTCTCGTCGTCGGTTTTTCTGTGCTCGGCGGCCTTCTTCTCGGTGCCGCGCTGCTGCTGCCGGTGCTGATGGCACTGTTTCTGGCCCTCATGCAGCGGCTGACCGCCCGTCCGATTGCGGAATGGTTCTGGGCAGATACGCGCCAGCAACTGCCGGGTCTGTCGCTTGCCCTCATGGCCCTGCTCCTCGCCCTCTCCGCCAATATCGGCGTGGGAACCATGGTCTCGAGCTTCCGTCTGACCTTTACCGGCTGGCTCGACCAGCGGCTCGCGGCCGAACTTTATGTCACCGCGCGCGGAGCGCGCGAAGCGGCGGACCTGCGCGCCTGGCTCACAGGCCGTGTCGATGCGATCCTGCCGATCTGGAGCGTCTCCGGCGATATCAGCGGCGCGCCGGCAGAGGTTTACGGTGTTGCAGACGATCGGACCTACCGCGACAACTGGCCCCTGCTCGCCCGCACGCCGGACACCTGGGACCGCGTGGCCGAGGGAACCGGTGCGCTGATTAACGAGCAATTGTCGCGGCGGGACGGCCTTGCCGTCGGCGACAGCCTGACGCTTCCGGGCGGCTGGATGACGACGGTCGCCGGTGTCTATTCCGATTACGGCAACCCCCTCCCCCAGGTCATGATCGGCATCGATGCCCTGACGGCGCACTATCCGGACGTCGCGCGCCTGCGCTACGGGCTGCGGCTTGCCCCGGCAAATGTCGGCGCAGTGTCGGAGGCCGTGCGCGAGCGGTTCGGCCTGCCGCCGGAAAACCTTGTCGATCAGGCGAGCCTCAAGCGCCGCTCGCTCGAAATCTTCGAGCAGACATTCTCGGTCACGGCCGCACTCAACGTTCTCACCCTCGGCGTCGCGGGTCTTGCGATGTTTGCCAGCCTGATGACGCTGTCCACCATGCGCCTGCCGCAACTCGCGCCGATCTGGGCCATGGGACTGACGCGCCGGCAGCTTGTCGGTCTCGAGCTCGCACGAACGCTGATCCTTGCAGCAATCACGCTGCTGGCGGCTTTGCCCGTCGGGCTCGGGCTTGCCTGGGTCCTGCTCTCCGTCGTCAACGTCGAGGCCTTCGGCTGGCAGCTTCCCATGCACATCTTCCCGGCCGACTGGGTCCGTCTTGCGGCGCTTGCCCTTGGTGCAAGCCTGCTCTCGGCCATCATTCCCCTTCGCCAGCTGGCCGCCACGGCGCCATCCGATCTTCTGAAAGTGTTTGCCAATGAACGGTAGGCCCGTCTCTGCCAAAGCCGTGCTTTCGCTCCTGATGTCGCTTCTGCTCGGCCTCTGCTCGCCATTTGCATCGGCAGCGCAGGGATTTGCGGGTCTCGGCACGACCGCAGAAGGCTTCGCCGTGCCGCAGCCGGGCAAAGTCTTTACATTTCCGCGCGATCACGGCGCGCATCCCGATTTCCGCATCGAGTGGTGGTACGTCACGGCCAACCTGACAGGCGCCGACGGCAAGGCCTATGGCGTCCAGTGGACACTTTTCCGCTCGGCCCTGCAGCCGGGCGATCGCGAGGGTTGGAGCAGTCCGCAGATCTGGATGGGACATGCGGGCCTGACGACGCCCGATCGGCATTTCGTGGCCGAGCGCCTTGCCCGCGGCGGCATCGGGCAGGCTGGCGTGACAGCCGAGCCGTTCGAGGCGTGGATCGATGATTGGCGCATGCAGGCGACGGCACCGGTCACGGGTGACGACGCCGTGGCGCATGTCGCCCTCAAGGCTTCCGGAGCGGATTTCGGCTACGCGCTCGACCTCACGGCGAAGCAGCCGATCGTTCTCCAGGGGCAAGGTGGCTATTCGGTCAAGTCCGCAGCCGGGCAGGCAAGCTATTACTACTCCCAACCCTTCTACGCCGTGCGCGGCACGCTCTCCCTCCCCGGCGGCGACGTTTCGGTCACCGGTCAGGCCTGGCTGGACCGGGAATGGTCGTCGCAGCCATTGGCAGCCGATCAGACCGGATGGGACTGGTTTTCCCTCCATCTCGACAGCGGCGAGAAACTGATGGGGTTTCGTCTGCGCGATGGTGGGGCCGGCTATACCTCGGCCACCTGGATCGCCGCGGACGGCACGCCCTCGCCGCTTCCACCGGGCGCACTCACCTTAGCCCCCCTCGCCACAGCGCAGGTTGCCGGTCGAACGGTCCCGGTCGGGTGGCGCTTGTCCCTTCCCGCACGCGGGCTGGATGTCACCACCACCGCTGTCAACCCGCAGGCGTGGATGGCGACCCGCACGCCCTACTGGGAGGGCCCCATTACCTTTTCCGGCAGCCAGAGCGGCCGTGGCTATCTGGAGATGACGGGTTACTGAGACCTTTGGCAGAGACGGCCGGCCGCCGCGGATAATCGTTGGCTTATCCCGTCCATTTCACAGTGTTCACTGACGAATATGATTAGACCTTTCAACGCGTAACGGATAATTTGCAGGTGACGAACGCAGCGATTTCAGTCGAAAACAGTGCACAGCCGGATTTTCGTTCTCAGGACGCCGCAGGTAGGATCAACGTCGGCAGACGCGCCGGCGAGGAACGGAAGAGACGATGACAACTGACCTGGCTTCGACGGCGATGACCGGCGTGAAAGGCCTAGATGACGTGCTGGCCGGCGGCTTGTCACGGCGGCACGTGTTTCTGCTGGAGGGATCTCCCGGCACCGGCAAGACGACGGTTTCCCTGCAATTCCTGCTGGAAGGTGCGGCCCGCGGCGAGCGCTGCCTCTACATCACGCTTTCCGAAACGGAAGACGAACTGCGCAGCAGTGCTGCGTCTCACGGCATGGAAATCGGCGAGGAGATCACGATCTTCGAACTTGTCCCGCCGGAAAGCCTGCTGGACGCCGAGCAGCAGCAGAGCCTGCTGTATTCGTCCGATCTCGAACTCGGGGAAACCACCAAGCTGATCTTCGAAGCGTTCGAGCGCGTGCGCCCGAGCCGCGTCGTCATCGACAGCCTATCGGAGATCCGCCTTCTGGCGCAGAGTTCGCTGCGCTACCGGCGCCAGATCCTCGCGCTCAAGCATTATTTCTCGAAATCCGGCGCGACCGTTCTTCTCCTGGACGATCTCACCGCCGATACGCTCGACAAGACGGTGCACAGCGTCGTTCATGGCGTCATCCATCTCGAGGAACTGTCGCCGAACTACGGTGCCGAGCGGCGTCGGCTGCGCGTCATCAAGTATCGCGGCAGAGCCTATCGCGGCGGGTATCACGACTACATCATCGAGACCGGCGGTGTCGTGGTCTTTCCGCGTCTGCGCGCAACGGAACACCGGACCGACTTCGAGCGGACGGTGCTCAGCAGCGGCATTCCTGCCCTCGACGGCCTTCTCGGCGGCGGCATCTCCCGCGGATCGAGCACGCTCCTGATCGGGCCGGCCGGAACCGGCAAGAGTCTGTTCGGTCTGCAGCTCGTGGACGCCGCCGTCAAGCGGGGCGAAACCGCGGCCATCTTCGTCTTCGATGAGGAACTGGGGCTGCTGTTTGCCCGTATACGAAGCATGGGCATCGACCTGGAGGCAATGCGCGACGCCGGCAAACTGTATATCGAGCAGTTGGATGCCGCCGAACTCTCTCCCGGCGAATTCGCCCAGCGCGTCCGCGAGAGCGTGACGCGCTTCAACGCCAAAACGGTATTGATCGACAGCGTCAACGGCTATCAGGCTGCGATGCCGGAGGAGAACGCCCTCATCCTCCACATCCACGAGCTGCTGCAGTATCTCAACCGGCAGGGCGCGAACACCTACCTGACGGTTGCCCAGCATGGTCTGGTCGGCGACATGAAGTCACCCGTCGATGTCACGTACCTCGCCGATACGGTCATTCTGCTGCGGTATTTCGAGGCGATGGGGAAAGTGCGGCGCGCCGTCTCCGTGATCAAGAAGCGGACGGGGCACCATGAGGACACGATCCGCGAATACCGTATCGGAGCGGATGGCCTGAGCCTCGGCGAGCCGCTGGCCGGCTTCCAGGGCGTGCTTCGCGGCGTGCCGGTCCTGACCACAGGGGCCCAGGCCCTGATGCCGCCCCTGATGCCGCTTGCCGATGGGAGTGGCGACAATTTCTGATCGCATGCCGACCGTTCTCGTTCTCGCGCCCGCCGGGCGCGATGCCCAGATTGCGGCATCCCTGCTTGCCGAAGCCGGGATGGCGTGCGTGTCCGCAGACAGCATGGTCCAGTTCGTCGAGGGGCTCGGCGAAGACGTCGCCTTCGGGGTTATCACCGAGGAGGCGCTGCGCTCCACCGATCTCAAGGCGCTGTCCGGCTGGATCTCGGCACAGCCGAGCTGGTCGGATCTGCCCTTCATCGTGCTGACCCAGCGTGGCGGCGGGCCCGAGCGCAATCCGGCGGCTGCACGGCTCTCGGAAGTGCTCGGCAATGTCAGCTTCATCGAGCGGCCGTTTCACGCGACGACCTTCATCAGCGTCGCGCGCACGGCCATGCGCGGACGACGCCGGCAGTTCGATGCGCGGCTGCGCATGCAGGCGCTCGATGATGGCGAGCGGCGGCTGGCAACGGCACTTGAGGCCGGGAGGCTCGGCGCCTGGGAGCTCGATCTCGCCACGCAAACGCTGACCACGTCCGTTACCTGTCGATCGATCTTCGGGCGCGAGGCGGCGGAGACGCTAAGTTACGACGACCTGATCTCCACCATTCACCCGGAAGATCGCGAGCGAATGATCGCCGCGGTGGGGCACACGCTTGAGACCGGGCGGGATTATTCGATCGAGTACAAGGTCATCTGGCCGGATGGCTCGCTGCACTGGGCCGAAATCCGGGCGCAGGTCTATCGGGATGGGCTCGGCCGACCGGCAAAGCTCGTCGGCGTGTCCGCCGACATCACCGAACGGCGGCGACTGGAGGAACAGCAGCGACAGATCAACGAGACGCTGGAAGAGCGCGTGACGAAACGGACGGCCGAGCTTGAGGAAGCCCATGCCGCTGTCATGAGCGAGGTGGCGCAGCGCGAGAAAGCCGAGGAACAACTGCGCCAGGCGCTGAAGATGGAGGCGATCGGGCAGCTGACCGGCGGTGTGGCGCATGATTTCAACAATCTGCTGATGGCCGTGCTCGGTAACCTTGAACTTCTGCGAAAGCATGTCGACGGCGACGCGAAGGCGGTTCGCTTGATCGACGGCGCGGTGCAGGGCGCACGCCGCGGCGCATCGCTGACCCAGCGCCTGCTTGCCTTCGCCCGACGGCAGGATCTGCAGGTCGGGCCGGTGGATCTCCAGAAGCTGGTGGCCGAAATGGAGGATCTGCTGCGCCGCTCCGTCGGCTCGGCCATCACCCTGCAGAGCGAGATTGCGGACGATCTGCCGCCCGCCGAAGCGGACAGCAATCAGCTGGAACTTGCCCTTCTCAACCTTGTCGTCAATGCGCGCGACGCGATGCCCGAGGGCGGTACGATCACCATTCGCCTCGACATGGAAGACCGCCCCACCGCCACGGAGGTGCTCTCGGCCGGTCGCTATCTCGTGCTTTCGGTGACCGACACCGGCATCGGCATGGACCCGGAAACGCTGCGGAAGGCGATCGATCCGTTCTTCTCGACCAAGGAGCTTGGCAAAGGCACCGGTCTCGGTCTGTCGATGATCCATGGCCTTGCCATTCAGCTCAAAGGCGCGCTGCACTTGTCGAGTCGTCCGGGACAGGGCACGACAGCCATCCTGCGCGTTCCCGTCTCAAAGCCGAGCGAGATCGGCGAAAAGGCGGCGCCGCCGGAGGTTCTGCCCGTCGGAAAGTCCGAGCGATCGGCGTCGCTGCGGATCCTGATGGTCGACGACGATGCCCTGATCGCGATGAGCACCGTCGATATGCTGGAGGATCTCGGCCACAACGTGGTGGAAGCCAATTCCGGACGGCAGGCTCTCGGCATTCTGGAAGGCGGCGATGCCTTCGATCTGATGATCACCGACTTCTCGATGCCGGGCATGAACGGGGCGGAGCTTGCCCGCAAGGCGCTGGCCCTGCGGCCGGATCTCAAGATCCTGATTGCAACCGGCTATGCCGAGCTGCCGGCGGGAACGGAGCTGAACATTCCAAGGCTCGGCAAGCCCTATTCGCAGGACCAGCTGGCAACCGAGATCGCAAGGATCGTCTGCCAGACCTGAGGCGGACGTTTCACTGGTTAGCGCTTGATCCGCAGGATCGTCTCGATTTCCACCGTCATCCCGTTGGGAAGCGATCCCATGCCGATGGCGGATCGGGCGTGGCGACCGTCTTCGCCCATCACCTCGATCAACAGGTCTGAAAAACCGTTGATAACGAAAGGATGCTCGGTGAATTCGGGAACGGCATTGACCATGCCGAATACCTTGATCACCTCGACCGCGTCGAGGTCCCCCACCGCATGCTGGACCGTCGAGAGAACCTGCAGCGCGACGAGCCGGGCATGGCTGCGGGCCTCCTCGAGGGAGACATCGCGCCCGACCTTTCCGGTGTGCCAACCTCCGCCGGCACGTGCCGCGCCCTGCCCTGCCAAATACAGCATGTCACCCGCTCTCTTAGCCGGCACATAATTCCCGCCCGGCGCCAGCGGAGCCGGCAGCACCAACCCCAATTCCTCCAGCCGTCGGTAGCAGCTCATCGCCTCCCCTCCCCTTCTCAAACGCTGCTCAAGAGCAGGCTCGTCTCGCTGTTCGCGACACCCTCGATCATCCGGACCTCGCGAAGAACGCGGTCGAAATCGGACAAGGTGGCCGAGCGCATGTTCGCCACCAGATCCCAATTGCCGTTGGTCGTGTGGAGCGCGTAAATCTCCGGAATGCCGCGCAGGCGACGGATCACCTGCGTCGTCGATTTGCCCACGACCTCGATCATCATGACGGCATGGATGGTCTGCGCATCGAAATCCTCGCGCATGCGCACGGTAAAGCCGAGCAGGGTTCCGGTATCCAGAAGCCGGTCCAGCCTATTCTGAACAGTGCCACGGGCGACACCCAGTGCGTCCGACAGTTTGGACAACGATGCCCGTCCATCGACCCGAAGATGGGCGATGATACGCCGGTCGAGATCGTCAGGCACATAAGTCGCAGGCGCCGCGTTCTTGGAATATTTCACAGGATACTATTCCATCTGCCCGGAAGATTGACGGATTAAACACCCTTTCTCGCATTTTGTCACCCAACGTCTACGCCAATACAAAGCGCCGCCGGACCTCAGGGCTCGGCGGCGCGTCTGTGTGCGGGAGATACCCTCGCTGTTTACTCCGCCGGCAGAAGATGCGCGTCCTGCGCCTCCGCAGAGCTTTTCAGCGGCCGGTTTCCGGCGAGTTTGCGCACCAGCACGTAGAAGACCGGCGTCATGAAGATCCCGAAGACGGTGACGCCGATCATGCCGGAGAACACGGCAATACCCATGGCAGCGCGCATTTCGGCCCCTGCCCCCGTGGAGATGACCAGCGGCACCACGCCCATGATGAAGGCCATCGAGGTCATCAGAATGGGACGCAGCCGCAGCCGGCTCGCCTCGACGGCCGCCTGAACGGGCGTTCGCCCCTCGAACTCCAGCTCCCGCGCGAACTCGACGATCAGGATCGCGTTCTTCGCCGATAGACCGACAAGGACAACGAGACCGATCTGGGTAAAGATGTTGTTGTCCCCACCCGTCAGCCACACACCGGTGAGGGCAGCGAGCACGCCCATCGGCACGATCATGATGATGGCGACGGGGAGCGTCAGGCTCTCATACTGGGCTGCAAGCACGAGATAGACGAGCAGCAGAGCGAGCGGGAAGACGAGGAAACCGGAACTTCCTGCAAGAATCTGCTGATAGGTAAGATCGGTCCATTCGAAGTCGATGCCGGAGGGCAGCGTTTCCCTTGCGATCTGCTCGATTGCCGCCTGCGCCTGGCCGGAGGAGAACCCCGGTGCCGGTGCGCCATTGACGTCGGCCGCCAGGAAGCCGTTGTAGCGGGTCGTCCGCTCCGGCCCGGTGGTGGCCTCGACCTTGAGGAGGGCCGACAGCGGGATCATCTGGCCCGTCTGCGAGCGAACCTTCAGCTGCCCGATATCCTCGGGCTTGGCCCGATACTTCGCATCCGCCTGGACCCGCACGCTGTATGTGCGGCCGAAGGCATTGAAATCATTGACATACAGCGAACCCAGATAAATCTGCAGCGCATCGAAGACATCGGTGACCGACACGCCGAGCTGTTCGGCCTTCGTCCGGTCGAGATCTGCGAAGAGTTGGGGGACGTTGATCTGGAAGCTCGAGAAGATGCCCGCGAGTTCCGGCGTCTGGTAGGCCTTGGCGATGAAGGCCTTGGTCGCTTCATCCAGCGCCTGATAGCCGAAGCCGGCGCGATCCTCGATCTGCAGCTTGAAGCCACCCGTGGAGCCGAGACCATTGACCGGCGGCGGCGGGAACATGGCGATGAAGGCGTCCTGGATGCCCGCATATTTCTGGTTTAGCTGCATGGCGATGGCGCCGCCCGAAAGCTCCGGCGTCGTTCGGTTCTCGAAGTCGTCGAGAATGGCGAAAACGATGCCCGCATTCGAGCCGATCGTGAAACCGTTGATCGACAGCCCGGGAAAGGCGATCGCGTTCTTCACGCCGGGCTGCTTCAGGGCGATATCGCTCATCTTCTTGATCACGCTCTCGGTCCGATCGAGCGTTGCGCCATCGGGAAGCTGAGCAAAACCAATCAGATACTGCTTGTCCTGCGCCGGCACGAAGCCGCCGGGGACCGCGTTGAACATGCCGTAGGTCGCGCCCGCCAATGCGAGATAGATCACCATGACGACGCTCTTGCGTGAGAGAAGTCCGCCGATGCTGCGGCCATAGCCGTTGGACGCCGCCCCGAAGGCCCGGTTGAAGCCGCGGAAGAACCAGCCGAACGCCTTGTCCATCGCGATCGTCAGAATGTCTTTCTTTGCGTGATGCCCTTTGAGCAGCAGGGCGGCCAAGGCCGGGGAAAGGGTCAGCGAGTTGATGGCCGAAATGACGGTAGAGATCGCAATGGTAAGTGCGAACTGACGATAAAACTGCCCGGAAAGCCCGGTGATGAAGGCCAGAGGTACGAAGACCGCCACTAGAACTAGGGCAATCGCGATGATCGGACCGGACACTTCCTGCATTGCGCGATAGGTCGCTTCCCGTGGTGCAAGGCCGTTCTCGATGTTGCGCTCGACATTTTCTACGACGACGATCGCGTCGTCCACTACGATGCCGATGGCGAGCACGAGACCGAACAGGGTCAACGCATTGACCGAGAAGCCGAAGACATACATGACCGCGAACGTCCCGATGATCGAGACGGGAACCGCGATCAGCGGAATGATCGAGGCGCGCCAGGTCTGCAGGAACAGGATGACCACGACGACCACGAGGGCAATCGCCTCGAGCAGCGTATCGATGACCTTTTCGATGGAGGCGCGGACGAATTCCGTGGTGTCATAGACGATCTCGAAACGGATGCCTTCGGGCATGGCTTTCGACAGTTCCGCCATCGTTGCGCGGACATCGTCGGATATGGCGATGGCGTTGGAGCCTGGTGATTGGAAAACGGGCACGGCGACGGCCGGCTCGCCGTCCAGGAGGGAGCGCAGCGTATAATCGGCAGCGCCCATCTCGATCCGGGCAACGTCCCGTAGCCGGGTTATCTCCCCACTGGCGCCGCTCTTGACGATGATATTGCCGAACTGTTCCGGCGTCTGCAAACGGCCTTGCGCGTTGACGGAGAGCTGCAGATCGACACCGGGCAGCGTTGGCGACGCCCCGATGATCCCGGCGGCAGCCTGAACGTTTTGCTGGCGAATGGCCGTGGTGATATCGCTCGCCGCCAGTCCGTATTCGGCGGCCTTTTGAGGGTCGATCCAGACGCGCATGGAGTAGTCGCCGGCACCGAAAACCTGCACCTGCCCCACGCCCTCGATGCGTGCCAGCCGGTCCTTGATGTTGAGAACGGCGTAATTGCGAAGATAGGTGAGGTCGTAGCGTCCGCCTGCGGAGACGAGGTTGACGACCATCATCAGGTCGGGTGAACTCTTCACCGTCGTGACGCCCAGCGCCCGCACCTCCACCGGGAGGCGCGGTTCTGCCTGCGACACACGGTTCTGCACGAGTTGCTGTGCCTTATCGGGGTCGGTCCCCAGCTTGAACGTCACCGTCAGCGTCAGAACGCCGTCGGCCGTCGCCTGGCTCGACATGTAGAGCATGTCTTCAACGCCGTTGATCGACTCTTCAAGCGGCGTGGCCACGGTTTCTGCGATGACTTTTGGATTGGCACCGGGATAGGTGCCGCGCACGACGATGGATGGCGGAACAACGTCCGGATATTCGGAGATCGGTAGCGCACGCATGCCGATCAGGCCCGCGACGACGATGAGAACCGACAGAACGCCGGCAAACACCGGTCTGTCGATAAAAAACCTTGAGATATTCATGTCATAACCCCTCTCCGGGAATGATCAGAAGACGAACGGCCCTGCTCGCGGCCTGACGGCCGCAAGGTCGGGTAAACGGTGAAACGTGGTTTCGGGTGAGGCCGATGCCGTGGGCGGACGTGCCGGGTTCAGCCGTCTCCACGCAGGCTTCAGGAAGTGATTTACTGCTGCGCGACCTTCGCCTCGCTCTGCGGATCGACCAACGCGCCGGGGCGGATGCGCTGCAATCCGTTCACGACGATACGATCGCCAGCGCTCAGACCCTTTTCGACGATCCGCTGTCCGTCGACCGCACTTCCAAGCTCGATCTGGCGATAGGCGATCGTGTTTTGTGGATCGACGACGAAGACGAATTTCTTATCCTGATCCGTTCCAACGGCCTTCTCGCTGATCATGAGATGGTTTTCAGGCGCAGGATCTCCCATGCGGATACGAACGAACTGCCCCGGAAGCAGGCGCCCGCCCGGATTGCCGAAGACAGCGCGAACCCGGACCGTACCACTCTGCGCATTGACCTCATTGTCGATCCACTGAAGCTGGCCGCTGATCGCAGCCCCCTCCCCTTCCCCCGTTGCCAATTCGACAGGGATCCGTGACAGGTCCGGGGACGCGGATGCGTCGTCCCCCAACTGGGCGAGCGTCCGTCCGACGAGATCCTCGTTGACATCGAAGCTTGCATAGATCGGATCGACGGATACCAGCGTCGTCAGAACCGGCGAGCCGGAGCCCGCCGCAACGAGATTGCCTTCCGTGATTTCGCGGCGACCGACGCGGCCGGAGATGGGCGCGCGAACGTCGGTATAGCCGAGCTCCAGTTGGGCGACGTGCAGCGATCCCTTTGCCGACTGGACGGCAGCGAGCGCTTCGGCTTTGGCGCTGCTGCGCTGGGCGAGCTCGCTATCGGAGAGTACGTTTTTGGATGTCAGCCGTTCGCCGCGCTCCAGCTCCGTGCTTGCGTAGGAAAGCCGAGCCTGCGCCGAGGCGACCTGCCCCTCCGCCTGCGCCACGGCCGCCTTGTAGGGCTCGGGATCGATCCTCACGAGAAGATCGCCCGCCTTGACCAGGGCGCCCTCGCGAAACTCGACGGACTGTATCGCCCCAGCGACACGCGGGCGGATCTGGACGCGGCCGACTGCCTCAAGACGACCGGAAAACGTCTGCCAGGTCGCGACATTTCGTGTTTCCACTGTCGCGACGGTGACGGGAATTGCCTGTGGCGCCGCCGCTACCGCCGGTTCTGCAGCCACGGCACCTTTGGTCCGCTCGAAGTAAAACGCTGCCCCCGCAACGGACGCAGCAATGCCCAGGCCGGCGCCCATCAGGGCCCAGCGACTTGTTTTTGCTGTCATAATCAACTCCTTGGCTCTGATAGAGCCTCTTCAGACTGTTGCTGGATCTCCCGACCGCAGCTCATCGACAAAGGCCGAGAATCCGGCGCCTACCGCCTCGATCCATGGACCCGTGTATTCCCTGTAAATTCCCGTCCACCCAAGGCTGACGGGGAGAATTCTTTCTCGAACGCAGACGCCCGCGTTTCGAAGCCGCCCCGCATAGGACAGCACCTCATCGCGCAGGGGATCGTCCTCCGACGTCACGAGAAGAGCCGGCGCGACCCCCATCAGACGTGAGCACTCGCAGGGCGCCGCATAGGGATGCTGGCCACCGCAGACGGCCCGCATATAGTGCCTCCACCCATCCGCCCAACGTTCTCGCAGGGAGACCTCTGCCTCCCGCATCGAGATCGACGTCATGCGCGGATCGATCAATGGCGAGAAGAGGATTTGGCCTGTGAGCCGACCTGGAAAGCGATCCCGCGCCTTCAGAGCAACGCCAGCCGCAATATTGCCCCCCGCCTCCTCGCCCGCCACGAAGAGCTGTGATTTCGCGGTTCCGCCCAGCATCTTGCGATGCTCGTCAATGTAGCTGAGCGCCGAACAGGCATGATCGAGGACCTGTGGAAAACAGAAATCGGACATTTCCCCATAGGCAGCTTCCACGACGACAGCGCCGGTATCGGCAATCGCCCGCGCAACAGTCCGCTCCCGATCCGGACGATCGCTTTCGAGGAACGCGCCGCCGTGAAGATAGAGAACAAGAGGACGTGGCTTGCGCGGCGCTTCGCTCTCGTACATGCGCACGCTCAGACCGGGACCGGGGTCCGTCGAAATTGCGATTGTCTGCCAGGCGCTCGTCATATCGATCGTCCGCTTCCCACGGCCATCTTGCCCATCGGTCTGTTTATCTAGTATTGTTCCATTCATTCGCACAAGTATGCCCCATCGGGTATCAATGTCCCGAATTTCCGAACAATAACGTGCATGGTAGGAAACCGACGCGATGGACCAACTCTCCGCAATGCGCGTGTTCGTGCGTGTCGTCGAAACCGGCAATTTTACACGAGCGGCAACCACTTTGGGCATGCCGAAGACGACGGTGACGAACTTCGTCCAGAGCTTGGAAGCGCGGTTGCGCACCACGCTTCTCAATCGCACCACCCGCCGGGTCATCGTCACAACAGACGGAGCGCTTTATTACGAGCGCGCCGTCCAGATCCTTTCGGAACTCGATGAACTCGACAGCAGTCTCAGCAACTCCCAATCCCAGCCGAGTGGGAGGCTTCGGGTGGAGATGGCCGGCGCCTTTGCCGACCTCGTCGTGATCCCTGCCCTCTGCGACTTCTACCAGCGCTATCCCCAGATCAAGCTCGACATTGGCGTTGGCGACAGGCTCGTCGATTATGTCGTCGAAAACGTGGACTGCGCCCTTCGTGGGGGCACACCCGGTGACCAGTCCTTGATCGCCCGGAAGGTCGGCGAGATGACGATGACGCTCTGCGCCGCTCCCTTCTACATCGAGAAGTTCGGAGAGCCTCAAGAGCCCGAAGATCTCATGCGAGACCATGTTGCCGTCGGCTATCTCGTCGCGCAATCCGGTCGCGTGATGGATCTCGAGCTGCAAAGTAGCGAGCGCTCCGTGGAGATCACGCCGAACTACATTCTCTCCGTGAACGATGCGCGCTCCTACGTCAATGCGGCAATCGGCGGGCTGGGCGTGGCTGTCGCGCCCGGCTTCATGGTCGAGGACGCCTTGGCCTCCGGTACCTTGAAGCCCGTTCTTCCCGGATGGACCGCGAAGGCTCTTCCCCTCTATGTCGTCTATCCGCAACGCCGGCATTTGAGCAATAAGGTTCGGGTTTTCGTAGATTGGCTCGCCAAGCTCATTCAAACCTTGCCAGCTGACAGGGTTTAACGGGAGCGCCGGTAGCCCCGCCGTAAAATGCACCGACCTCTTGCAAATCACAGATGCGGCTCCGCCGTTCGCGCCGTCTTCCTCGATTTTACGACTCCCATCAACATTTGGGACGATGAAAACTTCCCGACCTTCGCTTGTTGCGTCAAATGGCGAAGGTATCCGCCCGGCGATCGGATCGTCTCGCTCCGTTCGAGAATGCAGCTGATCGCCACAGCGGCGGGAACGGGGCCCATCGTGGCGCAGGCGGCCTCGTAGGCAGACGGGCTGATCCCGAACATTCGGCCGACGACATTTGCGGCTGACGTCAAGTCTCGCCAATCTCGAATTTCACAGCGCGCAGCGTAGTCCGATATCGATGGGCATGTTGCGAGAACGAGGGTCAGCGAATTTGGCAGCGTCGGTATCTTGCTCGTTGCTGGGCGATCTGGTTTCTCGTCGTTGGTTTTCATGTGAGATGACCGTTCAGAATCAAGAGAAGATTCGGATTCTGATTTCTGTATGTGCCGCTCATTCTGGCAGGGATTGCCGCTCGGTTTTTGCGTATTCTTCCATGCTTCCAAGGCTTTGATGATGAGATCCCGCAAATCGCGAAGCTTGCTGTAGGCGTCAGCGATTTGGGAGACGGCAGCGTTACGAGGAATGCCGTCGATAATCTCTCGAAACGTCCCGTAATGCTCGTCCCAGGTGCCGGCCGCCCCTTCCGCCGTCGCCATTGCAAGGAGCTTTGCAACATCGCGCCGGCAAATGGTGAGGCTCTCCCGAACTTCCTGCAGTTGAAGCCGATCGGCGACAACCTCGCGTGCGAGGGTCTCGATTTCCGACGAGCGGGAGAGCAGGGGCGCAAGGGAGAAGCCGAAAGCCTCCCTCAGATCGCCATTCTGGTGCCGGCGGCTGTAGCGCTTGCCGTTCGCGCTGTCTTTGCGGGCGATCAGGCCGGCATCGACGAGCAGGGCGAGGTGGCGTCGAATGGTCTGTTCCGCCATGCCATTGGCGCGCAGGGACAGTTGCTGGTTCGACGGAAAGACGACGAGTCCTGTTTCTGCGGATATCTCCGTCTTTGGATAGAAGGAGAGGAGAGCATTCAGCAGCGCAAGCGTACGGTCGGAGATGCCAAGGCGGCTCCTTGCTTCACAGAGTGCGCGGTAGAGCTTCCATTTATCGACCGAATGCGAAAGCTCGCTGTGTGCCGTGCTCTGTCCCGTGAGCATGGCAAGCGTCATCGGCCGCCGCCCAAAGGGCGTCGTCACAAGATAAGTGTCCATTTTCGTTGCCTCCAAGCGTAGGGCAAACGATTCCGGTCACCAAAGCGGCGTTCTCACGTTGACAAGTGATTCGAAGGGAGCTATTCGTTTCTCTGCTACAAGACAACAAAGGCTCTCAGGTGGTTCGCCGCTTGGGGGCCTTTCGTTTAACCGATACTGCATCCTTTCCTAGTTATCGTTTCGCCAGCCCCTAAAACGGGGAAACCCTGTCACGTGACAGGGTTTTTAAGCGTCCTCGTCGTCCCGGCGCTCGAACTTCTCGACCAACCGCGGCATTTCAGCCTGCAGGAAGGCCGAGAACGCAGCGCCTTTCGGGCCCGCATGGACAATACGCAATTCCTTCGCAGAAATTTTAACCCGGGCGATATCCTGTCCGCTCGGATCTCTCAGCGAGAGAACATCGTTGCTTCCGTCATCGCGCATGATCGCGGGAGCCTTCAAAGCAGCCAGTGCGAGGCGGAAGCGATCGTCCGAACTCATGGTCGACGTGCCATCCGAGCGCAGGCGCTTCTGAAGAAGGACGGACCCGCCCTCGGATGCGGAAAAAAGCTTAGCGAAATCGCCCCACCGTGGGCGCCCCACCTTCGGTGCTCGACCGATCAGCTCAATGATGTCGAGCGGCACTGCACGGTAAACCCCGCGCATGCGGGCAAGCTCTGCATCATCGATCGCAAGTGCGGCCTTGATGTCGCGCGGCTTTATCTGAGCGTCATCCATCCGCGCCGTAAACAGTGCACGTTCGATCCAGGTCAGGTCCTGCCGCGCGGCGTTCTCAATCCCTTGCGAGACGACGAGGTCACGATCCGACATCTCGACGACGAGCGCACGGACCGGTATCCCGAGCTCCTTAGCCGCCTTAAGACGGCGATGGCCATAAATGACCTGATACCGCCCGGCGCGCTCGGGATGGGGTCGAACTTGGATCGGAATGCGCTGACCTTCGGCCTCGAAGGTCGCCCTGAAGGCTGCAAAATCCGCATCATTGTCGTCGGCTAGGCGATCGGGATAGGGGGAGGGGTCGATAAGCGAAGCATCGAGTTCCAGGCTCGCCCCGGTGCCGGATTCGACAAGGGCTTTCAGCCTGTCGCGCTCGTCGCGAAGCTCTCCGATCGAGCGTTGAGCGGCACCGATCACACCCGCGCCGACGCGCGGAAGGGCAGGGCCGGATTGCGGGCTGGCGGCAGGATTTTGCTCGACACGCTGCGGATCGGCGTCCACCGCAGCCGACAGGAGCCCGAAATTGGCAATGATCGATTTCTTCGTCTTGCTCATGTCCTGCCCCAGCTTTGCCGGACAAGGTCGAGAATGCTCTCATTGACGGCGTCCATCGCTTCGCGCGCGCGGCGATGCGTATCGCGTCCGACCTGACCGATCTCAAGTTCGTACAGGCTGCGCTTCGCGAGCCCGGCGGCTTCGACGGCGGTACTCTCGACCGCCGTGGCGAGAAGAACATCGGAACCGAAAAGGTGCCGCAGCATCGCGACAACCTGCGACTGCGGCTGGTCGTTCGGATCGTGACGTGTGATCAGATATCGGAAGAAATCCTGGCTCAATTCGGCACCGTTTTCGTTCAGCACCTGGATCAGGTCTCCCATCATCAGCAGGAACTGGCTCATCGACGCGACATCGAGCATCGCGGGATGGACCGTCACGATCATTCCGGTTGCTGCGTAAATCGCACCAAGCGTCAGAAAGCCGAGGGAAGGGGGCGTGTCGAGAACGACGACGTCGTAATCCGCCTCCACTTCCAGCAGCGCCATCTTCAGCCGCTCGAAGAAAATGCCGCCGGCACCACCGCCGCGCTGTGCAAGTACGCGCGGCGTGTCATGCTCATATTCCATGACCTCGAGATTGCCCGGGATCAGATCGATGCCGTCGAAATATGTCTTGCGGATAATGTCACGGATCGGACGGCGCTGATCGTCGTAGCGCAGGGCGGCGTAGATCGTTTCATTCGGACCGACGTCGACCTCTGGCTGGGCGCCGAACATGGCCGAAAGCGAGGCCTGCGGATCGAGATCGATGGCAAGGACCCGATAACCATGCAGAGCGAGGAAATGCGCGAGATGCACACTTGTCGTGGTCTTCGCACTCCCGCCTTTGAAGTTCGATATTGCGAGGACCTGGAGATGCTCGCCATCCTGTCGATGTGGCAGGAAGCGTTGGGCTTCCGATGGCTTCTGCTCCGCGAAGAAGCTCCGTAACTCATTGATCTGATTGAGCGTATAGGCGCGATGGTTGTTCTCGAGACGGCTTGGAACTGGCCCACGTCCCTCGATGGACAGAAGCTTCAACGTCGAATCGGGGATGGAGGTCAGCTTTGAGACCTCGTTTGTCAGAAAGAAACGCAGGTTCTTTTCGGCTTTCGGGGGGTACATGCGGGCGCGCAACTGCTGTAGCTGGTTGGACAGCATTCCGGCATGCCGCATGATTTTGGCAGCGGCATCCTCTTGCCCGGCGGTTTCGCGCCGCACGTCATCTCTTAGCGCCATTTGTCCCTCTTGTCGGCCAGCATGCGTTTTAGCGGCCATTCGTCGCCAAGCTACGCCATGATTCTTGTGCGGCGTCCAGTGAAATAGCAAATGGACGTCGCATGCCGGCTAACGAAGATTAGGGAGACAAGCGTCGAAAAGAAAACGAAACCATAGGGTTAATGGATCATGAATCGAAGTCGAAGCGTTGCGACGATCCTGTTCGCATGATCCCGTTTAAGACCGAAATGCGCGGCAGACCATGAGGAAACGTCTCCGTTGGAGAGAATCGTCA
Source organism: Rhizobium sp. PP-F2F-G48 (assembly GCF_004342335.1). NCBI lineage: Bacteria > Pseudomonadati > Pseudomonadota > Alphaproteobacteria > Hyphomicrobiales > Rhizobiaceae > Rhizobium > Rhizobium sp. PP-F2F-G48. The sequence goes on along the minus strand of NZ_SLVH01000012.1, from coordinate 119,160 downwards.
TTCTTGACCATCTGCCGCTCTCGCGACGAATCCAGGCAGCTTTCGGCCCATTTCGTGTTAGCTAACATACAGTGGGCGCGCTTTGGAGCAACGATCCGGCGCGCCTACTGTATGTAAAAATGGACTTGACGCTTATGAACCCCGCAGCCTCTTCCCCCGCCGTTCTGCGCATGAATGCAGAACTCGCCGCCGCAGATCCACGCCTTGTTCAAAATGCCGATCTTCTCGCCGCCGTTCTTGCAGGCTGTGGAGATTGCATCAAGATCCTCGATCTGGACGGCCACCTCCAGTTCATGAGCGATGGCGGCAAGCAGGTCATGGAAGTCGATGATTTCAATGCGATACGGGGGTGCCCGTGGCCGGATTTCTGGGCTGGTGAAGGCAATGACGTCGCGAAGGCGGCGATCGCTTCGGCAAAGCAGGGTGTTCCCTCCCGGTTTTCCGGATCGGCTGTCACCCTGAAGGGCAGCCCAAGATACTGGGACGTTCAGGTTCTGCCCATAGCGGGGGCCGACGGAGTGCCGACCCACCTCCTGTCGATATCGAGGGACATCACCGAAACGCGTCTGGCGCGAGAAGAAGCCAGTCATCTGTCGGCCGAGCTTCACGAAGCCGCAATGCGGGAAGCCGACAGCATGCGCCGCCTTTTCGAGAGCGCGCCGAGTTTCCTCTGCACGCTGGAGGGGCCGCATCACGTCGTGAAGATCGTCAACGGCGCCTTCTCGCGCCTGATCGGTCCGCGCGCCTCGGTTGGCCGGCTGTTCCGCTCCGTCTTGCCTGAACTGGAAGACCAGCAGGTTCTCAAGCTGTTCGATCGCGTCTACGCGACGGGTGAAGCGTTGACAGGGCGCGGCGAGTTGATCCGTCTGAAGCGCTTCGCGGGTGAGGCCGAGGAGGATTTCTACCTGAACTTCGTCATCCAGCCGATCCGCGATCTACAAGGCCGGATCACTGGACTGTTCATCGAGGGGCACGATGTCACGGATCTGAAGCGCGCCGAACTGGCGCTTCGCCAACGTGAGCTGCAGCTGCAATTGGCGCTTTCCTCCGCCGAAATGGGCGTCTGGGAAGCTGTGATCGTCGATGGACGGGTCGTCGCGACGTCCGAGGATGCACGCGCATCCTTTCTTCTCGGGCGGCAGTCCACGGAGCGGCCATCGTTCGAGACTTTCGTCGCCCATGTCCATCCGGATGATCGACCGTCTCTCGATCGCTCCGTCGAAAAGGCTCTGGACCCCCTGGGGGAGGGCCATCTCGATGTTGAATATCGGGTCCTCTCCGGCGAAGATCGTCCGGAACGCTGGATTCACGCGCGCGCACAGGTCGTGGCCGAGGGGCAGACCACGCGTCTCATCGGCACAGTGCGTGATATCACGGCGATCAAGGACGCAGAGAGCCAATACACCCTCCTGAATGGCGAGCTTCAGCATCGGATCAAGAACACGCTGGCGATGGTCAGTGCGATCGCGTCGCAGACCCTGAAAGGCGAAGCCATTCTGGAGCAGCGCGACACCTTCAATGCGCGTCTGCACACGCTCGCACACGCGCACGACCTTCTGATGGGGGAGGCGCAGGAAAAGGGCAGCATCCGCGAAGTCATCGAAACCGCTCTGGCACCGCATCGCGCGGCTGCGGCGCAGTTCGATGTTTCCGGTCCGGATCTGTCGCTCTCGCCCAAGCAAACGCTTTCGCTGGCCCTGGCGATGCATGAGCTGGCGACCAACGCCGCAAAGTACGGCGCCCTGTCCACACCGAACGGCCGAGTTCTCGTCAATTGGGAGCAAGCCATGAGCGGATCGGATGCGCGGGGCTTCGCGATGCGCTGGGAAGAGCAGGGTGGGCCGACCGTCCTTCAGCCGACCCGGTCCGGTTTCGGCTCGCGGCTGATCACCCGCGTTCTCGCCGCGGATTTCAAGGGCGACGTCAAGCTGGACTACACGCCGGGTGGGCTGATCTGCACGCTGGTTTCGCGTTTTCCGGTCGATGCCGGACCGTGAAGCTCACGAAAAAGCCGCCCGTCTTTCGACGGGCGGCCGCACAGGTGGCTTTCTTTAGCCGGCTTTAGACGCGGACGTCGTCCAGATCCCGCTTGGTGCCGGCAACGCCGCCGAACCAGGCGGCGATGGCGCCGAGAACCAGAGCGACGAAGCCGAGGATGGCACCGGTCGAGACGGCAGCCGTTGCTGTCTGTGCAGCTTCGATGGCCTTCTGCTTGGCGGCTTCCATGTTCTGGCGATAGGTCTGCTCGTACTGCTGAACCTGGGTGCGGGCCTGATCGACCGGGATATTCTGGGCGCGGGCAAGAGCTTCGGCAGCACGCGTACGGGCTTCTTCGGCGCTTGCTTCGTCACCGGTGACGACAGCCTGGATCGCAGATACGGCGGCGTTCTGGAGGGCCTGCGGATCATTGCCCGTGGTGTTGCGGATCTGCTGCTCGATGCCGGCCATCGGGTTGGTAACATCGGACAGCGCCGGCGCTGCTGTCGTTGCAGCGGTGGCGGCCGTGCGACCGACACCACCGACGACGCTCGACAGGCCGCTAAACGCGCCGCCGACGATTGCGCCGACGGAGGTCGTCAGCAGATAGAGGACGACGAGAGCTGTGACGGCCCAGGCGGTGACGCCGTGATAGCCGCCGGTCGACTTGCTGGGGCGGCCCGAAAGGCGGCTTGCAACGTAACCGCCAACGAACGACGCAATGATGCCGGAGACGACGAACCAGGCACCACCAGCCATGGAAAACGTGCTGGCCTGCGGATTGTCGTATTGTGCGGGATCGATGACCGCAGCGCCTATGCCGACGCCGAGGAGATTGAGAAGGAACTGCACGGCGAGCGCCAGCGCGACGCCGGCGAAAATGGAACCCCAGGATACTTTGTGCAAGGACGCAGTTACTGAAGGCACGCTACCGTAGACGGTTTCGGTCGGACGATAGGAAGAGGCTGGGATTGTCATATTGTTCGGGTCCTTTAGAGCGTATCGCAAACGTGCGAGCGGTCAGAGAACGCGAGATTTGGTAAGAAGTTCCAGACATTAGAAAAACATAAAGAGATGGTGCACTTTTGACAAAACCGGCACCGTCGAGCGCTGATGACACTGCGGATGTGCCTTCAAGCCCTCGGGCTCGGCCGTCTTGATGGCATCGCGCAACCGTCTATACTTCGGTCAGATCGAAGCCGAAGCCGAAGCCGAAGCTTGAGGAGTGAACGCATGCGTGCCGTCCGGATCTCCATCTTGCTTGCGGCTCTTCTCCCGGTCCCTTTCGCCTCCGCCGAAGACATCGAGCACGGCCGACGGGTTTTCCAGACATGCGCGTCCTGTCATGTCCCGGATGCGGAGACCAACAAATACGGTCCCTATCTCAAGGGCGTCTTGGGCCGGAAAGCCGGCATGGTGCCGGACTTCCGCTATTCGCAGGCAATGACGGACGCGGGCAATGCCGGCCTTGTCTGGGATGACGAGACGCTCGCAGCCTTTCTCAACAGCCCGAAAAAGAAGGTTCCGGGCACGAGCATGCGCTTCTGGGGCCTGTGGAGCGAGGCCGAGATCCGGGATGTCATCGCCTATCTGAAGACGTTTCCCTGAAGACAGCCGCAAGCACGAGCGCTCGCCATCTCACTCCGCCGCCAGCGCGGGCACCTCCCTGTTGTCGTCCGTCTGGTTTTCGGGCTCCCGTTCCTGCCTGGCCTGTTTCGGCTCGCGGCCAAAGAACAGGGCATAGGCCGCCGGCAGCACGAAGATGGTGAGGACGGTCGCGACCAGGATACCGCCCATCATGGCGTAGGCGAGAGGGCCCCAGAAGACGCCGCGCGAGATCGGGATCAGTGCGAGAACGGCGGTCAGTGCGGTCAGCATGATCGGGCGGAACCGCAGCACGGCGCCGCCGATGATCGCGTCCATGCGGTTCATGCCTGCCGCGATATCCTGATCGATCTGGTCGATCAGGATGATCGAGTTGCGGATGATGATCCCCAGCAGGGCGATGACGCCGAGAATGGCGACGAAGCCGAAGGGGGCGCCGCTGATCAGCAGGGCCGCGCTCGCTCCGATGATGCCGAGCGGACCGGTGGCGAGCACCAGCATCGCCTTTCCGAAGTGCTGCAGCTGGATCATCAGCAGGATGACGATGATCATGAGCATGATCGGCGCTTTCGCCGCGATCGAGGCCTGGCTTTCCGCGGCATCCTCGGCGCCGCCCTGGATTTCCACCTTGTAGCCCGGTGCAAGACCGTCGCGCAGATCCTGCATGCCGGCATACATCTGGGTGACCACATCGTTCGGCTGCACGCCATCGGGCAGGGTGGCGCGAACGGAGATCGTGGGCAGCCGGTCGCGCCGCCAGACGACGCCCTGCTCCAGAACCGGCACCACCTTGGCGATCTGGGAGAGGGGGATGAAGCCGCCGAAATCGGTCGGGATATAGACGGAGTTCACCGCCGACAGCAGCTTGCGGTTCTCGTCCGGCTCGCGCGCGACGATCGACACCGTCTCCTCGCCGTCTCGGAAATCCCCAAGGGGTGCTCCGTTGGTCGTGGTCTGAAGCATCTGGCGAATGCGCTGCGAGGTGACGCCGAGCGCGCGGGCGCGATCCTGATCGACGATCAGACGCATGGCCGGCACGGGCTCCAGCCAGTCGTCATGGACGGCGCCCAGCATCGGATTGCCCTGGAAGCGCTTCTTCACTTCGTCCGCAATCCGGCGGACCTCGGCGCGATCGGTGCCGCTCACGCGCATCTGCACGGGCCATCCGGTCGGCGGACCGAGGAAGAGGCGGTCCACCTTGGAACGGATCGACGGGAAGTCCTTCGCAAGCATGTCGCGCAGCTTCAGGATCAGTCTTTCGCGGGCCGGCTCGTCGTTTGCCATGACGAGAAGCTGGGCGAAGTTCGGGTTGCGCAGCTGCTGGTCGAGCGGAAGGAAGAAGCGTGGCGCGCCTTCGCCGATATAGCTTGCCACGAAACGCTTGTCCGGATCATCCAGGATACGGGCTTCCAGCGCCTTGGTCTGGGCCTCGACCTCCTTGATGCTCGTGCCCTCGGGAAGCCAGAGATCGACCATGATCTCGGGACGCGAAGATTGCGGGAAGAAGTTCTGTGGGATGAACTGAAACGCCCAGAGGCTGGTCACGAAGGTGCCGAGCGTCAGAGCAATGACGATCAGGCGGTGGCGCACGCTCCAGGCGACGGTGGCGCGCAGACGGCGGTAGAAGCGTGTGTCGAAGACATCATGATGCCCGCCGGCATGCTTGCGTTGCTTCAGGATCATATGGCCGAGCCATGGGGTGAAATAGACCGCCACGAACCAGGACACCACGAGTGCGATGCCGACGACGTAGAACAGGGAGCGGACGTATTCACCGGCCGTCGAGGCGGCAAAGCCGACCGGAATGAAACCCGCGATCGTGATCAGCGTGCCGGTCAGCATGGGGAAGGCCGTCGAGGAATAGGCAAAGCTCGCCGCTTCGATCTTGACGAGCCCTTCGTCCAGCTTGCGCTCCATCAACTCGACGACAATCATGGCGTCATCGACCAGGAGGCCGAGTGCAATGATGAGGGCGCCCAGCGAAATGCGCTGCAGGTCGATGCCGATTTCATACATGATGGCGAAAGTGGCGGCGAGCACGAGCGGGATCGCGATCGCGATCACCAGTCCCGAGCGCCAGCCGATCGACAGGAACGACACGACAAGCACGATGATGAGCGCTTCTGCGAGCGCCTTCATGAACTCGCCGACGGCTTCGGTCACCACCTCCGGCTGGTTGGAGATCTGCTCGATGTCCACGCCATAGGGCAGCGCGTCTTCGAAACGTGCATAGGTCGCCTCAATCGCCTTGCCGACATCGATGACGTTGAAACCCTTGGCCATGACCACGCCGATCTGGACGCTGTCCTGCCCGTTGACCCGGTATTTTCTGGAAAAGGGGTCTTCGAGCCCGGATGACACCGCGGCGATATCGCCCAGGCGCGTGATCTGGTTGCCGGAGCGCAGACGCAGGTTCTTGATATCCTCGACCTTCCGAACATCGCCTTCGACGGAGATGCGCACGGAGCGGTCGCCGGTATCCACATTGCCGGCAGGGTCGATCGCGTTCTGCCCGGCGAGCGTATCTCTGAGGTCGTTCAGCGTCAGCCCGCGCTCGGCAAGCGCCTTCGACGAGACGTCGATGAAGATCTTCTCCGGCTGGTCGCCGATGATCACGGCTTTCTCGACGCCGGGCGTGGCGAGAAGCATGTCGCGCGCCGTGATCGCGTAGGTCTTCAGTTCGGGATAGCTGTAGCCGTTGCCCGTCAGGGCATGAAGCGTCACGAAAGTATCGCCGAATTCGTCGTTGAAGAAGGGGCCGATGATGCCCGAGGGAAGCTCGGAGCGGATGTCGCCGACCTTCTTGCGGACCTGATAGAAGGCATCGGCGACCTGTCGGGCGTCGGTGTCGCCCTTCACCTGCAGCGTGATGATCGTGCTTCCGGCGCGGCTGTAAGAGCGGACGAAGTCGAGATGCGGGGTCTCCTGGAGCTTGCGCTCGATCTTGTTGACCACCTGATCCTGCATGTCCTCGATGGAGGCGCCGGGCCAGAGCGCCTGGATGACCATGACGCGGAAGGTGAAATCCGGGTCTTCCTTCTGGCCCATGTTCATCAGTCCGAACACGCCGGACAGGATGATCAGGCCGAACAGAAACCGCGCGATGCTCGGATGGCCGATCGCCCAGCGCGAGAGATTGAAACGTTGACGTGCGTCGGTGCTGGACGACGGCTGCGCGCCGTCATTCCCAAGGCCGGCTTCCCTTGGCAAGGCATTCTTCGGACCGGAAAGGGGACCTTGAGGTTTCATGGCGTCGTTCCGTTTTCGTTTGCCGGCGCGCAGGAGGCGGCGTGGCCGGGCGCTGCGGCAAGGGTTCAATGGGGTCGGTTCGGTGTCCGGGCAGCGATCAGCGGGCGGCTGGGGCCGGTCCCGCAACGCTTGCCTGATGCGGCAAGGCGTCGTTCGGCAGTTTGACCTTGAGGTCTTCGCGCATGAACTGTGTGCCGGCCGTCACCACGATATCCCCGGGCTTCAGGCCATCGGCGATGGTGACCGCCACGCCGCTGAAATCGGCAACGGTCACCGGACGCGCATGCACCGTTTCCTTTGCCGCATCGACCAGCCAGACGAGCGTCGTGTCGCCGTCCTTGGCAAGCGCGCTCAAGGGGATGGAGGCGAGGGCAGGGCCGTTCTCCTGTCGAGCAGAGACGGATGCGGTCATGCCCAGGCGAACACGCTCGTTTTCCGGCAGGCTGACGCGGACGGCAAAGGTGCGAGATTGCGCATCGGCGCTGCCGGCGATCTCGCGGACCTTGCCCGGCAGGGTCAGGCCGGCGCTCGACCAGAGCGTGACATCGACGGCCTTGCCCGGCGTAAAGGCAAAGATGTCCGTTTCCGGCACCGCGATCAGCACCTCCTTCTGGCCATCGGCCGCAACGGTAAGAACCGGCGTCCCCGCCGCGACCACCTGTCCGACCTCGGCACTGACGGCTGTGACGATCCCATCCCGATCGGCGGGCAGGGAACCGTAAGCGACCTGGTTTCGGGCCTGATCGAGCGACGAGCGGGCGGAGTCGCGTGTGGAAACAGCCTGATTGTAGGCCAGTTGCGCCTGTTCGAGCTGTGACTTCGAGGAGACCTGGGACGCAAACAATTCTTCCGCCCGCTTGCGGGAGAGCTCTGCCGTCTCGGCCTGCCGTTCGGCGGCAGACAGATTGGCCTCGGCCGCGCGAACGGACAGCGTGGTGTCCGTGGTGTCGAGCCGGGCGAGGACCTCGCCCTTCTTCACGGGGTCGCCGACATCGACGAGGCGCTCCGTCACCTTGCCGGCAACCCGGAACCCGAGGGCCGTCTCCGTCCGCGCCCGGACCGAGCCCGAATAATCCAGCATGCGGACCGTCTGGTCCTGCGCCACCGTAATGACGCGAACCGGCCGGAGGACGTCCGGTTTGACCTCCGCCTTTTCTTCGGAGCATCCTGCAAGGGCCAATCCCGACGCGACCACAAGAGCGAACGCGGTTGCATGGCGGAATGCTGCGGCGAATGGTTTCGACATGGCCATAATCCTTGTGCGTGTGGGCCGAGCGGTTGGGAGACCCGCGCCGGCCTGATCGTGAGCGTGGTCTTGAACGCGGGTCATGCCTTGAGCGCCTGGATCGCGAAATCGACCAGATCGTGCGGCTGAGCGCGATTTTCCTTGGCGGCGGATTGAGCGGCCATTTGCGGGTGGCAGAGCATGACGGTTGCGGCGCTGAAACACTTCGCCGCGACATGCGGATCCTGCTTGCGGAATTCGCCGGAGGCGATCCCCTCGGCGATGATCCGCGCCGTCAGGTCGTTGACGCGATCGATGTGGCGTTCGATGACATGCCACTCCCGTTCGATGGCGACGACGACCATCTCATGGACTTTCTCCTCGTCCATCATCGTTTCCATCGTCAGATTATGTTGTTCCAGCGTGTAGCGGCGCAGACGCTCGCTGGCACTCAGCGGCAAGGCTGCGATTCTCTGGGCCAGATCGTAGCTCGCGCCCAGCATGCGGCTGCAGAGCGCCTGATGGATTTCCACCTTTGATGCGAAGAAGCGATAGATATTGGCTGTGGACATGCCGAGCTCGCGGGCGATGTCGGCAACATTCGTCTTGCCATAGCCGTAATGTCGGAAGAGCTTCTCGGCGGTATCGAGAATGCGCACGACAGTGTCCTGCCGCGCCGCCTCCATCGTTTCAGTGTTCATGTAACCACTACCTTACGACTGACGAATTCTGTATTTCGTCAGTCGTAAGACAAAACTCGACCATCGTCAATCCGTCTGCGGAATGCCGTCGCCGCCTGCTGCAGAGCTACGACCTGAGGTTCGGCTAAAGTGCGATGCCCTGGTCGTCGAAGCGATACAGGAATTCTTCGTGGGGTTTCACGGTGACGCTCTGCCCGACAGGCAGGACCAGACCGCCATGGGTGCGAATCTGCAGGCGCGGAGCGCCATCGACATCCACGACCAGATAGGTGTCGCTGCCGAGATACTCCGCCGAAACGACACGGCCTTGCCATCCTCCACCGTCGTTGGCGGTGCCGGTCGAGGCCTGCACATCGAAGTGTTCCGGGCGCACGCCGATGGTCGCGGCGCGATATCGGTCGGCCAACGGACCCGTAATCAGGTTCATCTGCGGTGACCCGATGAAGGTTGCCACGAAAATATTGGCGGGCTTGCGGTAGAGATCGAGCGGGTGGCCGATCTGCTCGACCTTGCCGCCGTTCATCACGACGATCTTGTCGGCCATGGTCATGGCTTCGACCTGATCGTGCGTGACATAGACCGTCGTCGTCGCAAGGCGTTGTTGAAGCTCGCGAATTTCTCCCCGCATCTGCACGCGCAGCTTTGCGTCGAGATTGGACAGCGGCTCGTCGAACAGGAAGACTTTGGGTGCGCGAACGATCGCGCGGCCCATGGCGACACGCTGGCGCTGGCCGCCGGAAAGCGCCACCGGCTTTCTGTCGAGATAGCGCGTGAGATCGAGGATCTCGGCCGCCGACGCCACGCGCTTGCCGATCTCGTCCTTTGCAAGGCCCGCGAGCCGCAGGGCGAAGCCCATGTTGGATTCGACCGTCATGTGCGGATAGAGCGCGTAGTTCTGGAAGACCATGGCGATGTCGCGGTCGCGCGGTGCAAGGTCGTTGACGCGCGTCCCCTCGATCCGGATGTCACCCGACGTGATCGCCTCCAGCCCGGCGATCGCGCGCAGCAGCGTGGATTTGCCACAGCCGGACGGGCCGACCAGCGCGAGGAATTCGCCGTCTTCTGCCGTAACGGAAATTCCGTGCAGCACTTCCAAGACCCCATAGGACTTTCGGATTTCCTCAAGTTCCAAACGCGCCATCATCATCCCTCCCGACACGGTGCCCGACACAGTGCTTGACACAAAACAAAAGTGATTTAATCTAATTTCCACGGCCTGGGAAGATCGTTGTTGGAGGCGACAGGGCCGGAAGGGGAGCAGAGGCGGCAGGCAATAGGCTTGTGGCATTCGCAATCCGCGAGACGAGGATGTAAACGCGCACCGCCGCTTCGGGCATCGCTTTGGGCGAGACGAGGTCGGCCGCCTGAAAACGTTTGGGGAGGACATTTGAAATGAACACCAGAATTCTCACGCTCCTGTCGGCCGTCGCCATGACGCTGCCGGTTTCAGCTTTCGCACAGGATACCATCACCGGCGACACCGTCGGCCCGGCCGATGCGCCGAACAAGCTCGTCTTCCGCATGACCTCGGATGGTCCGCGCAACAACGACCCGGTTCTCGCCGAAGGCTACAGCAAGCTCTTCAATGCGTTCGTCGCCAATCATGCGGGATGGCAGGTCGAGTTGCAGATGATGTCCGGCGACATCAGCCAGGAACAGGCCCGCATGCTCGAACAGGCCAAGTCCGGCAATGCACCGGATTGCGCCGCGGTCGACAGCTTCGTGCTGCCGCTCTTCAAAAAGTCCGGCGTCCTGCAGTCGTTCTCGCCCTATTTCAAGAAGGAAGAGATCGACCAGCTGTTCCCGTTCATTCGGGAGGGCGTGACCGGTGCCGACGGGCAGATCTATGCCTGGTGGTGGTCGACCGACCTTCGCGTGCTCTACCGCAACACCGAAATCATTCCGGATGCGCCCGAGACATGGGACGATACGAAGAAGGCGGCGCTCGCCTCCGTCGAAAAGGGCATGGAGGGCATCCTCTTCAACGGCGGTCGCTATGAAGGCACGACCTTCGATTGGCTCTCCAACTTCTGGGGCCAGGGCGGAAAGCTCGTGGACGATGCCGGCAAGCCGATCTTCGGCGAGGGTGAGAACCGGGAGAAATTCGTCAAGGCCGTCAACTACTATCGCGACCTCGTGGAATCCGGTGCGGCACCGAAGCGGGTGGCGACGATCGGCAATTACGACGACTTCAACGCGGCAGCGGCCGCCGGCACCTCGGCTTTGTTCGTCGGCGGCAACTGGCAGTACAGCCAGCTGAAGTCGGTCCTCGAGCCGGAAGAGCTTGCGAAATGGAGCTTCTCGCGGCTTCCCGGCCCGACGAAGGACGAACGCTCCACCGGCACCGGCGGCTGGACGGTCGCGGCCTTCTCCAAGGACCCGGCAAAGGTCGAGATGTGCGCCAATCTCGCCCGTGAGATCTACATGGGCCCGGCCAACGAGCTGCAGGAACAGCTGCCGACCCGCGCCGACTTCTACTCGACCTACAAGATCTTCTCGAGCGACACCAACAAGGCGTTCGGCGAAGCCCTGAAGGTCGGGCAGGCCCGTCCGGGCGCGCCCGTCTATCCGGAGATCTCCAACCAGATCCAGATCATGATGGGCAAGGTGCTGACCGGTGCCGAGACTACGGATGCCGCGGTGGACGAAGCCTTCAAGGCCTCGACCGCAGCCTTCAGCCGCCTCTAGCATCAAGGTTCGGCGCGGGGTCGGTCCCCGCGCCGCACATGTCTCGCAGAAGGCCGTCATCATCATGACCTTGCAGAACGCAACCTTTGAACGCCATATGGTCGCCGGGCTCGCCCGCGGCAGACGGCACGATGCGCCGCGCGTGGTTCCTTGGGTGCTGCCGCTGATCCTCGTGCTCGGGTTGTTCTACCTCTATCCCGTCTTCGACGTCATGCGACTGGCCTTCATGCGGGCGACGCTTCTGGCGAACGACGGCACCTACACGCTGTCCACGCTGATCGAAACGCTGTCGCGGCCGGAGCTCGGCCAGATCCTCTGGGTCACCTTCGTCTTTACCGGCTCGAGCGTCGTCGCCCAGCAGTTGCTCGGTCTCGTCATCGCCCTCGTGGTGGTGCGCGGGGAGGGGCGCGGGCTGTTCGGAACGACCATCGTCCGCACGACGGCCTTGATCGCCTGGGTGGTGCCCGGCATTGCCGGCGGCATCATCTGGAAAATGCTGTTCAACGAAGCGCCCTTCGGCGGGCTCAACAGTATCCTGCGTCTCATGGGTGCTGCACCCGTGCAGTGGTTGTCCGATCCGGATCTCGTCATGTGGTCGGTCGTGCTGTCGAACGTCTGGCGCGGCACCGCCTTTTCCATGGTCGTCATGTATGCGGCGCTGAAGGCGATCGATCCCGTGCTCTACGAGGCGGCCTCCGTCGATGGCGCCAATGCCCGCCAGAAGCTGTTCTACGTGACCCTGCCGCAGTTGCGCGCCGCCATCCTCGTCAACATGATCCTGATCACCATCCAGACGCTCAACACCTTCGACGCGATCATCTCGCTCACCGGCGGCGGTCCCGGACGGGCAACCGAAGTGCTCTCGCTCTACACGTTCAACATCGTCTTCCGGAACTATGATCTTTCGGTCGGTGCCGTGCTGTCGATCCTGATGCTCGCGATCAGCCTGGGGCTTGCGCTCATCTATGCCGTGTTCCTGCCGAAGGGAGACGAATGATGTCGGCTTCCTCCCGCGAGAGACTGGGCGACGCGTTCAGCTACCTGTTCATGCTGGTGATCTTCGTCTTCTTCGCCTGGCCGCTGCTCTGGCTCCTGTCGCTGGCGCTGCGCACCCGCAAGGAAGTCTTTCTCGGCGTCAGCCGCTTCATCCCGAAGGCGCCGACGCTCGACAACTTCGCCATGATCCTCTCCTCCGACAAGTTCCTCGGCTACCTCTGGAATGCCCTGAAACTGTCCTCGCTCAGCGCCATCGGCTGCCTCGTCGTAGCACTGCCGGCGGCCTATGCCTTCTCGCGCTTCAAGTTTCGCGGCAAGGGCGGCTGGATGATGGCCATCCTGTCGGTGCAGATGATCTCGCCGCTCGTCATCCTGGTGCCGCTCTATCGCTACATGGCCGCGATCGGGCTGACCGACAGCCATTTCGGGGTCGTGATGGTCTATATCGCGCTTGCCGTCCCCACGGTGACATGGATTCTCAAGGGCTCGATCGACGGCATCCCGCGAAGCCTCGACGAGGCCGCACTGATCGATGGATGCACTCGGTGGGGTGTCTTCGTGCGGGTCATCCTGCCGCTCTCGACGCCGGGCATCGCGTCCGCCTTCATCATCTCGGTCATCGCCGGCTGGTCGCAGTTTCTCGTGCCCTTCCTGCTCATCACCCGCGAAGCCCTGACGCCGATCGGGGTCGGCATTTTCCAGTATGCCGGCACCCAGAACGATAGCTCCATCCAGTTGCTCGCCGCTGCCTGCCTCGTTTCCGTGGTGCCGGCGATCATCGCCTTCCTCTCCCTGCAGCGCCTCATTCTCGGCGCCATGACCGCCGGCGCGGTCAAGGGTTGATCCTTTCATGACACAGACCAGGACTTGAAGATCATGACACTCACACTTGCCCAACGTCTCGAGCGCTTCCAGGTGCGCATGGCCGAACTCGAATTCTGGCGCGTCCACAAGACCGCGAAGATCGACGGCTGGCGTTTCAACGACACGCCCATCGCGCTTGGCGAGGCGTGGCCGCAGATCCATGGCACGCAGCGCTTTGCAGGCTCGGCCGCGGTGCCGGCCGGCTGGCCGCTGGAGGATACGCGGCTCTACGTCGATCTCGGCGGCGAAAGCCTGATCACCATCGCCTCGGACGACGGCGTTTCGAAAACCGTCGGTCTCGATCCCTACCACCGCGAATTCGGCGTCCCTGCCGCACGCTTCACGGTGACCTCGGAGACCGTCGCCCGACTGCCCTTCGGCGAACCCGTCCGCAAGCCGCATCTTGAGCGGGCCGAACTGCTCTGGCTGGAACCGTCCGTCGACAAGCTCTGGCTGCTCGTCCGCCAGATCGCGGAAGCCATCACCGTTCTGGAAGGCCACGACGTCGTGCCGCATCTGCTGGATGCCGGCGAAGACGCGCTTCGCTCGCTCGACTGGCCTTCAGCGACGGCCGACTATGTCTCGCGCACGTCGATGGCGCTCATGCAGCAGAAGATCTGGCAGCTGCCGGACCTGAAAGCCGAGCCGGCGGGCCTCGAGGATCATCATCGCGCCAGCGTGATCAAGGCCTATGACGCGCTGATGGCGCGGCTTGCCGGTCTTCGCGAGCGTTTCCCGCCGCAGGGAAAAATCGCGCTGACGGGCCATGCCCATATCGATCTGGCCTGGCTGTGGCCCTATGACGAAACGCGCCGCAAGATCCGTCGCACCTTCCACACGGCCTTGTCGCTGATGGAAGGATCCGCCGATTTTCGCTTCAACCAGTCGACCGCGCATTACTATGCGCAGATCGCGGAAGACGATCCGGATCTCTTGGAGCGCGTCAAGGAGCAGGTGAAGGCTGGCAAGTGGGAAACCGTCGGCGGCCTCTGGATCGAGCCCGATACCAACATGCCGACCGGCGAGAGCCTGTCGCGGCAGGTGCTCTACGGACAGCGCTACTTCGAGCAGACCTTCGGCGTGCGCCACACGGTGTGCTGGCTACCGGATTGCTTCGGCTTTACCGGCGCGCTGCCGCAGATCCTGCGTCAGGGCGGTATGACGAGCTTCTTCACAATCAAGGTCAACTGGTCGGAGACGAACCGCTTTCCGGCCGATCTCTTCTGGTGGGAAGGCATCGACGGCAGCCGCGTGCTGGCGCACACCTTCGACAACCCGATGCAGGGCTATAACGGCTTCGTGCGTCCCGACTGCTTCGTGCCGACCTGGAAGAATTTCCGCCAGAAGGACAAGCACGAGACGACGCTGCTGTGCGTCGGCTATGGCGACGGCGGTGGTGGCGTGACGCCGGAGATGGTGATGCGCGAAGAGCAGCTTCGCGTCTTCCCGGCCATCCCTCAAGCCGAGTGGACGCGCGTCGAGGACTTCTTCGACGGCGCGCACGAGACGGCGGCCAAAAAGGCGCTGCATGTCTGGCAGGGCGAGATCTATCTCGAACTCCACCGCGCGACCCTGACGAGCCAGAGCGCGGTCAAGCGCCTTCACCGAAAGGCGGAACGCACGCTGATTACAGCGGAAACGGTCGCAGGCCTTGCCCATCTGATGGGAGCGGGCCGTCCCGCTTCCCTGGAGCCGACATGGCGTGTCGTGCTGAAGAACGAGTTCCACGATATCCTCCCCGGCTCCTCCATCGCCGAGGTTTATGTCGATGCCGTCCGCGAGCTCGACGGTGCGATTGCCGAGGGAACGGCCGCGCTCGATCAGGCGATGACCGCCCTTGCAGGCCGCCTGCCGGCAGCGTCCGGCGGCGACAGCGGAGCGGTTCTGGTCGTCAATCCGTCGCTGTCGCCGCGCGCGATCCGGCTCGATCTGCCCGATGGCTCCGTTTCGGCTGAGGGCACCTTGCCCCCGCTCGGCATTGCCGTGCTTCCGGCCTCGGCGCTTGCGCCGGCACCGGGCCTCACGGTCACGAAGAACACGCTGGAGAATGCCACCATCAAGGTGACGCTCGCCGAGGACGGATCGATTGCCAGCATCCTCCACAAGCCGACCGGCCGCGAGGCCATCGACGGGCGCGGCAATCGGCTCTATGCCTATACGGCCGACAAGCCGCGCAACTGGGACGCCTGGGACGTCGAGAACGACTATATCGAGAAGGCCGAGGAGATCACCGGTTTCGACGCGATCGAGATCGTCGAGACGGGTCCTCACCGGGTGGCAATCCGCATCAAGCGCACCTGGCGCCATTCGAGCATCGTGCAGACGCTGAGCCTCGGAGCGAATGCACGGCGTCTCGACATCCATACGGAGATCGACTGGCACGACCGCCGCGTCATGCTGCGCAGCCTCAGCGAGCTTGCGGTGAAGAGCAAGACCGCGACTTGCGAATGCGCCTATGGCGTGCTTGAGCGGCCGACGGGCTCCAACACCTCCTGGGACGAAGCCATGTTCGAGGCGCCCGCGCACCGCTTTGTCGACCTGTCCGAGCCCGATTTCGGCGTGGCCCTGCTCAACGACGCGAAATACGGGCACAGCATGCGCGGGAGCGTGCTCGGCCTGTCGCTGCTACGCTCGCCGATCTATCCCGACCCGCTGGCGGACGAAGGGCATCAGGCTTTCACCTATGCGCTAATGCCCCATGCGGGCACTTGGTACGAGGGCGGCGTTCGCGAGGAAGCCGAGGACCTGAACCAGCCGCTGATCGCCCTGCCGGTCACGGATCGCGCCGTCGGCGCGTGGCAGCCGCTTGCGCCCAAGGGCATTGACGCGGCCCTTTCCGGTTTCAAGCCGAGCGAAGAGGGCGACGACCTTGTCCTGCGCGTTTTCGAGCCAACCGGCCGTCGGGGGGATTTCTCCGTCTCCCTGCCTGATGGCTGGGCGACGAGCGGACCGGTGACCATCCTCGAGGAACCGATGGACGGCGTCGCCGCCACCGGGCTCCTGCCCTTCGAGGTCAAAAGCTGGCGTCTGACAAGAACCTGATCCTTCGAGCCTTTCTCCCCCGGCCTCTTTGGCCTACCTTGGCCTGCACATCGCACGATGTGCGGGCCTTTTTCATTCGACTTGAGACGAACACGATGCAGCACGATGGAAGCCTTCCCCCGAACAGAAGAGGAGACGTCGCGTGACCTTTGCCGGCTCCAACGGCGAACAGGCGGCGGCGCAGAACCGCGCCACGATCCTCAGCGATATCTATCGCGAGGCGCCGATTTCGCGCACGGAACTGGCCCAGCGCGCCCGCTTGACCAAGCAGACCGTGACCCGCATCGTCGATCGCCTGCTCGACGAGGGACTGGTGATGGAGGCGCGGCGGCGCCAGGGGTTGCGCGGGCAGCCGGCGATCGAGCTGGAGATCGATCCCGAGGGCGTTTTTTCGATCGGCGCCAACATCGATCGCGATCATCTCACCGTCGTCGCCGTGGACGCAACGGGGGCCGTGCGCGGACGCATCCATCATGAAGAGCGCTTCCTGATGCCGGAAACCTTCGTTGCGCTGATGGGAGACGCGGTGTCGTCCTTCCTGAGGCGCAAGGTGATCCAGGAGCCGCGCCTTGCCGGGATCGGTCTTGCCATTCCCGACTGGCTGGGCGAGGTGCCGGTGATCGGCCGGCCGGCCAGCTACGGCCGCTGGAGCGGCTTCGATGTGCGCGGCGCATTGTCGGGCATTACCAGTCATCCCGTCTTCATCGACAACGACGCCAATGCGGCGGCGCTCGGCGAGATCGAATATGGCTTCGGAACGGAGATCGGCAGCTTCTTCTACATCTTCGTCAACGCGTGCCTTGGGGGCAGTCTCGTCATCGACGGCATGCGCCACAAGGGCGCAAGCGGCCTCGGCGGCGAAATCGGCTGGCTCCCCGTCGTGATCGAGGAGGGGCCGGCCGCCGGCAAGACGCAGCCGCTCGGCGAGATGTTTTCGCTCTTCATCCTCTACGACCATCTCCGGCAGCACGGCGTTTCCGTCTCCACACCCGCCGAGCTGGCCGCTCTGACGGGTGCTGCGCGGGGCCTTGTCAGCGCCTGGCTGCGTAGGATCAGCATCACGCTTGCCGAAGCCATCATCGATATCGGCATGATCGTCGATCCCGATGCCGTGCTGATCGGCGGGCGTCTTCCGGTGCGGATCATCGATGAGCTTCTGGTTTACACCCGCGAAGAAATTACCCGTCGTGGCGTTACGCCGCCCTCCCTGCACCGGGCCGCAGGCTCGGAGGATGCCGCGGCACTCGGCGCTGCGACCATGCCGCTTGCCCACAGGCTCTGCCTGCCGACGGCAGAGGCGGCACAGCGGGAGCGCGTGCCGCTGACGGCACACGAGACCGGCGTCAGGCCGATCGCGCCAGCAGAAGCTCCATCATAGGCGTCATCGCCGCGCCGATCGCAATGCCGCCGCCTTCCAGCGATACCCGCCGGATGGGGGGGATCCAGGGCGCGGCCACGAAGGTGCGCGCCTGATCGTTTCGCTGGACCTGCATTTGCGCGATGAGACCGTCGAGCACCGCATCCGGAAGCGCCCCGCCAAGCAGCAGCGCCCCGGGCGAAACGAAGCCGGCAATGGCGACGACGGCCTCCAGCAGGCGCCCGGCCACGGTCTCGGTCCAGTCGGCAAGGGCGGAAGGTCCGGCCCTCTGGGCGCGGCGATAGGCGTGGCGATTGGCAACCTCCGTCAGGCTCGGGTGCAGGCGTCCGGGACGCATCTCGCCGATCTTTCCCGCCCTCCCGTTCATCCCTCGGAAGGTTTTGCCGCCGATGAACAGCCCCGCCCGTACCGTCTCGTCGATCAGCACCACGACCAACCCGCCTTCCGGCTCGCCAAGGCCGAGCAGACGCTCGCCGGTCAGGCAGGCTTCGGTGTCCGGCATCACGAAGACCGGCCGGCCCGGCAGGAGCCTCTCGATCATCTCCGCTTCGGGTGCGCATTCCGGCGCGAAGGCAAGGCCGAGGCCGACCGGCATGCATCCAGCCGTGTCGGCGAGCAGCACTGCCACGGCTTCGGGGAGCCGCGCCTGAAGGTCAGGGCCGTGGATGTCCGACCGAGCGGCAACGGTGCCCAGCAGATCGACAAGCGCCACCTCTGCCTTGTCCCCCGCGAGGCTGATGCCCAGCCCGTAGGCGCCGCCGCGCTGCAATGCGAATTCCGCGGCGTGGTAGCGTCCGGTGCCGGAGCGCTTGCGTTTGAGAACCAGCCCCTGGGCGTCGAGGCGGTTCATGATGCCGGTTACCGCCGGTTCGGTCAGGCCGAGACGGGTTGCCAGTTCCTGCCGGGTCAGCGGCCCGAAGGTTCTGATGAGGCTCAGCGCCACACGCGAATTATGGTCGGCGATGTCGCCCGGGCTCATGCCCGGACCGGGCCCGAATTCCTCCGTTGCCGAGCTTCGAGGCCGCGGCCGCGTCAGCCGCTGCCCCGGTCTCATGTCTTTCGTCCGTCTGCGGCCGAGGCCGGTCGCGGGCGACGATGCGATCGCCTTTTGCCGGTCTCGTCGTCGTCAGGCATCTGGTCCATGTCTCTTTCACGTCCGTGCGATGTCCGTTCCCGCGCCAGAGGCTTGCGTTCGACGGAACTGACGCTCTATCCCGGCATGACCCTGCAACGTCTGCAACGTCCCCGCAAGGGAGGAAGCCGTTTGTGCCGGAAAATGACGAGCGGGCCGTTACGCGATCGAACCGATCGCCGTTCCCGAGGCGAGATAGGCACCCTGTTCGGCCGTGATGCGCAGGCGGCCCGAGCGGTGGGCGGTCACCTGCGTCTCCATCTTCATGGCTTCGAGCACGGCGATCAGATCGCCCTCCCGAACCGCGTCGCCGTCCGCCGCTTTCCAAACCTGCAGCGTTCCCGAGATGGGGGCTGAGATGGTTGCGGGGTCGATCTCGGACGGTGCTGCTGCGGACGTTCCGCCGGCTGCGCCATTGCCCGCGCCCAGACCCGCAAGCAGTGCCATCGGCAGGCCCACGGCGTGGAGGCGGCCGTCGATCTCGATATGCGTGCGCAGGATGCCCGCAGGCGCCGGCTGCAGGGGGCGGGGGGCGGCGTCGGGGAGGGCGGCGAAATCGGTCTCGATCCAGCGCGTATGCACCTTGAAGCCGTCATCGCCGCGGAAGTCGGCGGTGTCGATGGCGGCGCGGTGGAAGGGCAGCACCGTGGCGATGCCCTCGATGCGGAACTCGGCCAGTGCCCGCCGCGCGCGCGCCAGCGCCTGCTCGCGGTTCGCACCCGTCACGATCAGCTTCGACGTGAGGGAATCGAACGTGCCGGGCACGGTCGATCCTGTGACGACGCCGCTGTCGAGGCGAATGCCGGGGCCCGAGGGTGGGCTGAAGTCGGTGATGGTGCCGGGGGTGGGCAGGAAGCCGCGACCTGGATCTTCCGCATTGATGCGGAACTCGATCGAATGGCCGCGCGGCTCCGGTGTCTCCGTCACGCCGAGCGGAAACCCGTCTGCGATGCGGAGTTGCTCGACCACGAGGTCGATGCCAGTGGTTTCTTCCGTCACCGGATGCTCGACCTGCAGGCGCGTATTGACCTCCAGAAACGAGATCGTGCCATCGACGCCGAGTAGAAACTCGACGGTGCCGGCACCCGTATAGCCGGCCGCCTTGCAGATCTTTGCCGCGGACTGATGGATCTCGGTGCGCTGGGCCTCGCTGAGGAAGGGGGCCGGGGCCTCCTCGACCAGTTTCTGATTGCGGCGCTGGAGCGAGCAGTCGCGCGTGCCCAGCACCACGACATGGCCATGGCGGTCGGCGAGCACTTGCGCCTCGATATGGCGCGGCCGGTCGAGGAAACGTTCGAGAAAACATTCGCCGCGTCCGAAGGCGGCGGTGGCTTCGCGCACGGCGGACTCGTAGAGATCGGCGATCTCCTCGCGTTTCCACGCGACCTTCAGGCCACGCCCGCCGCCGCCATGGGCCGCCTTGATGGCGACGGGAAGGCCATGGGTGTCGGCAAAGGCGATGACCTCCGCCGCGGTTTCCACCGGGCCGTCGCTGCCGGCCACGAGCGGCGCCCCGACGCTGGTTGCTATCCGCCGCGCTTCGACCTTGTCGCCGAGTGCCTCGATGACGTGGGGGTCGGGTCCGATCCAGATGAGGCCGGCCTGCTGCACGGCTCGGGCGAACTCGGCACGCTCCGAGAGGAAGCCGTAGCCGGGATGCACAGCGTCGGCACCGGACCGTTTCGCAACCGCGATCAGTTTGTCGATGTCGAGATAGCTGTCGGCGGGGCGGTTTCCGTCAAGGCCGTGGGCCTCGTCCGCGAGACGCACATGCAACGCATCGATATCGCAATCGGCATAGACCGCAACGGAGCCGACGCCATAGTCGCGGCAGGCGCGGATGATCCGGACGGCGATCTCGCCGCGATTGGCGATCAGAACTTTCTTCATGAGTATCCTCCCTTTGGATGGGCCTACGATGCGGACACGAGCCTGCGCCTCAGGCCTTGGCCGGCACGATATCGGCGAACGGCGCGATCGGCCGGAACCGGATGTGAGCATTGACCGGGATCTGACCGGCAAGATCGAGATGATAGTCGGCCACCGTCGCGATGACGGGGTAGCCGCCGGTCAGCGGATGGTCGGCGAGGAACAGCACCGGCTGGCCGCTGTGCGGCACCTGTATCGCGCCGGTTGCCGTGCCCTCGCTCGGCAGCTCCGCCTTGTCCTTGCGTTCCAGCGGGATATCGGCGGAGAGACGGATGCCGACCCTGTTGGATTGCGGCGTCATGCGGAAGAGCTGGGACGAGAGCGTGTCGATACCCGCCTGCGTGAACCAGTCGCTGCGCGGGCCCATGACGACGTCCAGCGTCACGACCTCGTCGGCTGCGGGATGCGTGAAGGCCGGCGCCTCCTCGAGCGACACGGATGCGAGACCGACCGTGTCGGCCCTGACTCTCAGAACAGCATCTCTGGAAACCGGGTCCGGCCCGACGATGGCGAGCGTATCGGTGGACGTGCTGCCGAGAACCGGCGCGACATCGAAGCCGCCGCGCACCGCGAGATAGCTGCGCATGCCCTTGGGCGCCTGGCCGAGCGTGACGGTGTCGCCGGACTCGAGGGAAATGGGGCGGTATGTCTCGGCCTGTTGAACCCGACCCTCCGCGTCGCGGATTTCGATAGGGCAGGGGGCGCCGGTGATGCCGATGACCGTGCGGCCGGAAACCGCAACCGAGAAGCCGCCGAGCGTGATTTCGAGACAGGTCGCGCCGGTTGGATTGCCGACGACGCGGTTGGCGGCACTGAAGGCACCCTGGTCGAGTGCGCCGGCGGACGAGACACCCTGTCCGGTTTGGCCGAAGCGGCCCGCGTCCTGGAAGAGGGCCGGCATGGGTGCGGCAAGCACGGTGAAGGAAACGCCCTTTGACTCCTCCGTCGAGGCGGCGGCGATGACCGATGGCGCCGGTGAGGCGGCGGCATAGGCGCGTTTTGCCAGATCATGGAACCGCACCCGGTATCCCGGCTGGAACAGGGCCGGCGGATCGCGCGAGAGGTCCCACATTTTTTCCGGCGTCACACCGATGATCTGCCAGCCGCCGGGGCTTTCCTGCGGATAGACGCCGCTGAAGGCTCCGGCGAGCGCCACGGCACCGGCTGGTATTTTCGTGCGCGGGCTCTGGCGGCGCGGCACCTGCAAAGCGGGATCTCCGCCGACGAGATAGCCGAAGCCGGGTGCAAAGCCGCAGAACGCGACGGTGAATTCGCTTTCCACATGCCGGCGGATCACCTCCGCGACGGACAGGCCGGTGAGTTCGGCGACGTCGGCCAGATCCTCGCCGTCGTAGCGCACGGGGATTTCGACGCGCCTGTCGGACGGCGCGATGCGGGCGGAGAGATCGCGCATCGCCACCGCGCGCGCCAGCGCCTCGGGCGTCGTCGCGCCCGGACGGAACCGGATCATCAGCGTGCGTGCGGCCGGCACCATATCCACGATGCCGGGCACGGGGTCGGCCTCCAGCGAGGCGAACAGCGCCAGCGTTTCCTGGAGGTCGGCAAGTTCGACGAGCAGAGTGGTCAGGCTGACGGGAAGAAAGCGCATCGTGAACCTCAGGCGTGGTAGGCCGAATCCGGAATGTCGGTGATGAACATGTGCCCCGGCGCGTGGGTGATGGCAAAGGGCACGCCGGAGGCCATGACGGCGGCTTGCGGGGTCACGCCGCAGGCCCAGAACACGGGGACTTCGCCCGGTTCGATCCGCACGGCATCGCCGAATTCCGGCTTGGCAAGATCCGCGATGCCGATCTCGTCCGGCGCGCCGATATGAACGGGTGCGCCGTGGACGGCCGGGAAGCGGCCGGAGATGGTTGCCGCATCCGCGACACGGCCGGCCGGGATCGGCCGCATGGAGACGACGAGATTGCCGTGCAGGCGCCCCGCCGGACGGCAGGGGCGGTTGGTCAGGTACATCGGCACATTGGAGCCGTCGGTGATGTGGCGGATCTCGATGCCGGCATCGAGCATCGGTGTCTCGAAGGTGAAGCTGCAGCCGATGAGGAAGCTGACGAGATCGGGATGTTCGGCCCAGGCGGCGCTGGCATCGGCGGTTTCTTCCGCAAGCTTCCCGTCCCGCCAGATGCGATAAAGCGGCAGGTCGGTCCGCAGATCGGCGTCCGGTGCAAGCAGCGTCCTGTGCGAACCCGGGTCGGACACGTCCAGAACCGGGCAGGCTTTCGGGTTGCGTTGCGCGTAGAGCAGAAAGTCGAACGCCCAGTCGCGCGGCAGCACGATCATGTTGGCCTGGGTGAAGCCGTGCGCCACGCCCGATGTCGGCGCGACGCTGCCGGCGCGGTATTGCGCGCGGGCGCTTCGCGCGGGGGCTGCGTCGACATGGCGGAGATGTTCGATGGCGATCATGCCGATACCCTCGTCTCTTCGTTGGTCGCGAGGAAGGACGTGACCTGCAGGCCGTCCGCCTCGAAGGCGCTGCGGATTTCCCGGGCGATGGAGACCGCGCCCGGGCTGTCGCCATGGACGCAGATCGACTGGGCCTCGATGCGGATGGTGGAGCCGTCGATAGCGGTGAGCGTGCCGTCGCGCGCGAGCTGTACCATGCGCTGTGCGATGGCCTCAGGGTCGTGAAGCACGGCGCCGGCTTCCCGGCGGGAAACGAGCTGGCCCTCCGGCGTGTAGGCGCGATCGGCGAAGGCTTCCGCGACGACGACGAGGCCGGCGTGCTTCGCGAGATCGAGGATCGGGGTGCCGGCAAGGCCCATCAGGACGAGGGAGGCGTCGACCGCCTTGATGCCTTCGATGACCGCCTGGCCCTGTTTCGCGTCGTTGGCGATCCGGTTGTAGAGGGCGCCATGCGGCTTGACGTAGCGTACCGTCGTGCCTGCGGCAGCGGCAATGCCCTTCAGTGCACCGATCTGGTAGATGACATCGGCGATAAGCTCGTCGGAGGTCACGTCCATATCGCGCCGGCCGAAGCCGACGCGGTCGGGATAGGAGACATGCGCGCCGATCGCGACGCCTTTTTCAGCGGCGGCGCGAACGGTCTTCAGGATTCCCGAGGGGTCGCCCGCGTGAAAGCCGCAGGCGACATTGGCGCTGGAGACGATGGCGAGCATCGCCGTATCGTCGCCCATGCCCCAGGCGCCATAGCTTTCGCCGAGATCGCTGTTGAGATCGATGGATTTCATGTCAGTCTCTCCCTTGTTCATGCGCAGCCCGTTCGGGTCCGGGCGAAAGCCGTGTTTCGCCCGGAAAATGCGTGGGCTTACGCGGTCAGCAGCGCGAAGATCGGGCCGATCGACTTGTAGCCCATGTACCATGTGAGCGCGCAGGCGAGCACGCCGAGCACGAGGAGCCAGCGCGGATAGCGGTAGCCGCCCATGAGGTCCGACCGCGCCCAGGCGGCGTAGATGAAGATCGACAGGCCGATGGGCAGGATGAGACCGTTGAGGCCGCCGACGAACACCAGCATCTGTGCGGGCGGGGTCGTGATGAGCACATAGGCGATCAACGAGACGCCGATGAAGATGACGGTCGCGATATTGCGGGCGCGTTCGGTGATGTCCTGCTTGAAGACGGTGATGAACGACACAGACGTGTAGGCCGCCCCGATGACCGAGGTGATGGCGGCGAACCAGAGAACGGCGCCGAAGATGCGGTAGCCGACGTCGCCCGCCGCGGCCTGGAACGCCTGTGCCGCCGGATTTGCGCCCTTGCCGGAGATATCGATGACGGTGCCGCTGGCGACCACGCCGAGGATGGCGAGGAACAGCACGTAGCGCATCAGGCCGGTGACGGCGATGCCGGTCAGGGCCGCGCGATTGACCGCACCGAGATTTTCGACGCCGACCGTACCCTTGTCCAGCAGGCGATGCGCACCGGAATAGGTGATGTAGCCGCCGACCGTTCCGCCGACGATGGTGGTGATGGTCGCGAAATCGATCGTGCTCGGCAGGAAGGTCTGGAACAGCGCATCTCCGACCGGCGGGCCCGAGACGATCGCGACATAGAGCGTGAGCACGATCATGAGAATGCCGGCAACGACGATGAGGCGGTCGATCGCAACGCCGGCCTTCTTGGACAGGAAGATGGCGATGGCGATCAACGCGCTGATGGCGCCGCCCCATTTCGGATCCAATCCGAGCATCGCGTTCAGGCCGAGGCCCGCACCGCCGATATTGCCGACATTGAAGAACAGACCGCCGACGATGACGAGGACGGCGAGAAGATAGCCGGTGCCGGGGATGGCCGCATTGGCGATGTCCGATGCGCGCATTTTCGTCAGGGTGACGATCCGCCAGATGTTCAGCTGGACGACGAAGTCGATCACGATCGAGGCGAGGATGGCGAAGGCGAAGGCCGAGCCGAGCTTGGTGGTGAAGGTCGCGG
Source organism: Rhizobium sp. PP-F2F-G48 (assembly GCF_004342335.1). Taxonomy (NCBI): domain Bacteria; kingdom Pseudomonadati; phylum Pseudomonadota; class Alphaproteobacteria; order Hyphomicrobiales; family Rhizobiaceae; genus Rhizobium; species Rhizobium sp. PP-F2F-G48. The sequence continues at coordinate 93,964 of NZ_SLVH01000012.1, read as the reverse complement.
TCTGGGTGATGAAGCCGGGGCCGATGGCCGACGTCGCCATCAGGAAGATGGCGGCGATGAGAGCCGCACGGCGGGTTTTCGCGGACATGCCTCCGGGCACGGGACTGCCTTGGGACGGCGCGGATGGAGATGCTGATCTGTCGGCCATTGTTACCCTCTTTGTTGACCACGTCGCCCCCGGAGCGTGGGGTCGAGCGGCTGTTATGAAAGCAAGGTCTCTCCGTTTCACAATCCTGTCAATATCGTTCAACGATTTTGTTGTATCGTTCACTTAAACTGTTCATTCCCGCGGCAGCGTGCCAAGCGAACGAGCAGGAAACGACGGTCGAAGCGCAACTTTTAGGCGCTCCGTTACCCGTCGTCTGCTGCCCGGCTCCGCGACCTCGATGGCGTGTCGCCGAAATCGAAGCGAAGGCGCCTTGTAAAGGTCATGGAGAGGTTTCCCTCCGACGGGATCCGCGATATCGCTGCGGCCGAAGTGCGCCGTAGAGGATGGGCGCCCGGGGGGACCGCGTTTTCGATGGCAGAGCAGGACACGATATCGGCGCTCGCGCCACGGCTTGCGGAAAAAATACGGGGCAGGTTGATCGCCGGGGAGCTGAAGCCGGGACAACGCCTGTCGGAAGCGGCGCTGAGTGCGGATTTCGCCGTGTCGCGAAACTCGCTGCGGGAGGCCTTTCGGTTGTTGACCAAGGAAGGGCTTCTGCGCCACGAGCCCAATCGCGGCATGTTCGTCGCTACGCCCAGCATGGCCTCGATCATCGATATCTACCGTGTCCGGCGGATGATCGAGTGTCAGGCTCTGGCCAAGGCCTATCCACACCATCCGGCGGTCGCCCGTATGCGCGGCGCGGTCGAGGCGGCACGGATCGCGCGCGATGAGAAGCAATGGGGACTGGTCGGCAGCCAGAACATGGTCTTCCACGCCGGCATCGTCGAACTGGCCGATAGCCAGCGGCTCAACGCGTTCTATGCCCAGATCGCCGCCGAGCTTCGCCTGAGCTTCGGCCTGCTTGCCGATCCCGAACTGCTCCACGCGCCCTATGTCGATCTCAACGCTGCGATCCTCGACCATCTGGAAGCCGGACGGACGCAGGAGGCCGCCGGCATGCTGGAGGTCTACCTCACCCAGTCGGAGCGAACCGTCCTCGCCGCGTTTTCCCGGATCGGCTGAACCGCGGCTCAGCCGTCCTTGCGCCGGCCGGTCGCGTCGAACACATGCAGCGCCTGCCGGCTGGCAGCAACCGGCACGATGTCGTCCATCAGAATGCGGGACCGGCCGGCGACGCGGAAGATGATCGGCTGGCCGTCCGTCAGATGTCCGTGAACATAGCTTTCCGCGCCGACAAGCTCGACAGCCGCAACCTTCACATCCGCGCGGAACGCCTCATCCGCAGCGCCTGCCTCCGACAGATGCAGGTCCTCCGGACGGATGCCGAGCGTCGCGCTTCCCGCTGGCAGCGCGACGTTCGAGCCCAGGCTCCAGGCCGGGCTCGAGAGACCAGGCAGCAGGTTCATGGAGGGCGAACCGATGAAGGTGGCGACGAAGGTGGTCGCCGGTTTTTCGTATAGCTCGATCGGCGTTCCCACCTGCTCGATCACGCCGCCGTTCAGCACCACGAGCCGGTCGGCGAGCGTCATCGCCTCCATCTGGTCGTGCGTCACATACACGCTCGTCGTCTTCAGCGATTTCTGCAGCCGCTTGATCTCGACGCGCATCTGCACGCGGAGTTTGGCATCGAGGTTCGACAGCGGCTCGTCGAACAGGAAGGCAGCGGGTTCGCGCACGATCGCGCGGCCCATGGCCACGCGCTGGCGCTGGCCGCCGGAGAGCTGACGGGGCTTGCGCTCCAGAAAGGCCTCGATTTCCAGCGCCTTGGCCGCATCGGATATCCGACGATCGATTTCGGCCTGCGGCGTGTTGCGGTTCTTCAGGCCATAGGCGAGATTCTGGCGCACCGTCATGTGCGGATAGAGCGCGTAGTTCTGGAACACCATGGCGATGTCCCGCTCGGAGGGTTCCAGCGTGTTGACGACACGCCCGCCGATAGAGATCTCGCCGCCGGTAATGCTCTCGAGGCCCGCGATCATGCGCAGCAGCGTCGATTTTCCGCAGCCGGACGGGCCGACGAGCACGAGGAACTCGCCGTCGGCGATATCGAGCGAAATGCCCTTGATGGCATCGACATTGCCATATTTCTTGCGGACGTCGTTGAGGACGATATTGGCCATTATTTTTCCGTCTCCACGAGACCTTTGACGAACCAGCGCTGCATGAGCACCACGACGAGAATGGGGGGGATGATCGCAAGGATCGCCGTGACCATCACATAGTTCCACGGCGTCGAGGCATCGGTGAAATCCACCATGCGCCGCAGCCCGATGATGACCGTGTTCATCTTCGCATCATTGGTCACGAGCAGCGGCCAGAGATACTGCGTCCAGCCATAGATGAACAGGATCACGAACAGAGCCGCGATATTGGTGCTCGACAGCGGCAACAGGATATCCCGCATGAAGCGGAACGGCCCGGCATTGTCGATGCGCGCGGCCTCCACGAGCTCTCCGGGTATGGTCAGGAAGAACTGACGGAAGAGGAACGTCGCGGTTGCCGAGGCCATCAGGGGCAGGGTCAGCCCCGCATAGGTATCGATCAACCCGAGATCGACGATCACCTTGTAGGTCGGCAGGATGCGAACCTCGACCGGCAGCATCAGCGTGACGAAGATCATCCAGAAGAAGGCCATGCGGAAGGGAAAGCGGAAGAAGACGATGGCGAAGGCCGACAGGAACGAGATGACGATCTTGCCGACCGCGATCGCCACGGCGACCACGAAGGAGTTGAACAGCAGCCGTTCGAGGCTGACCCCGACGACGCGCTCGACGCCGCCGGTCATCGCCTCGGTGTAGTTCTCGACGAAATGGCCGCCGGGCAGCAGCGACATGGGTGGGCGGATGATCGCCTCCGACGTCGCCGTGGAGGCGATGAACGTATAATAGATCGGGAAGGCGACGACGATGATCCCGAGGATCAGGATGACATGGCCGACGAAGTTGGCGATGGGGCGTTTTTCGATCATCTCGGGGCCTCAACCATAATGCACCCGCTTTTCGACGAAGCGGAACTGGAATGCCGTCAGCGCGATGACGATGACCATGAGGATGACGGACTGCGCCGCCGAGGAGCCGAGGTTCAGGTTGACGAAGCCGTCGTTGTAGACCTTGTAGACCAGCGTTTCCGTGGCTTTCGCCGGCCCGCCGCCGGTGACGGAATGAATGATGCCGAACGTGTCGAAGAAGGCGTAGACCGTGTTGACGACCAGCAGGAAGAAGGTGGTCGGCGCCAGCAGCGGAAAGACGATGGTCCAGAACCGCCGTGCGCCGCGGGCACCGTCGATGGATGCTGCCTCGATCAGCGATTTCGGAATGGCTTGCAGCCCGGCGACGAAGAACAGGAAATTGTAGCTGATCTGCTTCCAGGCGGCCGCGACCACGACGAGCCCCATGGCCTGATCGCCGTTGAGGAGCGGATCCCATCCAAAACCGTTTCGGCGCAAGAGATAGGCAAACGTGCCCATGGCCGGGTTGAACATGAAGAGCCAGAGCATGCCGGCGACGGCAGGCGCCACGGCATAAGGCCAGATCAGCAGCGTGCGATAGAAGGTCTGCCCGCGCACCACCTTGTCCGCGGCGGTCGCCAGCAACAGCGCCACGCCCATGGAGACGAGAGCGGTGAGAATGCTGAAGACCACGGTGACCTGCAGCGCGTGGATATAGTTCGGATCCGACAGCACGGAACGGAAATTGGCAAGGCCGACGAAGCCGCTTTTCAGGCCGAACGGGTCCTCGCGCATCACGGACTGATAGAGCGCCTGGCTTGCGGGCCAGAAGAAGAAGATGACCGTGAGGATGATCTGCGGGGCGACCAGCAGGTAGGGCAGTATCTTGTTGGGAAAGGCGACGTTGTGCACCGGGAGCTCCTCGGGACGACAGGCAGACGTCTCGCCGACCCTTGTAAGCGGGGGCCGGCGAGACGGTCAGGTGCGGATCAGTTGCCGTTGGCTTCCGCGATGGCCGCGTTGCCGCGCTCGACGGCCTTGTCGAGAGCAGCCTTCGCATCCTGCTTGCCGGCAAGCATCGCTTCGAACTCTTCGTTCATGATGTCGCGAACCTGTGGAAGGTTGACGAGACGCACACCCTTGGAGTTCTCGGTCGGCGCCTTGCCCATCATCTGCAGGATCGGCGTCTCGCGGCCTGGGTTCTTGTCGTAGAAGCCAGACTTCTTGGTCTCCTCATAGGCCGCATTGGTAACCGGCATGTAGCCGGAAACCTGGTGCAGCCGGGCCTGGATCTTGGTCTGCGACAGGAAGTTGAAGAACTGGGCGATGCCGGCATATTCCGCGTCGCTCTTGCCACCGAAGACCCAGAGGCTCGCGCCGCCCGGGATCGTGTTCTGCGGTCCGTGGCCTTCGTAATAGGGCAACTGGCCGATGCCGTATTTCACGCCCGACTTGACGATATCGCCGAGACCGCCGGAGGATTCCGTCAGGATCGCGCATTCGCCCGACATGAAGAGCTGCTTGGCCTCCGAGGTCCGGCCGCCATATCGGAAGGTGCCGTCCTTTGCCAGATCCGCAATCGCCTGGAAGTGCTCGACGAAGAGTGGCGCATTGAACTCGAGCTTGACGTCGGTGCCGCCCAGACCGTTCTCATTGGTGCCATAGGCGACATTGTTCCAGGCGGCCAGGTTCTCGGTCTGGATCCAGGTGAGCCAGGTCGAGGTGAAACCGCAGGATGCGGCACCGCTCGACTTGATCTTCTTGGCAGCCGCAAAGACGTCGGGCCAGGTCTTCGGCGGCGCCTCGGCGTCGAGGCCGGCCTTCGCGAAGATATCCTTGTTGTAATAGAGGATCGGCGAGGACGAGTTGTAGGGGAAGGACAGCATGGTGCCGTCGGGCTTCGAATAATAGGCCGCGATGCCAGCAAGATATTGCGACTTGTCGAAAGTGAAGCCGCCCTTCTGCAGCACTTCGGCGGCCGGCATGATCGCGCCTTCGGCACCCATCATCACGCCGCTGCCTGCGTCGAAGACCTGAATGATCGCCGGCGGCTGCTTGGAGCGGAAGGCGGCGATGCCGGCGTTCAGCGTTTCCGGATACGTGCCCTTGAACACCGGCGTGATGGTGTATTCGCTCTGGCTCTCGTTGAATTCCTTGGCAAGCTGGTTGACGACCTCATTGTTGGCGCCGGTCATCGCGTGCCACCACTGCAGGTCGGTCGCCGCTGATGCGGCCAACGGCCCGGTAGCCGACAAAGCAAGTGCGGCGACGGTCGCCTTCAGGGTCGATGCCTTCAGGAATGTCTTGAACATGAACGTCCTCCCGGTTGTGGCGAAGCAAGGTGTGCCGCTCCGCGATATCAGCGCGACGATCCTCCTCGACCGTCATTAGACGGTTACATATGCCGGGCTTTTTCTCGGGCGGCAACCTTCAATCGCCCCTCTTCCACGGCCAATCAACCGCCGAAGGGCGCGGCGGCCATCAAGTCGATAAAGTAAAACCTCTCGCTCTTCTCCATTAATACTTTGTTAATAATCTAGAGTTCGAGACAATTCAAATAAAATTGGAACAAAAGCTTTGCTCATCCATTTCAGCTGCAGTCTCAACGTCGAATGGGTATAGCGTCATGACCGAGAACACAGTCCGCCGGTGGCAGAGCCGTCCGATCATCGACTATCCCGTCGTGATCATCGAAGATCATCTCTTGCTGGCGCTCGACCTGGAAGATGCCGTTTCTGCGGCAGGCCTCAATGCCGGCGTCGTTGGCTTTGCCAGCCGCAAGAAGCATGCGTTGCGGATCGGTGGTCTTGCCGCCATCGCATTCGTCGATGTCAACCTTGCCGACGGGCCGAGCGGCCCGGAAATCGGCCGTATCCTGGCGCAGGATCACGACGTCACGGTTATCTTCACCACGTCGGATCCGGACATGCTGGGCAAGGGCGTTTCCGGCACGATGGGCGTCCTGAAAAAGCCTGTCAGCGCGGAAGCCGTCCGCGGCGCCCTGACCTATGCCATCGCCCGCCGTCGTGGCGATCTTGCCATCGTGCCGCCCGAGCTGACGCTGTTTGCCGGCTGACGGTCCCGACATTTCTGCCTTGACATGACGTCGATGGTCTAGCTTTCCGAGCCCGGCCATTGGCGCGTCCCCTTCAAACAACAAACCCTCCGACAGAGGCGCCAAGCGCCTGTCCAACCCCCAAGGCCTTGAGATGACGACCACCGTTTCGCTATCGCGCCGACGCTTTCTCGGATGCGCGGGCGTCGCCTCCGCGACGCTCCTGACGGGCTGCTCCACACAGAGCATTGGCGCGTTTCTGGAGCCCGTCGTCAACGTCATCGCACCGAAGACTTATGATGGCGAGCAACCCGATCCCGCCGTCATCTACGCGGCCCGCACCGACGAAGGCTTTAGCCTGCCGGCTATCCCTTACAAGAATATTCCGCAGCGGTTCTATCGCCAGCGCGTCATCGATCCCACCGGCGAAGCGCCCGGCACCGTCGTCGTCGATACGAAAGCCCGCTATCTCTATCTGGTCGAGAAGGGTGGAACCGCAATGCGCTATGGCGTCAGCATCGGCAAGGATGGATTCGCCTGGCAGGGCGAGGGGGTCATCCAGTGGCGCAAGAAATGGCCGCGCTGGACGCCGCCCGACGAGATGGTCGCGCGCCAGCCAAAGCTTGCCCGTTACTCGATCGCCAATGGAGGCCAGGAGCCGGGGATCAACAATCCGCTCGGCGCCCGCGCGCTCTACATCTTCCAGAACGGTCAGGACACGCTCTACCGGCTGCATGGCAATCCGGACTGGCGCTCGATCGGCAAGGCGCAATCCTCCGGCTGCGTGCGCTTCATCAATCAGGATATCATCGATCTTTACGATCGCGTGCCGGAAGGCGCTCGCATCGTCGTGCGGCAGTAGACGCTCCAGTGCCTGCCGCCTGACCTTTCCGGCAGACAGAGCGGGGCGCTATCGAACATCGGTCGCGTATGCGCGCATTCATTTCAGTCGCTAACCGAGCAAGGCGCATAACCTTCCTCATCTTCGGATCTGCCCGGATCCGAAGCATTCGCGACTTATAACTTGCATTTTGCAAGTTACTCCGGGATGATTGTCCATCACGGGAGCGCGGAACATGGACCGAACACGTTTTGGCGAAATGCAGTGCCCGATTGCGCGCAGCCTTGCGCGCGTCGGCGATCAATGGACGATCCTCATTCTCCGCGATGCCTTCAACGGCCTCAGCCGCTTCGACGAGTTCGAGGAGAGCCTCGGCATCGCACCCAACATCCTGGCGGCACGGTTAAAGGCGCTCGTCGAAAGCGGGTTGCTGGAAAAGCGCCGCTACAGCGAGCGGCCTGCCCGCAACGCCTACCTGCTGACAGAGTGCGGCCAGGATTTTCATCAGGTCCTCGTGATGCTTCAGGCGTGGGGCAACACGCACTTCGCGCCGGAGGGCAAGAGCGTCGCGCTCGTCAATGCGGAGACGGGACTGGAGGCACGGCCTATCGTGATCGACGCGATCAGCGGACGCTCGGTGCTCGATCCTGCCTTCCGCAACAGGCCGGGCCCTGCGGCAAATGAGCGAATCCGCAGCCGGTACGAGGACGGGCTATGACTCAACCCATGACAACACCCAAAATCTCTCTGGCCGAAGCGCGGACCTCCCGTATCCTCAATGCTCCGGTCCTCCCGCTGCTCCTCAGCATGGCGTGGCCGAATATCGTGATCATGGTGGCTCAAGCCTCGACCGGCCTTATCGAGACCTGGTGGGTGGCGAAACTCGGCACGGATGCGCTGGCCGGCATGGCGCTGGTCTTTCCGCCTGTGATGCTGATGACCATGATCTCTGCCGGCGCCATGGGGGGAGGGATTTCCTCGGCGGTCGCGCGGGCGCTTGGTGGCGGGCAGAGGGCAGAGGCGGATACGCTTGTCCTCCATGCGATCGTGATCAACATCGTTCTTGGGCTTGCTTTCTCCGCGATCTTCCTGGCGTTCGGCGAGCCGATCTACCGCATGCTGGGCGGAGAAGGCGCCGAACTCGAAGCGGCGCTGATCTATTCGAACGTCGTCTTCGCCGGAAACGTCTTCATCTGGCTCATGAACGGGCTCGCAAGCGTTATTCGCGGCACGGGAAACATGCTCTACCCGGCGATCGTCATCTGCGTTGGGATCGTTTTCCTCGTGCCGATCTCGCCCCTGCTGATCTTTGGCTTCGGCCCCATCCCGGCCATGGGAATTGCCGGCGGTGGCGCGGCTCTGCTGATCTTCTACCTTGGCGGCACGATCGCGATGGCCTGGTACATTTTCGCCGGACGCTGCGCGGTGCGTTTCCGCTGGGATCGACTCCGACGGGACAGCATGACGAGCATCCTGCGCGTCGGGGCGATGTCGGCCATCACGTCGATCCAGACCAATGTCACCATCGGCGGGGCCACCGCGCTGGTCGCCTCCTTCACCGCCGTGAGCGCCGTCGCCGGTTTCGGGACCGGAGCGCGTCTCGAATATCTGCTGATCCCGCTGATCTTCGGAATAGGTGCACCGTTGGTCGCCTTGGTCGGCACGAATATCGGTGCCGGGCAGCGTCAACGGGCGTTGCAGATCGCATTGACGGGAGGTGCGCTGGCCTTCGTTCTGACGGAGGCTATCGGGCTGGCGGCAGCGATCTGGCCGGAACACTGGCTCAGCCTGTTCAGCGCCGATCCCGACATGATCGAGACGGGCAGCGCCTATTTGCGGATTGTCGGGCCGACCTACGGCTTCTTTGGTCTTGGCCTGTCGCTGTATTTCGCGTCGCAGGGCGCCGGGCGACTGTTCTGGCCGCTGGCAAGCGGCTTCCTCCGCATCGCCATAGCGCTCGGTGGCGGATGGATCGCCTTGCGGTGGACCGGTTCGCTCAACGGCTTGTTCTATGCCATTGGCTTGGCGCTGGTCGTTTATGGGCTGACCATTCTGATCGCGGTACGCTCGGGTGCGTGGTTCAAGTGACAGACGGTTTTGGCCAGCGGCCCACCGATGGCACGTTGGCCGATCGGTGGGAGAAGGGCTGGTTCAGCTCAGTCCGACGTCGAAGGCGGCTTCCGTCGCATTTTCGATATCGGAGACGGTCACCCCGTCTGCCAGCTCGATCAATGTCATCCTCGCATCGCCGCGCCGCTGCAAGGTAAAGACGCCGAGGTCGGTAATGACCATGTCGACGACCCGCCGCCCGGTGAGCGGCAAGGTGCACTCGCGTCGAAGCTTCGGTTCGCCTTTGGCGGTGTGCTCCATCAGAACCACGACCTTGTTCACGCCGCTGACCAGGTCCATGGCGCCGCCCATGCCTTTGGCCATCTTGCCTGGGATCATCCAGTTGGCCAGATCGCCATTCTGGGCGACTTCCATCGCGCCGAGGATCGACAGGTCGATATGGCCCCCACGGATCATCGCGAAGCTTTCGGCGCTCGAGAAATAGCTGCTGCTTGAAAGCTCCGTGATCGTCTGCTTTCCGGCATTGATCAGGTCGGCATCTTCCTCGCCTTCCAGCGGAAACGGGCCCATGCCGAGCATGCCGTTCTCACTTTGCAGCTGGACCGAGATATCCTTGGCAATGAAGTTCGCCACAAGCGTCGGTATGCCGATCCCCAGGTTCACGTAATATCCGTCCCGCAACTCCTGCGCCGCGCGGGCTGCCATCTGCTCGCGTGTCCATGCCATTATCGGTTTCCTTCCATGGCGCCGGCTTTGCGGACGGTTCGTTGCTCGATATGCTTGATCGGATTGGGCACCTCGACGATGCGCGAGACGTAGATGCCCGGGGTGTGGATCGTATCGGGATCGATGTCGCCGGCGGAGACGAGATGCTCGACTTCCGCGACCGTTACCTTGGCGGCCGTCGCCATCACGGGATTGAAGTTCCGCGCCGTCTTGCGGAAAACCAGATTTCCTTCCGGGTCGCCCTTGTAGGCGTGAACCAGCGCAAGGTCCGCGAACAGGCCGCGCTCCATGATGAAGGTCTCACCATTGAACTCCGCCTCCTCCTTGCCTTGCGCAATGATGGTGCCGACGCCGGTCTTCGTGAAGAAGGCGGGGATGCCGGCGCCGCCGGCGCGGATCCGTTCGGCCAGCGTCCCTTGCGGCGTGAATTCAAGCTCCAACTGCCCGGAAAGATACTGCTCGGCGAACAGCTTGTTTTCCCCGACATAGGAGGAGATCATTTTCCGGATCTGGCGCGTGGCGAGCAACTTGCCGAGACCGACCCCATCGACGCCTGCATTGTTCGAGATCACGGTCAATCCGGTGACGCCGGAAAGCTGAACCGCTTCGATCAAAGCTTCCGGGATGCCACAGAGGCCGAAGCCTCCGCTCATGATGGTCATGTCGTCGCGTAGAAGGCCCGCAAGACTGGCGACCGCACCCTCGTAGATCTTTTTCTTCATTCCTGCCCCTCCCACGCGCCGGTCAATCGTTGACGCCATCGTATCGGCGGCGTTAAGCAGATGTGAGCCGTATTTTTACTGCATATGTGAGAATTGGAAGGCATCCCGGATGTTCCTGCTCGACGACATGCCGGTTCCCCTGGTGCATGCGACCTACCGGATCATTCGGGATTGCAATTCCGCTTTCGCAGAGCTTTTCGGCTATGCCACCGACGAGCTCGTTGGCCAAAGCTTTTCACGGCTTTATCCGCAAATCACCGACTTCATCCGCACGGGAAAATTATGGCAGTCTCAGCTGGGCGGCGGGAAAACCTATTATGACGAGCGGATCATGGCAGGGTCGCATGGCCTGCAATTCTGGTGTCGCGTCAACGGTCGAAGCGCCAATGCCGGCGATCCCTTCGCGGACGCGATCTATTGCTTCCAAACCATGGAACGCCCGGTCGCGGCGGAACTCGAAATTCTCACGGGGCGTCAGAAGCAGATCTTGACGATGATCGCTCAGGGCAAGACCAATGCCAACATCGCGCTGGAGACGAACCTTTCTCGGCGGACGGTCGAATCTCACCGGGCACGAATGCTGAAGGCGACCGGGATGAAGAATTCGACCGAATTGGTGGCCTGGTTCTCCTCAAGGCCAGCCCGGAAGGATTGAGGGCTGGCCGCTGCACGGGGATCCTCGATCGTTCGGACTTCCCCGGAACAGCGACCATGATCGGCGGCTCACCCCGTCGAGATCGACAGGAGAGTGTCTTTAGCAAGCCCTCAATCCAGGAGAACGATAGCCTCAACCTCGAACATCATGGGGTCAATGGCGAGCTTCGGCACCGGAACCAGGGTTTGTGCCGGCAGCTTTGCACCGAACATCCGCGTCACAGTCTCTGTCAGCACGCCGAGTTTCGACATATCGTGGTCGACGACGAAGACGGTCAGCTTGACGACCTGTTCCAGGCGAGCGCCGAGCGCGTCCATCACGGCAGCGAGGTTTGCATAAGCCTGCTTCACCTGTTCCCCGAAATCGGACGACAGCGCGCCCGTCCGATCCTGTCCGCCTTGGCCGGAAATGAAAGCCAGCCGGCCCGCGACAGGCGTAATGACCGCCGTGCTGTAGCCGTTCGGTGTCGGGTCGTTGAGGTGGGAAGGATTGACGATGATCGGCACTGCGGCGAGGGGCGTCGCAATAATTGTGGGGGCTTGGGATGTCATGAACAGGCTCCTTGTTGGGTTGCCATGATCACCTAAAGCAAATCGGTGCCAAAATTTGTCACCGATTATGCTACGGTTACCCCATGAACATCCGCCTCAGACATGATGCGATCGTGCGCATTCTTCGACGCAACGGAACCGCCACGATCGGCCAGTTGGCCGGAGAGATCGGCGCTTCGAGACGCACTGTGCTGCGCGACATCAGCGCTTTGCGCGATCAGGGTTTCGTCATCCATTCCGAATCCGGGCCGGGCGGCGGCGTTCAGCTCGATCCCGAAGCGCTGCGGAGCACGGCTCGCCTCTCCGTGACGGAAGTGTTCGCGCTCATCGTCAGTGTCGCGTCGATGCGTGCGGCCCGGTCTCTTCCCTTTTCCGATCTTGCCGACAGGGGACTGGCGAAGATCGAAATGGCATTGCCCGCCGACAAGGTGCGCGATTTGCGCCGGCTTCTCGCCTGTCTCTATGTCGGGCAGTTGTCGCCCATGCAGGACGTGTCAAACCTGGGCGCGATCGAATCCGAACTGCTGCCGGCCTTCGAGACGACGTTTCTCCAGAGGTTGTTCCTGCGGTTTCGCTATCGTGACGCCCAGGGCGTGGAGACCATTCGCGAGGTCGAGCCACAGGCCATGCTTATCCTTCCGCCTCTTTGGTATCTGGTGGCCTGGGATGCCGCCCGGGACGATTTCCGGCATTTCCGTATGGACAGGATCAGCCTGCCCGAAATCGTGGAAGGCACACAGTTTCGCCGAAGGCACGTTCCCTTCGAAGACGATGTCTGCCCATTCAGCGAGATGTCGCTTTGACGGGCCGCCGCCGGGGGCCCGTCTCGCTTCCACCCGCGGGCGCGCTTTCTCCCGTTAGAACAGTTTGACGATGCGAAGTTGCGTCACGAGGTCCTGCTGGAAGCCGCCTTTGGCGTAGACGTCCGTGCCGACCATCCCCTGAAGCTGGATCGTCGGGGAGACGAAGGTCGTGGCATAGAGGCGGAACTGGTCTTCGCGGGTGCGCAGGCCGGTATCGAAACCGTTATAGGTCTGTTTGCCGCCGAACAATCCGGAATAGCCGAAGGAGATCGAGGCTGCTTCGTTGATGTTGTAGCGAAGAAAGGCCTGGATCTGGTAGATCGGCTTCTGGCTGACCTCGATGCCGTTGTCGGTGTGATCGAAGCGGTAGTGGATGTCGCCCGCCAGATCGAGCACGAACCCGTTGCCGAGCCCCTGCTGGAGGCCGATCTGCTCAACGATCCCGACCGCGCCGGCACCCATCGACGGTTTCAACGGATCGTACTGGCCGACGGGCAGGATCAGGTAGGTCGAGGAACCGAGCGTCGTGCCGGTCGGCTCGTTCGAACTCATCGCCCAGAAGGCGGTGCCGAGCGTCAGGTCGCTCGTGCCGTTCTCCGTATCCGCATCGACGCCGCCGATGCGCGCATTGATGCTGCCATAGGGCATGACGGCCTGCATGGCCCACTCGAAGCCACTGTCGGTCTCGCCATAATAGACCAGACGCTCGATTCCGAAGGCCAGTCTGTCCTTGGAACCCGGTATCTTGTTGCCGTCCTTGTCCCGGAATGTATCGCCTTCCACGTAGTTGAAGTAGTTCACCAGAACGAAGGTCCCGTCCGGCAGGTGAACATAATCGTTCGGCGACAGATCGAGCGCCATCGCGCTCTCGCCCCAACAGCCGGCGGCCAGGGCAGCAAGTGCCCCCAACAGTGTCTTCCTCATCAATCCCCCCACGATGTCCTCCTATCGCTTGTTGAAATTCTGCACGTTCGCCTCGGCCGGTTCCTCGACGGGGTTCCTCCTCCCCGAATGGCCCGGTCGCGAGCCTCGTCCGCGTCGAACCCGTCTCCGGGCCGTGCGGATCATCTCTCCTGTTCGGCGCTGCGCTCCTTCGGCGAAGCCCCCCTCAAACCTGGCAACCCGCAAGCCCCCGCCCGCCCGCCGCTATTCGCTCAGCCACCAAGTGCGTTCAGCCCAGGAACGTTCTGGATCTCTCGGCGCAGCGCCTTCTTGTCGATCTTGCCGACGCTCGTGCGCGGCAGGGCGGCCAGAAAATGGATGCTGTCGGGCATCGCGTAGCGGCTGATGCGCCCGGCCGCGACCTGCTCGGCCAGGAAAGCTTTCAGCTGGTTCTCGGTCGGCGGCGGCAGAACCTGCGCCGCGATCACGAAGGCGAGCGGCCGTTCTCCCCATGTCGCCGACGGCGTTCCGATGACGGCGGCTTCGGTCACGGCCGGATGGGTCGTGAGAATATTCTCGATCTCGATCGAGGACACCCACTCTCCGCCTGTCTTGATCACGTCTTTCAGGCGATCGACGATGCGGACGCCCCCGTCCGCATCGATCTCGGCGATGTCCTGCGTGTGCAGCCAGCCGCCGGCCCAGAGATCGTCGGATGCCGCCTGGGTGCCGTAGCCCTGTGTCAGCCATGGTGCGCGGGCCAGAAGTTCGCCGCGTCCTTCCGGTTCGAGCCGCGTCTCGACGAGCGGAATGGGAAGGCCGGCGCGCATGCGCATGGCCGTCGGGTCGCCCGGTTTCGACCGCGACACCGTGAGGATCGGGCCCGTCTCGGACATGCCGTAGCCGACGAAAGCATCGATCCCGAGCGCGAGCGCTTCTTCTGCAAGGCTCTCGGAAAGCGCCGATCCACCGACGAGCATGGTCCAGGGCGCGAGGTTCTCTCCCGACACCTTCGCGGCATCGACGATCATCCGCAGCAGGGTCGGCACGCCGTGCGAGAAGGTGACGCCTTCCGTCTTCTTCAGCGAGAGGATGGTTTCGGCCTGATAGCGGCCGGGATAGACCTGCTTCAGGCCGAGCATCGTCGCGACATAGGGCAGGCCCCAGGCATGGACGTGGAACATCGGGGTCATCGGCATGTAGACATCCGACCGCCGCAGGGATTGCCCGTCCGGATTGCCGGCGAATGTCACGGCCGCCGCCAGCGCGTGGAGAACCATCTGCCGGTGGCTGAAGAACACCTGCTTCGGATCGCCGGTCGTGCCCGTCGTGTGAAAGGTCGTCGCGATGGCGTTCTCGTCGAAATCCTCGAAGGCGAAGTCCGGCGACGCCGCAGCGATCAGGTCCTCGTAGGTGCCCGGCTCGGGCGTGTCGGAGAGGCGGATGACGTGGCGCAGATCGGCGAGGCTACCCCTGAGCCGCTCGACCACCGGCGCGAAGTCGTCATGGTAGAGAATGACCTTTGCCTGCGACTGGCGCAGGGTGAAGCCGATGACATCCGGCACGAGCCGCACGTTCACCGTCTGCAACACGGCGCCCATCATCGGGATCGCGAAATAGGCCTCGAGATAGCGGTGGCTGTCCCAGTCCATGACCGCGACGGTATCGCCGGCCTCGACGCCATGGCTGGCCAGCAGCGAGGCCAGTCTGTGGATGCGCTCCACGAGATCGGCATAGGTGAAACGCTGCCCGGCGCTGACGATCTCCTGCGACGATTGCTGCGCGACATTGGCGAGCAGTTTCCGGATGAGAAGCGGATAATGATAGGCGCTGTCAGACCTGGTCTCCAGGATCCTGTGTTTCGACATGTCGGTCTCTCCCTCTCTTGGCGGAATGCGGCGGGCGATGTCGGCTGTGGCGGCGAGAGCCGCCGGTTTGGCACGGCTGCTGAGCGATAAAGCGGGCCTAGAGCGAACGCAGGAAGGTGAGGAGGGCATCGTTGACGGCCTCCGGCGCCTCCTGCGGGATCCAGTGGCCGCAGCCGGGAAGGATGATCTTGCCGCGCAGGTCGGTCACCACCTCTTCCGCGCGCGCGATGGCCTCCTGGCTCCAGATGGTCACGATGTCACGGTCGCCGCCGATATAGAGCGCGGGTACCGAAAGCGGCTTGCCCTGGTGGGGGCCGAGCGCATCCCAGTCACGATCGCCGTTCATGTAGTAGCCCAGCGCGTGGTAAATGCCGGTGGATTCGAGCTCTGCCACGCAATAGTCGAGGTCTTCAGGGCGAAGCCAGTCCGGCAGCGTGGCGGGCAGCTCAAGCAGCCCGGACATCCCGGCGCCCGAGGTGCGCGGCACGGAGATGGCAGCGCGCACCACCTCGCGCAGCACCAGATCCGGCAGCTTCGTCATGTCGAACGCGGCCAGTTCGGGCGGCAGAGGCTTATCGCCCGAAAGGCTGTAGAATGCGCTCGTCAGCCAGCTGCGCATGTCGGGTTCGGCTTCTGCGGCGGCCGCCTCGCGATGCAGCGCGAAATATTCGTGATAGAACATGCGGTCCGGGCCGGCCAGTTTGGCGGCCGCCTCGCTCGGGCGCGTTTCCCCGAACGGGCTACCCGGCAGGCATCCGAGGCCCGCGGCCCCGAAAGGCACGCTCATGCCGACGACGGCCCGGAAAACGTCCGGCCGGGTCCATGCAGCGGTCCAGGCGACGGGCGCGCCGAGGTCATGGCCGATAATCACGGCCGTCGTTTCTCCGAGGGCTTCCACCACGCCGACGCAGACGGCCACGAGTTCGACCGTTCCATAGGCGGCGGGGTTCGTGGGCTTGGAGGAGCGGCCGTATCCCGGCATGTCGATCGCGACGGCGCGATAACCGGCTTCTGAAAGGGCCTTCAACTGGTGACGCCAGGAATACCAGGATTCCGGGAAGCCATGACACAGGAGCACGAGCGGACCAGTCTCTCCTGCGATCCTCATATGGATCCGTTGCCCGTTCGAAATGACCGTCCGCTCTGTCCAGTTTTCCGTCGTCATGCCGGTTTCCTCTCCTGTTCTTGGTATGGACGGGCCGCGATGAGCGCAGCCCGGAAGGGGCGAGCGAGATCCGGCGGGCGGCATCGGCGCACGAGGCGACGGGCCGTCCTCCGGAAATCACCCTGCATCGACGTGTCGTGTCAGGCGCCCGTGGAGTAGGCGACGGTTCCGCCCTTCAGATAGCGGACAGGGCCGATGCCTTGCCGCTTCGAACACATCTCGACCAGATTGATGATGGTGATGGCATCGAGGACGGAGTGGAAATTGCCCTTGTCATCGAAGTTGATGTTGGCCCCGTAGACGATGAACAAGACGATCGTGTCCTCGGTATTGTCCTCGGGAACGACGAAGGTATGCACCGACGAGGCGGGCTCGTAGAGATAGGAGCCGGCGACCTGCGGCTGGTCGGGATACTCCTTGTAGTGCCACTTGCCCTGCAGCGTGTAGCCATGCACCGCGCCGGTGTGCAGATGCGCGCCGACGATGGCGCCGGGCTCGAACGTGGCGATGTTGACGGCGATGCCGATTTCCGGATCGAGCAGCAGCGGCTGAAAATGGATGCCCGGCCCGAGCGCGTCTTTCATCACCGGGACATCGGCGATGTTCGTCGTCAGGAGTTCGTCCTGCGGCAGAGAGAAGACCGGCGGTTTGACCTGCTCGATGGGTGCCTGAATGTTCATGATATCCTCCTCAAGGATCGGCTGGATTGTGGAACTGGCTTTGCTGGCGCGCGCTTGCGCGACGAGCAGGCGTTACGCGTCCTGCGGGTGAACGATGATCTTGATGTCGTTCTCGGGATTGGCGAGACGCGTGAACGCATCCGGCACGTCCTTCAGGCCGATCTGGCTGGTGATCAGCGGACGGACGTCCAATTTTCCGGACGCGATCTGCGTGAAGGCTTCGATGAATTCCTCGATCGAGAAGGCGATGCAGAACGCCAGATCGATTTCCTTCATGATGGCGTAGGTCGGCTGGAACCTGTCTTCTTCCATACAGAGCCCGACGACCACGACCTTCGAGCAGGGGGGCGCTCCGGCGAGGATCCGCTGGATCATGCCGGGGGCGCCGACGCATTCGAACACGACGCAGGGGCGGAAGGCATGGCCGGGAAACATCGGCGTCTGCCGGGCGATACGCTCGGGCTCGCTGACGGCGGCGACCTCCCGCCAGGCATCGTAGGGCGAGGTCTCGCGCGGATCGACGACGACATCGGCGCCGAGCGTCCTTGCCATCTCGCGCCGGGCGTTTGAGAAATCCGCAGCGACGATCGGCCCGATGCCGCGCGACTTCAGAACCGCGATGATGGCGAGTCCGATCGGTCCGCATCCGATGACGATCGGCACGGCGTCGCCTGCGACCGCGCCGCGATTGACCGCATGGACGGCGACGGCGAGCGGCTCGGCAAGGGTCGCCAGATCGTTGGAAACGTGATCGGGCACCGGAATGAGCAGGGCTTCGGAGAGAACCATGTACTGGCCGAGCCCGCCCGGCGTTTCCAGTGTCCCGAAGCCGAGCGTCACGGGCGTCGGCCGGATGATGAACGGCGCGGACACGACCCGTGTCCCGATCGCATGGATCTTGCGACAGTCGGGGCCGTATTCGACGATTTCGGCGCAGATTTCATGGCCGAGCACGATCCGTTCGGCGGGATCGAAGATCTCGATGCCGGCCACGGCGCGCGCGCTGGCGAGCAGCTTTTCGCCATGACTGACGGTGTGCAGGTCGCTTCCGCAAATGCCCGTTGCCAGCGTCCGGACCAGAACCTCGCCGGCTCCGGGTTTCGGTACGGAAACATCCGCAAGGCTGAGGGCTCCGTGTTGCAGCACGACGGCGCGCATGTTCATTGACGTGTTCCTCCCTTGCGATCGACCCGGCGGCAGGAGGCAATGCAAGGACGCGTCAAGACGCCTCGTGAAAGACACGAGTTGCAGGCATTCGGCGCTGAGGATCGGATCTGTTTCTCTCCCGGATGAAGCGCTCCACCGCTCCATCACCGCCGAAGATTAGCCAATTGCGTTGAAAAAAACTTGACATTACGCGACATTTATTTAGCATTTGCTGCCATGGGGGATATCATTCGCGGTGCGGTTCTCTTTAACTTCTCAGAGCTTGTGACAGAGCTCGGCGGAGATCCCGGGGCCATTGCCCGCGCGCAGGGCATCAACCCGGCCGCCATCGGCGACTTCGACAGCTTTCTCCTGTATTCCAAGGCTCTGGAGCTTGTGGGTGCAGCCGTGCGCGAGCTGCAGTGTCCCGATTTCGGCATGAGGCTCGGCGTTCGTCAGGAGATCCACTTCCTGGGGCCGCTCGCGGTTTTCCTGCGGCATTCCGAAACGGTCGCCGATGCGCTCGAAAGCGTCTGCCGCTACCTTTACCTCTTCGCGCCACCGGATGTCGCGGCCCTGAAGCGCGGCCCACAGGTCAGCGCCTTCACCTATTCGATCGCGCTGCGCCACGTCGCCCATCGCGATCAGATGATCGAGAAGAGCCTGGCCGTGACCATTTCGGCGTTTCGCCAGCTTCTCGGCAACGATTTCACGCCGCTCCGGGTGACGATGCAGCACCAGCCGATCGCGCGGCCCGAGTGCTACCGCGAGGTCTTCGGCTGTCCCGTCGAGTTCGGGCGGGAGGACAATGCGCTGGAGTTTCCGACACGGGCGCTCGACGGGGCCATTCCCGGGCGCGATGCCGCGGCGCTCGCGCTGGCGCAATCCTATCTCACCGATACCAAGCCGGGCCTCGATCTGGTCGATACCGTGCGCGAGATCACCCACAGGCTCTTGAAGCTGAACCGCGCCAGCCTCATCATCGCGGCGGATACGCTGAACCTGCACCCTCGCGTGCTGCAAAGGCGGCTCTTCGAGCGCGGCACGACATTCGAGGAGATCCTCGACGACCTGCGCCGGGATCTCTGTCGGCAGCTTGCGGGAACGGGCATGCATGTATCGGAAATCGCGACCGTGCTCGGCTACTCCGAACAAAGCAGCTACGCCCGCGCCTGCCGCCGCTGGTACGGCATGTCGCCGCGCAAGCTGCACAGCCAGCTTGCGGCGCATGGGCAACTGGCGGGGTAGGGGCAACTGGCCGGTTAGGGAAACCGGTCGCAGCACGCGAACGCACTGCAGCGATCGCCGCCGCCATCTTCCGATCAGGCTGGTGTGTCCCACCCGCCGATCTGGGAATAGATCGCATCGCGGAGATGGCGCACGTCTTCATTCAATGCGGCCAATTCCTGCGGTGTTTCGGTCGATGCCGCAAGCAAGGTATCGCTCAGGCAACCCGCTCTGTGTCGCAGAGCTCGGCCGTCTTCGGTCAACGCGATCATCACCTGCCGCTCGTTGCTGAGGTTTCTGGTCCGGCGCAACAAGCCGGATGTCTCGAGACGCTTCAGCAACGGCGTCAGCGTGCTGGATTCCAGGGCAAGAGCCTTGGCAATGGCGCCCACCGTTTGCCCGTCTTTGCTCCAGAGCACATTGAGCACGAGATATTGGGGATAGGTCAGTCCCAACTCGTCGAGAACGGGTTTGTACGCGCGCTGGATGGCAATGCCCGCAGTGTAGATCGCGTAGCACAGCTGGTCCTGCAGAGGTGGTGGATCGTTGTGGGGTTTGGTCATTCTGTGCTCCTGCACGCATCGATCGAACCGACACTACCACGAAAACAGATATCGCAATAAATATTATGTTGACGGAACCGCAAAAGCCTGCCAGCTTACAGTTATCGCGATAACAAATATCGCAGAAAAGATGGAGAGAGCCATGACGACCAAGACCAAGACCAAGACCGCCGTTGCTGCAATCGCTGCCGCATTGTCTGCCGCCATTCCGGCAGCTGCCGCCGACACGATTGCCAAGGATCAGTCCGTGAAAAACGTGGTGCTGGTCCACGGGGCTTTTGCCGATGGTTCCGGCTGGAAGGGCGTTTACGACAATCTGACGAAGCGCGGCTATCGCGTCACCGTCGTCCAGAACCCCCTGACCTCGCTTGCAGACGACGTTGCTGCGACCAAGCGTGCGCTGGAGCGGCAGGATGGTCCGGCCATCCTCGTCGGACATTCCTGGGGCGGCACGGTGATCACGGAAGCCGGCGTCGATCCGAACGTTGCGGGTCTCGTCTATGTCTCCGCTCTCTCCCCGGATGCTGGCGAGACGACAGCCCAGCAATATGAGGGATTTGCTCCCGCATCGGAATTCGTCATTGAAACGACGAAGGATGGTTTCGGCTATGTCAGCCCGGAAAAATTCAAGGCTGGCTTCGCGCATGACGTCAGCGATGCCGATGTTGCATTCATGAGGGATGCGCAGGTGCCGATCAACATGTCGTCATTCGGGACGAAGCTGGAAAATGCTGCCTGGCGAACCAAGCCGAGCTGGGCCGTCATCGCCACCGAGGACAAGGCATTCGATCAAGCCATGCTGATCCACATGGCAGAGCGCATCAAGGCCAGGATCACCAAGGTGTCGGCGAGCCACGCGCTCTTCATGACGCAGCCGAAGGTGGTTGCAGATACCATCGACCAGGCCGCCAAGGCCGTTTCGGCAAAGAAGTAGGGGAGAGACCCAGCGCCGTCGCAGGAACAGTCCTCCACGGCCCCGAGGGCACGAGCCCATCCGTCAATCCGGTGCAAGCGGGGCGGGCGCGAAGGAAAGGGACCGGCTGACCGCTATGCAAGTCAGCGGCGCGAAGTCCGGAGAACATGTACCGAAAGAAAGGCGGCACTCAATCGGGTGCCGCCTCGGTCTTTCGCCGCCCGTGTGCCCGAAGCGGAGTTTCCTTCCGCAGGAAGGAAGCCGATGGTTCGATGCTGCCGAGACGGCAAAACGCGCTGTCGGCTCACATGCCGACGGCTTACTTCGCTGCCTCTTTCACGGCTGCGATCGCCTGGTCTGCAAATTCACCCATGGTTCCCTTCGTTTCGCGGTAGTCGAAACCCTGGACGACCGCCACGGTGGTGTCACCAACGGCGATGCACTGGACGACATAGGCCCCTGTGCCGCTCGCACCACCATGGACAGTCACCAGTTGATCCGGGAAGCTTTTGAGATCGACACTCAGGCCGGCCTGTTGCGCGGCATCGGAGACGACGCTGCCGCAGGTATCGATGCTGAATTGCGCCGCGGGAATCCGTTCCACATGATAGGTCAGAGCGAAGCCCGCATCCTGGGCTGCGGCAACAGCCGGCAGGCTGAACATGCCGATCGCAGAGAGCAGAAGGGGGAACGGTTTCATCAGAATCTCCTTGTCAATTCGGGTCTGCGCTCTCAAGCGACCCAGCGCGATTTCGGCGCCACCTCGCAGAGTGTCTTCCGGACGACCGTTAAAGGCCGCTTCCGTCGGCGCGGTGACGTAAATGGTGCGCCACGGACGGATCGCAATATCGCGCTTTGTTAGAATTCCTCCCAGCTTTCCTTCACCGCGGCATTACCGACGAAGGCTTTGGCGACTTTCCCCGACAATTTTCTGGCCGGCGAGGCGATGGGTTGGTGGGACGGGGTGGCGGCCATGACGGATGCGGTCTGGCGGAGCGCGCCGGCAAGCCGGAACTGCGAGATGAGCTGACGCAGGCGCGAACTTTCGGTCGCCAGCGTCGCGCCGGCCGCGCTGGTCTCCTCGACCATCGCCGCGTTCTGCTGGGTCACCTGGTCCATCTGGTTGACGGCCGTGTTGACTTCGGCAAGGCCGACGGACTGCTCGCGGGCGGAGGTCGCGATCGAATCCATGTGCTGGTTGACGGTGACGATATAGCCTTCGATCGTCTTCAGCGCGTCGCCGGTTTCACTGACCAGCCGGACGCCGTTCTGCACCTCGACGGAGGAATTGCGGATCAGTTCCTTGATATCCTTGGCGGCCTTGGCCGAGCGCTGGGCGAGTTCGCGCACTTCCTGGGCGACGACGGCAAAGCCCTTGCCGGCTTCCCCGGCGCGCGCGGCCTCGACGCCCGCATTCAGCGCCAGAAGGTTGGTCTGGAAGGCGATCTCGTCGATCACCCCGATGATGGACGAGATCTGGTTGGAGGATTCCTCGATCTTCTGCATGGCATCCACCGCATGGGCGACGACGCGGCCGGACTGGGCGGCACTTTCATTGGCGATCGCCGCGACCTTGCGGGCCTCGTCCGCGCGCTTGGAAGAGTTGCCGACATTGACGGTGATCTGGTCGAGGGCGGCTGCGGTTTCCTCAAGCGATGCGGCCTGCTGCTCGGTGCGCTTCGACAGGTCGTCGGCGCCGCTGCTGACCTCCCGGCTGCCGCTGTCTATAGCGTCCGTCGCCAATGACACGGCGCGCAGCGTTTCGGAAAGCTGGGTCACTGCAGCGTTGAAATCGGCGCGGAGCGTTTCGAAATCCGTGGCGAAGGGCTCGGCAAGCCGGAATGTCAGGTCGCCATCGGCCAGATGCTTCAGGCCCTTGCCGAGGCCCACCGTCGCCTGCGCCATGTCCGCGGCACGCCTGCGGTCGGCCTCCGCCTTGCGCTGGCGTTCTTCTTCCGAAAGGCTGCGGTTGGCGGCCGCTTCCTGCTCGAGCCGAATCCGCGCAAGGTTGCTGTCGCGCAGCACCTCCAGCGCGCGTGCCATGTCGCCGATCTCGTCCTGGCGGGCCGTGTCCGGCAGGTCCGCATCCATGCGACCGGCCGCAATCGCAGTCGTCGCCGCGATGACCTTGCCGAGACGCGTGCGGAACCGGTTGGCGAGAAACGTCGCGACCGCGATGAGAAGGATGGTCGCAATGCCGACAACGATCAACGAGGTGATCGCCAGGCTCTTCAAACCGGCAAAGAGGGCAGGGATCGGAACCGAGACGACCGTGTACCAGGTCGTGCCGGGAATGATGTTGACCGGCACGGCGACGGCCAGGTTCTGCGAACCATCGGCGTTCACCAGGGTCACGGGCTCACCCTGATTGCCGATCACCTTGTTCCAGGCCTCAACATCCAGCCCGGAGTCCTTGAGCGATTTGCCGAGAAGAGACGCATCGGGATAGGCGACGATGCTGCCGCCCTGGCTGATCAGGGCAACGAAGCCTGCCCCAAGCGGCTTCAGGCTGGCGAGATCTTTCGACAGGCTGTCGAGTGCGGTATCGACGCCGGTAACGCCGATGAATTTCCCGTCCTTGAGTACGGGCACCATGAAGGACGTCATCAGCACCTCCTTGCCGTTGATGGCATAGAGGTAAGGCTCGGTGAACAGGTCCTTGCCTGTCTGTTTCGGCACCTGATAGTAGTCTCCGGCGCCCGGCTTGTCGTAATCGATGAGCGGATCATGGACGATCGTATCGCCGGAGCGCGCGAAATAGGGCACATAGCGCCCCGTTGCATCATGTCCCGGCTTACCCTTGAAATCGGCATCCTTGCCGTCGAAGGCGTTCGGCTCCCAGCCGGTGCTGACGCCGATAGCTGCCGGATTGTCGGTCAGGATCTGCCGAAGAAACGCGTCCGCGGCCGAGCGGGAAGACGTGCCGGCCTGCGTGGCGGAGACCAGGTACGAGCGCATGTTGAAGCTGAGCGTCTTCAGTGCGCCAAAGCGGGTCTCGACATTGGCTGCACTGGTCGCGGCCGCATTGGTCATTTCGGAGATCGAGCGGTTCCTGACCTCGTGATAGGCGAGGTAGAGCAGAATGCCGGCCGTGGCCACCGTCGTGGCGACGCCCGTTGCGACGATGGCGAACATATTGCGACCAGTAGCGGTTTTCGGCAACATCCGACGTCTCCAAACAATGTCATGGCATCAACGGGCAAGAGCCGGATCATCGGAAAGTCAAGACGAACCAAATTGCTCTGATGTGACCGGTTTAAAGCGTTTTGGTTGAAATTTATCTAACACTTACGAAACTGGATACGAACGAAGGTCTGTGCACCACCAACGGTCGTCGTCGCATGCCCGACGGGAAAGGCGGAGAGCGCGAGATCGACGGCCGTGCCTTCGGCGAAAACGTGTTGCACCATGGCCGGCGCCCGCAGAGCGAGCCGTCTGTGGGAGGATGCCGTTCCGAGCTTCTAGTTTGGCACCGCGGTGGGCGCATAGAGCGAAGCGCCAGCCTTCCGTGCTGCTGCCGCTAAACGCTTGTCCCTGGTCCACAACAGTGAACGCCGATCGAGCAGGGTCGACGCCAGCAGTTGCGCATCCGTGTAGCCGATGCCCATACTGAAAATCGCGTGTCGTTCGATCATCGCCATGACCTCGTCATGGGTCGCGACGAGAGCCTCTCGCTGGGCCGAAAAGAACGCCATGAGCATCTCGCGGTCGCGAAGACTGCCAAGGGCCAGTTCCCCGATAACGACAGGGTGGCTGAGCAGTCGGTCGTCCGCGATGATTTTGCACAACGCCGCGTCGCCGTGGCGGAAATGATCAATCCAGATCGACGTGTCGACCAAGATCATTTTGCCGTTTCGCTCCGGCGGCGAGGGGCTGCCTCTGCGTCCGGCATGGTGCCGCCAAGCGCGATGAGGCGTTTCCCGGACTCGACCCGCACAAGCGTTTCCAAAGCCTGACGGACAAGCGCCGCTGTTTCCTTGGTGCCGGTCAAGGATCTTGCGCGCTCAAGGAGGGTGTCATCGAGATTGATCGTGGATCGCATGCTGAGACTCCCGGTTCCGAGCAGCCTTATTAGCACCATCTGGTGCCGAAATCCATGCGTTGATCCGATGCCCGTTTCCACCAGGGATGGCGGGTCGCGCACGGCCGCGCCAGCCACGGCAAGCTGAAGCAGCCGGTCACTCACGTGGTCGGGCCGGATTTTCAGGCACAATCCCGTCGTGGCCGCCCGGATGATCTTGTTCTCGGCGATCAGCATATTCGCGCCGGACACTGTGTCGATATGCGTCCTGGAAGCGCGGCCTCTGGCAAAATGTTCGGATCAAAAAACCGTCCGGTGCGATGCAGATGCGCCGGACGGCTCGTGTCGATCAGCTGGCCAAGGGGAGCTTTGCCGAGCCCTTTTCCAGAAACGCGGCAAGGACCGCGTTGAATGTTTCAGGCTGCTCGATGAACGGGAAATGCGCGCCACACTGGCTCTCGTCGAAGATAACGAGTTCGGAGCCCTTCACCTGACCGTGGATCCATTCCTGCGACTGCGGATCGACGTGGCTGACGCGTCCGCCGATGACGAGCGTCGGACGGTCGATCCGTTTGAAGAGGTCGCTCCAGTCGATCGCACAATGATTGACGAAGAGTTCGGCAACAGTGCGGGGGTCTACCAAAAGGTTCTCAGCCAGCAACCAGTCGCGAAGATCCTTTGGAATACCCTTCGTTATCATGCTGCCGAGAAAGCCTTCGCGGGCGGCGTGTCCCTCCGGACCCGCGATCTGGGCCGCGACCGCCAGCATGGTCGTCCCGTCGAAGAGTGCGCCTGCGTTCTTCACATCCTCTTCCGACATTCCAGGCTGGATCATGACGGAGGCGGGCTCGTCAACGAAGACGAGGCGGTCGAGACCGGTGGTCCCGTAAAGGTCGATCATGGCCCAGAGAACCGAGGCACCCAGCGACCAGCCGAGCACGCTGGCCTTCTCGATCCGTTCATGCCGCAGGAGTTCGGCGACATCGGCCGCGAAGCGATAGATGCGGTAGCCGTGCTGCGCCTGCGGAGACAGGCCATGGCCGCGAAAGTCGAGCGCGATGACCCGGCGCTCTCTGGAGAAGCTTTCGATCTGATGCCGGAACATGGCTGCGGATTGCGACCAGCCGTGAAGCAGAACCAGGACCTCGCCCGAACCGCTATCGCTGTAACTCAGTGTCGCCCCGTCCGCTGTCGTGAATGTTTTCCTCATAAGACGTCCTCCCGGATGTTGAAGTGATGGGGCTTCCGGCGCCTCATTGCGCCGGAAGCCAAAGGCCCTTGATCAGTCGTCCTCTTCGACGATCAGAAGTTCGAAGGTGATGCAGACAGGGTCCGCCCCCTCGACGATCGCGCCTTCGAAGATCCGGCGGTCGGGATCGACGATCATCAGATCGAGCGCGACGCGCGTATCCCCCGCGGCGTCCGGTGCAAGCCGTCCCGATCGGATCAAGAGTTCGGACGCGGCTGCCGTCATCGTCTCTCCTGATTGGAAAGTGCAGCCGATCAGGCTGCCGATGCCATGGAGGGACGCCCGGACGATGCCATGGCTCGCGGCGATCGCTTCGATGGCGCGATGCAGCGGCTCGTTCGGCTTCAGGCGGCAAAGCACGGCCCGCCGTGGCGCGATCGGCGGCGCTTCCGCGTGGGGAAGGGGGGTGAACAGGCGGAACCGCGTTTCGCTGTCGTCCAACTGGTCCATGATCGCGCCGGAAATGCCCCAGACGGTGGCGTCCACGGGTTCCGCGAACTGCGCGTCGCTCGGCATCAGGTGTCCTGCCCCGCGATACCCGTCGGCGTGCTGCCAGACCCCATGGCAGTGGAGAAACGGCTGGCCGTCCCGTCGCCCGAAGACAATGGTCAACCTCTCGATCTCCGCCCGACCGGACGGCGCGTGGGTGTCGCTGTACCAGGCGGCGTGCAGGCCATCGGCCGGTATGATCGGCGTCACGTAGACGAGCGGCAGGAAGGCGCCCTGCGTCACTTCGATGACGGCGCTCTGGAAGCCCCTGGCCGCAAGAGCCTCATCGATCGCCGCGAGAACGCTTGTTCCGGGCTGGAACGTCAGCTGTATCGGCTCCGCATGGCAGCCGAGCGAAAGCGTGCGCGGCGTGAAAGCCGTGCCCGGTTGGTGATTGTGTCGCATCGTCATCCCTTCACGGCCAGTCCGGCGGTCGAAAATCCACCATCGACGGCAAGAACCTGTCCATTGACGTAAGTTGCATCATCCGAAATCAGGAAGGCGACGGCGGTCGCGATCTCGCGGGACGTGCCGTATCGCTGCTGGGGAATGCGCGCATGCCATTGCGCACGCACATCGCTCGTATGAATGGCGCGCGCCAGCGGCGTATCGATCGCGCCCGGGGCAATCGCATTGACGCGGATGCCGCTTGGGCCCAGTTCGGTCGAAAGGATGTGAGTGAGAATGTTCACCGCGCCTTTCGAGGCGCCATAGGCCGAGCGTCCGCGGCTGCCGAGAATGCCGGAGACGGACGAGATGTTGACGATGGCGCCGGGAATGGACGCCTTCTGCCAGTAGCGCGCGGCTTCGCGGCAGACGAGAAACGTGCCCGTCAGGTTGATGTCGATGATGCGCCGGAAATCATCGAGACCGGTGTCCACGGCCAGTCGGTCCATCGCGATACCGGCCGAGTTGACGACGGCCCGCATCGGCACCTGGGCGCACGCCGTTTCGACCGCGGCCGTAATGGCCTCCTCGTCGGTCACGCTGCACGCAATCAATTGCTGGGGCTCGAGCGACAGCAGCCGGCAGGCGTTTGCCAGTGCCTCCGTGTCCCGGTCGATCAGATAGATCTTCCAGCCGCGTTCGCTGAGGAGCCCGGCAATGTCGAGACCGATGCCCGAGGCGCCGCCTGTGATGAGGACGGAACGATCGGACGCGGTCATCGTACAACACCCTGCTTGGACGCGGATTGGGGAGCGGGCTTTGGAGCCGGCTCGTCCGGGAGTTCGCCGCGTTCTACCAATTGCTCGCGAATGGTTTTCTTGGTGATCTTGCCATAGGCGGATTTCGGCATTTCGCTCCAGAACACCACCTTCTTCGGCATCTTGTAGCGGGCGACCTTACCGTCAAGCCAGGTCTTCACCTCCGCTTCGGTGACGACGGCACCATTGCGGGTCACGCAGACCGCGATGCCCACTTCGCCCCAGACCGGATCGGGAACGCCGACGATGGCAACCTCGTTGAGATCGGGGTGCATCAACAGCTTCTCCTCGATCTCGCGCGGATAGACGTTCGATCCGCCGGAGATGTACATGTCGGAGGCGCGCCCCGTGATGTAGAGAAAGCCCTGCGCATCGACATGACCGAGGTCGCCGGTGCGGAACCAGCCGTTCCGGAATGCTTTTTCGTTGGCTTCCGGGTTGCGATAGTATCCGGCAAAGACCGCCGGGCCGATCACGCAGATTTCTCCGGTCGCGCCCTGTTCCACCTCGTCGCCGCGATCGTCCTGGATCTGGATCTGCATGCCCGTGCGTTCGAACCCGCAGGTGCCGATCCGCGCTTCCGTGTCCTCCAGGCTGTGATAGGCCGGGGGCAACACGGTGATGGCGCCGGTCACTTCGCCGAGCCCGAAATACTGCACCATGACGGCACCGAGCTTCTGCAACGCCTTTTTCTGGTCGGCTCGATACATCGGCGCGCCGGCATAGATGACGTAGCGCAGCGAGGAATGGTCGTGCTGATCGACCGACGGGTCCTCGACGAGCATTTTGACGATCGTGGGAACCGTGAAAAGATTGCTGACCTTCCACGTTTCCACCAGTCCCCAGAACTGGGGGATGTCGAGCTTGTCGGACGGCAGCAGAATGGTCGTCGCGCCCCGTGCGACCTGGCAGAGCTGGTGGACGCCCGCGCCGTGCGACAGCGGCGCCACCACGATGGAGCGATCCTCCTGCGTCGTGCCGGGAAACAGATCGCCATTGTGGTTGTTGACGACGAAAGTCATCTGCCCATGCGTCAGCACTGCCGCCTTGGGGCGTCCCGTCGTGCCGGAGGTATAGAAGTACCAGCACGGGTCGTCGCGATAGATCGGCGGGCCCGTGATCTTGTCGCCGCGATGGCGCTCGACCACGGCGTCGTAGTCCTCGCCGAAGCCGGCCGCGCCGATGGAGACGACGGATCGGATGTCGGGGCTCGCCTTCCGGCAGGCCTCCACATGGTCGGGAAAGGCGGACTGGCAGATCATCAGGCAGGCATTGCTCGATTGCGCGAGATAGGCCACGTCCTCCGGCGTCTGCCGGTAGTTCGTCGGCACCCAGACGGCGCCGGTGCGGAACACCGCAAACATCGATTCGAACAGCTGCAGGCAATTGGCGGACTGGACGAGAACGCGGTCGCCTTTCTGCACGCCGAATTCCGAGACGAGCGCATGCGCCATGGCGTCGACGCGGGCCTCGATCTCGCTCCAGCTCCACGCCCGCGCACCATGCACCAGAGCGATCTCGGCGGGATACCGTCGCGCTGCCTGCGTCAGGAAATGCGAGAGGTTCATCACGCGCGTCGTCTGCGGGGCGATCCCGCCGGCGGGGTCGGTTCGGGTCATCGTGCGCGCTCCAGAATGGACACGTAATTGGCCACGGCTGCGCCGCCCATGTTGAATAGTGCGGCAAGTTTTGCGTCGGGGATCTGCATGTCCCCGGCTTCGCCCATCAGCTGCATGGCCGAGAGCACATGCATGGAGACGCCGGTCGCGCCGACCGGGTGCCCCTTGGCTTTCAGTCCGCCCGAGGGATTGACGGGAAGGCGACCGCTTTTCGTCGTCGTGCCGTCCCGGACGACCCGATAGCCCTCTCCTGGTGCGGCAAGGCCCATCGCCTCGTATTCGATCAGTTCGGCGATGGTGAAGCAGTCATGGGTTTCAACGAAGGAGAGATCGTCGAGCGTCACGCCTGCGGCCGCAAGAGCACCCGCCCAGGCGCGGCGAGCGCCGTCGAACGCCAGGATATCGCGGCGGCTGAGCGCCATGACGTCATTGACCTGGACGCGCGCGCGGAAGGCGATGGCCCGCTGCAGCGTGGCGGCCGTCTCGGCATCGGCGAGAACCAGCGCCGCCGCGCCATCCGACACCATCGAGCAGTCCGTCCGGCGAAGCGGACCGGCAACCAGCGGGTTCTTGTCGGAAACCGTGTTGCAGAACTCGAAGCCGAAATCGCGGCGCATGTGGGCGTAAGGGTTCAGGGCGCCGTTGGCGTGGTTCTTGGCGGCGATCATCGCCAGTTCCTCGGACCGGTCTCCGTAACGCTGAAAATAGCTTTGGGCGATCCCGCCGAACACGCCGGCAAAACCGCCTTCGACATCGGACTCCTCCTTGCGGTAGCAGGCGCCGAGAAGAATGTCGCCGACCGCAGCGGTCGGCAGAGCCGTCATCTTTTCCGCGCCGACGACGAGGGCGATCCGTCCGCGTCCGGCTTCGATGAAGTCCATCGCGGCGTAAACGGCCGCCGAACCGGTGGAGCACGCATTCTCGAGACGAACGGAGGGAACGTTCGCAAGCGCCGCGTCGGTCATGCCGACAAGTGCTGCCTCGAAACCCTGCCGCGAGAAGCCGCCATTCATGACGCCGACGAAGATGCCGTCGACATCCCCGGTCTCAACGCCCGCATGAGCGAGCGCCGGTCCGATCACGGCCGCCATCAGCGCTTCGGTATCGGGATGCTCTGTCTTGCCGAACGGACTGTGGGACCAGCCCACGATCTGAGCCTTCGTCATGGGGAGGATCTCCTTTTCATGGCTTTCGGGGTGGATGCTTTTGCGTGGGTGGCCGGCTGCAGCCTGGTCTGTCTGCCGAACTGATCGGCCAGAATGGCCTCGATCTGAGCGGCCTCGTCTTTCAGGAGCAGCCCCAGTTCCTTCTGGCGCGGCGGCTGCATGCGGCTGTCGATGGCGGCGACGCTCAGCGCACCGGCCACCGTGCCATCGGGATTGCGTATCGCGACGCCGATCCCCCAGGAATTTGCGAGCACCAGTCCCGGATTGACCGAATAGCCGCGCTGCCGTGCGAGGGCGACCTGGCGGCGAAGTTCGTCCGGTGTCAGCGTCGGGTAGTCTTTTTCCAGAACGGCGGCATTCTTTGCCATCATGCTTTCGACCTCGGCATCGGGCAGGGCCGCCAACATGGCGAGAGACCCGGCGCCAGCGCCCAGCGGATGCTCGTAGCCCGTCTGGAGCGCGTGCGTGCGAATGGGAAACGTGCCTTCCTCTCGGTGAAGACAGACGGCAACGGCGTCTCTGCGGACCGACACGAAGGTCGAATCGCAGGTCTTGAGCGCGATCCGATGGATGCTCGGCATGGACATGCGCAGCAGCCCGTAGCGCGGCGATGCGAGCATGCCGAGAATGTAGGCTTCCTGGCCGATGAAATACCGGCGACCGTCGGCATCCTGATCGACGAGACCGGAGCGGATCAGCGCCAGAAGCAGGCGTCGCGCCGTCGGCTTGTTGATTCCGCTCTGCTCAACGATTTCGCTGAGCGCCATGCCCCGCTCGCCCTGACGCCCGACCAGCGACAGGAGTTTGAGGGCGCGATCGACGCTCTGGGAACCGGTCAGATCCTTGTCCACCGCGATGTCCATGGTTCAGCGCGCCTCCATGGCGGAGGACATCACGGTGCAGCTTTGACCGCCATCGACCGGCAGGCAGACGCCGGTGATGAACTTGGCTTCGTCGGAGGCGAGGAACAGCGCGGCATAGGCGATATCGAAGGCATCCCCCATCCGTCCGCCCGGTATCGCCGCGTTGCGCGCAGCGACCATCTCTTCCCGCGACGCATATTGCGACGAAATCTGCCGGTAGATCAGCGGCGTGTCGATCATGCCGGGAATGACGCAATTGGCGCGGATGCCCTGACGGGCATATTGCATGGCGATCGCGACGGTCGCCTGGTTGACGGCGGCTTTCGTGGCATAATAGGCGAAATAGGGATAGCCGACCCACCGGATACCGGCGAGCGAGGAGATGTTGATGACGCAACCGCCGCCTGCCTCGATCATATGAGGAATGACGACCTTGGCGGTGCGGTAGACGGATCCAAGATTGAGATCGATCGACTGCTGGAACTGCTCCTCGGTCAGTTCGACCGGGCCTGCCATATGGGTCACGCCCACATTGTTGTGCAGCACGGAAATCGTGCCGAAGGCCGCGATGACCTTGGCAACGGCCGCCTCGACCGAGGCCAGCTGCGTGACATCGGCCTCGACGGCAATCGCACTGCCGCCCTCGCTTGCGATGATCCCGGCAGTCTCTTCGGCCGCCGCGACGTTCCGGTCCACGCAGGCGACCTTTGCGCCTTCGCGAGCGTAGACCACCGCCGCGGCCTTGCCGTTGCCCCAGCCGGGGCCATCGGAGCCCGCACCGAAGACGATGGCCGTTTTTCCAGCGAGGCGAAGCCTTGCGCCATTCCGATGGTCGCTTTGGCTGGCGGTTTGGTTGGTCTCTTCGATCATGGGCTGAGAACCTCGGGGCAATAGCGTCCGCACCTGACGCCTTGGCAACCCAAGGCGCCCGGGAAAGCGGGCAGAGAGATGAGACGCGGAGGGCGGCCGCCCCTGAGAGCGGGCGGCGGCCTTGGTATGGAAGGTTAGGTCAGGCTGACGCCGACGGCTTTCTCGAGGATCGCCCAGGCTTCGTCGCCGAACTTGCCCTTCCACTCTTCATAGAAGCCGGCCTGGCGCAGCGTGTCGCGGAAGGCCGTCTTGTCGGGATCGGTGAAGGTCATGCCGCTCTTGGTCAGTTCCTCACGGACCGTGTCGTTCACCTTGGCCACATCCGTGCGCTGCGATAGGGCGCTGGTGTTCAGGTGCTTCGCCGTGATTTCGCGCAGATCGTCCGGGAGCCTTTCCCAGGCCTTCTTGTTGGCCAGCATCCAGAAACCATCCCACATATGGTTGGTCATCGCGCAGTTCTTCTGGACTTCGTAGAGCTTGGCGGTGGAGGCGATGGCGAGGGGGTTCTCCTGCCCGTCGACGATCCCGGTGCTCAGCGCCGTGTAGACTTCGGCAAAGTTGATGGTGGTCGGCGCGGCGCCGAAGGCGGAGAACATCGACTGCCAGAGCTTGCTCGGGGGGACGCGGATCTTGAAGCCCTTCAGGTCCTCCGGCGTGTTGATGGCGAGGTTCGAGCTGGTGATCTGGCGGAAGCCGTTGTCCCAGATCTTTTCCATGGGCACGAGGCCCTTCTTTTCGATCTCTGCACGCGCATAGGCGCCAAGCTCGCCGTCCATCGCCTTCCAGACGGTGGCGTAATCGGGAAACGCAAAGCCGATGCCGCTGATCGCGGCCTGGGGAACCAGTGTCGAGAGAATGAGCGGCGACAGGGAGAAGAACTCCGTCGCGCCGTTGCGCACCTGCGACAGCGTCTCCGTATCATTGCCGAGCTGGCTGCTCGGGAAGATATTGATCTTCATGCGCCCGCCGGACTCCTCCAGAATTCCGGCAGCGGCCTCCGCCAGGCGGATGTTGAGCGGATGGGTGAGCGGAAGGTTGTTGGCCAGCTTGTAGGTGAAGTCGGCGGCGTGGACCCTCGTGTGGAAAGCTGCACACAGTGCGAGCGTCCCGGTGCCCAGCAACATTGTCCTGCGGGTGGTTGTCATCGTCATTCTCTCCTCCTGATGTTCGATGATCGTTTCGTGTTTTAAAGCAAAGCCAGCGAGAAATACGGCACCGCGGCGATGAGCAGCAGGCCGGCGAACATCGCACCGATATAGGGCCAGATCGCACCCATCGCCTCGTCGGGCGAGACGTTGCCGATCTTGCAGGCGATGTAGAAGCCGACGCCGATCGGCGGCGCCATGAGGCCGATGTTCATGGCGGTGACGATGACCATGGCGTAGTGGATGTCGTGGATGCCGGCGGCACGCGCGATCGGAAACATGATCGGTGCCAGAAGGACGATGGCGGGAAGCCCTTCGAGCACGCAGCCGAGCAGCATGAAGACGGCAATCGACACCAGCATGAAGGTGAACCAGCCGCCGGGCAGGGCGCGCAGCATCTCGCTCAGTTCGAAGGCGAAGCCGGTCTGGGTCAGCGCCCAGGCCATGGCGGCGGCCGTGCCGAGAATGAGAAGGATGGCGCCGCTCATCGCCGCCGTTTCCACGAGCATCTTGTAGCAGCGTCGGGCGCTGATGCCGCCATAGAGGATGGCGCCGATGATGAAGGCATAGACGACGGCGATGGTGGAAACCTCGGTCGCCGTCGCCGCGCCGCTCGCCACCGCGCTGCGGATCAGGAACGGCAGGACCAGCGCAGGCGCGGCCACCAGCGCCGCCGTGCCGACCCGCTTCATTGACGGGCGCGTCACGCCATCGACGTTCTCATGCCGACCCTTGATGCGGGCAAGGATCGCCAAAGCCAGCAAAAGGACCATGGCGATGGCAAAGCCGCTGGTGAAAAGCCCCGCGATGGACACCCCGGCCACCGATCCGAGCACGATCAGCACGATGCTGGGCGGCACCGTATCCGCCATGGCCGCACCGGTCGCCAGAAGCGCGATCATCTCCTTCGGCTTGTGGCCGCGCCGTTTCATCTCCGGGAACAGCGCCGGTGCCACCGTCGCCATGTCGGAGACCTTGGAGCCGGAAATGCCGGACACCAGAAACAGCGATCCCAACAGCACGTAGGACATGCCGGCCTTGACGTGGCCGAGCATGGACGCAAGAAAATCGACGATCGCCTTTCCCATGCCTGTCGCATCGAGAATGCAGCCGAGCAGCACGAAAACCGGAACCGACAACAGGATGAGGCTCGACATGCCCTCGTCCATCCGCCCAATCAGAACCTCGAGCGGCATGGACGTGGTGAAGTTCAGGAACAGAAGCGTGGCAATGCCGAAACAGAAGGCGATCGGGATGCCCATGGCAAGGCAGATCATGCCGCCGAAGACGAGAAAGATGAAGATGTTGACGTTGCCGAGCTCCTCAAGGGTCGGTGACAGAAACCAGAGCGTGCCGAGAAGCGCCGCAACGATCAACGCAGACGCCACGACATCGACCCGTCTGGAACTCCGGATCAAGTCCGCAACGGCCAGAAGCGCCATCAGCAGCATGCCGCAGGCAATGGCCGAGGCACGATAGCCGGCGGGAATATCGAGGGCCGAGGTGGTGATATCCATCTCGCCGAGTGCATAGGCGTAGGCAGCCGGCAGGAGTGCGACGAGAAAGCCGAGAACGGCCATCATGCCGAATGTCTCGATGAACCGGCGCGCACGGGGAGGCAGGAGATTGAGGCCGACGGTCAGGCGCAGATGCTCGCTGCGGTCGATGGCAATGGCGGCACCCAGCATGACCAGCCACAGAAAGGCGGTCGAGGCGGCTTCATCGATCCAGACGATCGGGCGCGAGAGGCCATAGCGGAAGAAGACGCTTGCCAGAAGCATGGTGATGATCGCCATGAGCAGGACGGCGGCGATGGCTTCGACCGGTCGCATCAACGGCGAACCCCGACGCACGTCCAGTGTCTCCGCGAGCACCGAATACTCAGGAACGTCCTCGGTCAAAACCGTCATGTCTCGCTCTCCTCCCCTACAGTTCTAGATCGTCAATTGCCCGACCCCGTCGGGTCACGTCATGCACTGTCCTTCGGACGATCACGCCTCCCCTGTCCGAAATACCGATAGCCCTCCAAGCCATCATAAGCATCCCGTTCCACGCTGGATATCTGGTCCAGAGCGGTCCATTTTATTAGCCAAGGGCTGGATAAGCCGCAAACACAATATTCAAGCTAATGAAAAGAAATGATTTTTCCTTATTCCATTGGTCCATATTATAGACCATATGATCCGAGGTGAAGAAACGCGTCGCTGGGTGTTGTCCAGTCGCACGGTCTCATTGGTATATTCCACAAGGGACTTTTGGAAGGAAGGCCGCTCGTCGGACGCAATGCTGCAATGCAAAATGAGATGTGTCGGGACGGGGCAGCCAGTGTATTGTTGGAAGGACCCAAACAAGGATCCGTGTCATGACGCTGGCGAAGACGAAAAACAGCTCTGTATCTTTCCGCAAGGTCTGGGACGCAATCGTTCGCGCCCGTTCGACCGAAGCCTCGCGCCTCCTCCTGCAGGCAAACGAGCGTCGTCGCTAAGACCGACGAGCGCGACAACGGGTCTCCGATCCACGACCCTGCGATCGGTCAGCAGAAACGCTGCATCTTGGGCCTGTTGACGGGCCCCTGGCGGCTTTTCGCCTCGCAGCCTCGCTTTGCGAGATCGCAACGGGCGATGCGAAGCGTGTGGACCACGCCCTCATCGGGAATCGCCCTGCGGCAACGGCCGCGATATCCCTTTTACAGTCCGTTTCAGATCGAGCTTAAACAAGAGCCTCGACCTCCATCGACGTCTGCCCGCCCCTGCCTTCCCGGCATGAGGGCAGCGATGGATATCCCGACATCGGCTAAGAGCCTGTCGAAATTCGGCGTGGCAATCGTCTCCTGCCCAGACAATGCGCTCCGTCACCGGACTATCCGAAAGAGGTAGGCGTTCCACCATTGGCGGATAGGTCCTCCCATTTTGGCACGCGCCTGACGCATTGACAGAAAAACCGCGGCCGTTGCTTCATGCCCGAAGGTTGGCGCCGGGACGGAGCCGTGCGACGACGCGAAATCTAGGCGACATTCCATTGACCGACGCGCCCTTCACCTACAGGCATTTTTTGCGTAGCCTGGGATCATCCCCCGTCCAACGCGTCCACACCCGTGACAGCGGTCGAGACCATGCAGGCTATCGGGCGGAGATCGATGGCGTTCGCGCTTTGGCCGTCCTCGCCGTGGTTTTCTACCACTTCTCGATTCCCGGATTCGAGGGCGGGTTCGTCGGCGTCGATATCTTCTTCGTCATATCGGGATATCTGATCGGCGGCATTCTGTGGCGGGAGATGACGCAGACCGGCACACTGGCGCTCGGTGCGTTCTACACACGCCGCATCCGGCGCCTCGCGCCGGCCTTCGTGGTCGTCATGGCGACGACGATGGCTGTCGGCTACGTCGTGCTGCTGCCGTTCGAATTCCGCGACCTCGGCAAGTCGCTCGTGTCGTCGGTCCTCTATCTCTCCAACGTGAATTTCTTCCGCGCGGCAGGCTATTTCGACGGCGCGGCGGACCAGAAGATCCTGCTTCACACCTGGTCGCTTTCGCTGGAAGAGCAGTTCTATCTGCTGATCCCCGTCTTGATGTTCCTCATGCGTCGTCATCTCCACGCGCTGAAATGGGCGCTGGTCGCGATCTTTGCCGCGTCGCTGATCGCCTGCATCCTCGTCACGCCGATCTCCAGCACGGCAGCCTTCTACCTGTTTCCGTTCCGTGCCTGGCAGATGCTTGCCGGGGTGCTGCTGGCCATTGCGCTCTGCCAACGCCAGGCTCGGGGATTGCACGCAAGAGGGCCGAACACTTGGGGGCCGAAGACGTGGGGGTGGGGCACGGCGCGCGCCCTGCCGGCCGTTTCCTGGCTCGGCCTTGCGATGCTTGTCGCCTCCATCGTGTTCCTGCGGCCGGGTCCGGCCTTTCCGGGTGCCCTGGCGCTGATTCCCACGATCGGAACGCTGCTCGTCCTGGCCAATGGCACGCGCGACAACGCGGTCAACCGCTGCCTCTCCGCGCCGGTCTGCGTTTTCCTCGGTGCCATTTCCTATCCGCTTTATCTCTGGCATTGGCCTGTCCTCACGCTGGCGCGCTACGCCAATGGTGGACGCGCCGAGACGCTCACGGAGACGATCGTCTATCTCGCCGCGTCCCTTCTGCTTGCCACCGCGACCTATCTCTGGATCGAGCGACCCTTCCGGCGCCGGGGCGCACCATCGGGCGGACGCATGCTGACCGGGGCCGCCTTTGCGTCCGTCATGCTGCTTGTCGCAGGCGGCACCGCCTATCGTCTCGACGGTATGCCCGGCCGCTTCGATGCCTCGGCGCGCATCCATATCGACGCCTCGGCCGATTTCATCCAGGACTGGAGCCGTTGCAACGTTCCGGCGGATGGCCCCTTGCAGGGCGTCTCCGTCTGCCCGATCGGCCCGGATGGGCCGCCGACATTCCTGGTCTGGGGGGATTCCCATGCCCGTGCGCTCAGCCAAGGCCTGTCTCTTCTGGCGGACGAGAGAGGCAAGTCGGGCCTGTTGATCTGGCGCGCAGGCTGCCCGCCTCTGTTCGGCATCGAGAAGGTGGAAAGCGCGACCACGCGGCAGCAGGACCGCGACTGCACCGACGCCAACATCCGCATCCGCCAAGCGATGAGCCAGATGAAGGGGATGACCAGCCTGCTGTTGATCGGTCGGTGGTCCTACTACACCGAGGGCGGCGGCACGGGCATCGACGCGCAGAACACGATCACGTTGAAGCCGGGTGAAACGGCGGCCGCGACCGGATCTCCCGACCAGCGGCAGCTCTTTTCGAATGCGCTCGATGCCACGATCGACGAGAGCCGAAAATGGTTCCGGCAGGTCCTGGTTCTTCGCCAGATCCCTGAGATCGCGCGGTACGATTCCCGCGACGTGGCGCGCCGGATGGTTCTTGGCGGTGCGGATGCCGCGGCGCAGGCCGAGGCCCGCATGACGATATCGAGAACCGAGGTCGCAGAGCGTGTCAGCGTATCCGAGAGACCGTTCGAGGCGCTCGCCCGCGAGGGCAAGATCGTGTGGCTCGATCCCGTCGATCGCTTCTGCTCGGTCGCCATCTGCTCGGCGCTTCACGACGGCCGATCGTTCTATTTCGATAACAATCACATCACGAACGAGGCGGCCCGCAGCATCCGCCATCTGTTCGATCCGCTTCTGGAGGAAACCGTGGCGTCTGTCGCGAGGGGGAAGGGGCAATGACGTCTGATGTCGCCGGCAAGATCTGGGATGTGATCGTCATCGGGACGGGAATTGGCGGCGGGACGATCGGCCGCCGGCTTGCGGAAAAGGGATTGTCCGTCCTGTTTCTGGAAAAAGGGCCGATGGGCCCGAGGGCGGAGCAGCAATCGCTGCGCAGCGACGTCGAGGATGCCGCGGCCCGCAATATTCGCGGTTACTGGCCGACGCAGATCAGCGCGCGGATCGATGACCGGGAATCGCTGTTCTTCGGACCGGTCGGCTCCGGTGCCGGCGGCTCCTCCGCCTTCTATGCCGCGACCCTGGAGCGGCCGGAACGGCACGACCTGGAGACGACCGACGGCCGGGCACATCCGACGGGCGGCTGGCCGGTCGGTTTCGACAGTTTCGTGCCGTACTTCTCCGACGCCGAACGCCTCTATCATGTCTGCGGAACGGACGATCCGCTGTCGCGCGAGGCGGCCTCCGATCTGCGCCAGCCCCCGGCTCTGACCGCGGGCGACCGGACGATGATGGAGAACTTCGAACGGTCGGGCTTGCATCCCTACCAGATCCACATGGCGGTGCGGTTTCTGCCCGGCTGCCAGATGTGCTTCGGTCGCAAATGCCCGCGGCCCTGCAAGATGGACGGCCGCTCGGCCGGCGTCGAACCGGCGCTCGAAACAGGAAATGCCGCGATCCTCGACAATTGCGAGGTCAACGCTCTTCGCGGCAGCGCGTCCGAAATCCAGTATGTCGATGCGGTACGCAACGGTGAGGCGCTTCGTCTGCGGGCCCGACGATACGTTCTCGCGGCGGGCGGCCTCGGCTCTCCGCGCGTCCTGTTGAACTCGAAATCGGCCGACTGGCCGGAGGGATGTGCGAACAGTTCGGGCCTCGTCGGCCGCAACCTGATGTTCCACCTCACGGAGATGATCGCGATCTGGCCCGGCCGGCACGTGTCCTTCGCGGGGCCGAGCCGCGCGCTTGCCATGCGGGATTTCTATTTCGACAAAGGCCGGCGGTTCGGGTCTCTGCAGGCCATGGGCGTGGATGCCGCCTATGGCGAAATCGTCCATTACCTCAAGAATATCTTCGATCGCTCTCCCTTGCGCAATATCAGGCCGCTGCGCGGGATGCTGCGCATTCCGGCATTTCTGGCGGCGCGAGTGTTCGGCAAGGCCAAGGTTTTCGCGGGGATCGTGGAAGACCTGCCCTACACATTCAACCGGGTCCTTCTCGATCCCGTCGATCCCGCGCGCATCCGGTTCACCTACACCGTTACTCCGGAGCTTCAGGAGCGCCGCCGCGCCTTTCGCAAGCTGATCAAACGGAAGCTTCGCGGCAACAGATCGGTTTTCCTCACCTTCCGCCCGGAGCTGAACTTCGCCCATTCCTGCGGAACCCTGCGTTTCGGCGACGACCCGTCGACCAGCATTCTCGACCGCAATTGCCGTGCCCACGACGTGGGGAACCTCTATGTCGTCGATGCCTCGTTCATGCCGACCTCGCTCGGCATCAATCCCAGCCTCACCATCGCCGCCAATGCGTTGCGGGTCGCGGACCGCCTGGCGGAAGACATCGCCGCCACAGAAGCTCTCGTTACGGCATGAGCCTGCGGGAAGGGGAGGGTGGAGTGGATATGAAGCAGAATGAAGGGTGCCGGATGAGGCCGTCTTGTGTCGAGGCAGGAGGCCGGGGCGACCCGAGAGACAGGTCTCGTCGATGCTGAACCTCTATTCCGAACAGACGATCCGGGCTGAAGAGAGGCTCCCGACCGAGATCGCCGTCGTGACCGGCGCAGGGTCGGGCCTCGGCCGCGCCTTGAGCATCGAGCTTGCACGGCGTGGGGTGCTCGTGATCGGCATGGGACGGCGCGACCAGGCCCTGGAGGAAACCGGGCGATTCGTGGTTGCGGGACGGTTCGTGCCCGAGATCGTCGATATCCGCGACGATGCGGCCGTCACGCGGGCGTTCGCCGATATCGCCCGCCGGTTCGGCGACGTGACGATCCTGATCAACAATGCCGCCGTCCATGTGCGCCGGGATGTCCTTCAGGAGACCTATGAGAGCTTCATGGATTCCGTTCTGGTCAATCTGGGCGGCGTCGTCTCCTGCACCAATGCGGCGCTCGCCTCGATGATCCGGACGGGCACCGGGCGGATCGTGAATGTCGGAAGCTTTGCCGATCTCAGTCCGCAGCCAGCAAGTGCGGCCTACAGCGTGTCGAAGGGGGCTGCCCGGATCTTTTCGCAGGCGCTGGTGGCCGATCTCTCGGATCGCTTTCCCGATATCGTCATCTCGACATGGATGCCCGGCATTCTCGCAACCGACATGGGCCTGAAAGATGGCCTCGATCCGGCAGCGGCAGCGGCGTGGGGGGCGGAACTGGCCTTGTGGCGCGATCGCTCGCTGAATGGCGCGATCTTCGAGCAGGATCGCGAAGTGCTCGTCTGGCCATCGCTGAAGCGCCGCCTCCTCAACAAACTGCTGATGCGGCCGGCACCGCGCCCTCGCGTGCTCTCCCGTACTGCCTGACGCCACCCTCCCTTGAGAGTGGACAAAGGGGCGATGGCGTCATTCAAACGCGTTGAAGCCTGCTTCACTCGGCCGTCTACACGGCCTGTTCGGTGTACCCCCGGACATGCTCCCGGGTCCATTGCTGCCGGCGCGCAAGCCAGATGGGCTGCGTGTTCGCCCGCGCGAACGCAACCGCATTCGATGTCATCTCCGCCAGTCGCTCGCGGTCCTCCGCAAGCGCCGCGATTTCGCCGGCAAGGCTCTGCGCATCCGGCCACGTCGCCAGCGCGACCGCGCCGCTCTGTTCGGCGAGACCCGTAAAATAGGCGATGTCGAAAGCGACGATGGGCAGGCCGCGCGCCATGGAATCGAAGGCCGAGCGCGGCGTGTCTTCCCGCAAGGGCGTCGCGAGCGATGCGTGGCAATCGGCCAGCGCAGCAAACAGCGGTTCGCCATAGGCAACCGATGGCAGCATCGTCACGACCGTCTGCAGGCCGGCGTCCTCGATCTGCCGGCAGAGCGCTTCGCGGCACGGGCCGTCTCCGATGATCGAAAGGCGTATGTCGAGGCCCCGCGCGCGCAGGATGCCGACCGCTTCGATGGCCTTGTCGACACCTTTATAGGGCACAAGCCTGCCGAAATAGGCAAGCTTCAGCGGCGTTCCGGGCTGACGCAGGCTTTTCAGGCGGCTTTGCAACGCGGTATCGGACAGGATGTGCTCGCTGGCGTGAACCGTATCCAGAAAGTTCTTCACATGCGCGCGGCCCTTGCCGAAATCCCTGACCAGTTCGGGGCTTTTCAGAAGAACCAGATCGCACAGCCGGGGTGCCAGCCACAATTGGGTCCAGCGCATCGGATCGTGAAAGAGGCGATTGGTCAGGTAATTTTTCCGGCTCCACACGCCGAGCCGCCGCAGGCGCCAGGTGTTCATGCGAAAATCGATATCGACGATGAAGAGAACGGGCTTTCCCATGCTCCACGCCGTGACGTTGACCATGGCCATGAACGGCCGCCAGATGTCGGAGGACATACCCGAATGGACGATGCCGGCATGCCGCAGCGTGGACTTGATTTCCCGCAGCAATCGTGCTGCGTGCCGCGTCCAGAACACGCGCGGCGAGACATTTTCCGGATATGCGGTAATGAAGGAAACCCCTGATGTTCTCTTCATTTCAGAAAGAGACAGTCTATTCCGGGCATAGGCCTCGTCGCTCATGGCCGGACAGATAACAACGATCTCCGAAAAGCTCTTGTCTATACTCGATATGAGTTCGATCAGATGATGGGAATAGGCGCTTTCGACTGCCCATGTATCTGTATCGATCCGGTAGACCGAACCCTGAAGCGCGATGACATAGGATTTCATCTTGGAATGTACCTGTTCAGGGTGACCGGGCATGGATGTGTCAAGGGCATGTGCCGTCTGCTCGTTCATGGTCTGCCCTTGCTCTTCCGTGCGTTCCGTCTACGCCATTATGCGTTATTTTCAGATGTCGCAGAAGTTCC
This sequence comes from Rhizobium sp. PP-F2F-G48, assembly GCF_004342335.1. Taxonomy (NCBI): domain Bacteria; kingdom Pseudomonadati; phylum Pseudomonadota; class Alphaproteobacteria; order Hyphomicrobiales; family Rhizobiaceae; genus Rhizobium; species Rhizobium sp. PP-F2F-G48. Next base: position 51,204 of record NZ_SLVH01000012.1, on the reverse strand, counting down.
TACCATGATCCCGGTCCTACACCCTTGGGTGAGGTTTCCAAGGTTCTGATCCGGAGCGCGGCATGCGTTGGCTTTCGACATTCATCGGTCTTCTCTCCCTCTTCGTCGCGACGTCGGTCGTCGCGCAGGAGCCCTATCGCCTTCAGCCCGGCGACACTGTCGAGATCTGGGTGGCCGAAGAGGAAGATCTGCGGCGTACCGCGGTGATCGGCCCTGACGGATCGTTCTCATTCCCGCTTGCCGGGCACGTGAAGGCCCAGGGCATGACCGTCGAGGAGCTGGAAACCGCCCTGCGCCAAAGGCTGGCCGGCTACTACAAGGATGCCCTCAGCCTCACGGCGATGCTGCAGGCCAACACGGCGGCGCAGCCCACGGTGTTCATCGCGGGAGAGGTCTCCACCCCGGGCGAATATCGTTTCCGCGACGGCATGACGGTTCTTCATGCGGTCAGCCTGGCCGGCGGCCTCTATCGTCAGGCCATCCCGCCTGCGGATCAGGACCGGGCCATTCTGGTCGAACGGGACATCAAGCTTGCCGAAAACCGTCTCGACGAGCTCGGCGTTCTCACGGCGCGCCTGCAGGCCGAGCTCGACGGGAAGACCGTGGTCGTGACCGATCAGGTATCCCTCGACAGCCCGCTGCTGGCGCAGGAGCAGAAAGTTCTCGACGATCGCCATTCCCTGCAGTCCGACCAGGAGGCACGGCAGCAGGAGGCCGTCGCCATGCAGGGACGCATCGCCGCCTCGGCGCGCAGCGAACTCGAAACGGTCCAGCAGCGTGTCGTGCTTGCCCAGAAGCGGCTCGACAGCACGACCGAGCTCGTGGCCAAGGGTGCCGCGCAGGCGGTGCGCCAGTTCGAGCAGGAGAGCGAAGTCGCGACGCTGCGTGGCCTCGTCAGCGAGCTGACCACGGGTCTGTTGACGGCGGAGCAACTGGCGACGACCGAGGTCGCGACATTCGAACGGGAGCAGAAGGAACGCCGCACGCAGCTGCATGCGGAGATCGTCGCCGCCCAGCGGGAACAGTCGGCAACGCGGGCGCGGCTCGCCGACAGCCGCTCGATCCTGTCGATCTATGCCGAGCGGCAGGTCCGCGACGGGCCGGTCGTGCCGCAGCTGGCGCTTTACAGCATCGTCAGGGCAACGGGCGGCGAGATGCGCGAAATCGCCGCGACCGAGATGACGCCGATCCTGGCCAACGACCTTGTCCGCGTCGTCTACAGGCCGGCCTTGAGCGGTCCGCCGGCAGATCCGTCCGTCGCGGAGGCTGACAGGGTGGGGCTTCTCACGCTCGGCGGCAACGAGATCTCGCAATAAGCCGGCATTTCTTCAGACGACAAAAACACTTCATTCATAGGACGGTTCGGGGGCGATAGACGGGTGATGTCGAAACTCATAGTGCGCAATATCCAGTATTATCTCGATCTTCTGCTGTTGAAGCCGATTTACGCGATCGTCCCCGCCGTGATCGCGGCGTTCCTCGGCATCGTCATCGTCTTCACGATGGATCGGGCCTATTACGCCGAGGGCCTGATCGTCATGGAGGTCCAGCAGACGCCCACGGCCCTGTTGTCGCCCACGGTCTCCAACGAGCGGCTGCAATTCATCGAACAACGGGTGCTCGCGCGCGAAAATCTCCTTTCGCTGGCCAAACGCTTCGATCTCTTTCCCCAGGTCCGAGACACCATTACCGATACCGAACTTGCCGACCTGATCCGCAAGCAGATCACCTTCGCCAGCACCATGTCGGATCCTTCGACGCAATTCGCCAGCAATACGTCGGCGAGGATCGGCTTCAAGTACAGCGATCCGGACGTCGCGGCGGCCGTTGCCGAGGCACTCGTGCGCATGGTCATCGACGACGGCAAGCGCATCCGCGTCGGGCGTGCGTCCGATACGGTCCGCTTCCTCGTCCGGGAAGTCGGCGGCCTGACGGAGCAGTTTCAGGCGCGTGAACGGGCCTGGGCCCAGTTCGTGTCCGACAATAGCGACGCAATGCCCGGCAGGATGCCGACACTGCTCGGTGAGATCCAGGACAAGAAGCGCGAACTGACCGAGCTGGACACGACGATCTCGCGGTCGCGCGACGATCTCAGCCTTCTGGAGGCCCAATTCCGCCTCGGCGTCCGGCAGGCCGATGTGACGACGCGTCAGCGCACACAGATCGCGGCGCTCCGGACGGAGCTGACCGAGCGCCTGCTGACCTATTCGGACAGCCACCCTGTGGTGCGGGGCCTGCGCCAGCGTCTCGACGCGCTGGAGCGGCAGGCCTTGCAGCCGGTGGCACCGGATGGCGACATCCGGTCGATCGACCGGTCGGGCCTGACGCCCGAACTGGCTTTGACCGCAGATCAGATCGATCTTGCCCGGCCGCGACTGGACGCTCTGCAGGCGCAGCGCCGCACGCTGTCGGATCGTCTTGCCGCATTGGAGGCGACGGCCGCACGCGGTTCCGATGTCGAAACGCGCCTCGGTGCCATACAGGTGGAGCGCGAGGGCCTGCAGCGCAACCTCGACGAGATGAACGCCAAGGTGGATGCCGCGCGGCGCGGCGAACGTATCGAACAGGACGATTCCGCCGTCAACATCCAGATCATCGAGACACCCGAGGTTCCCCGATACCCGACGGAACCGCGGCGGCTGAAGATGCTTCTGGGCGTTGCCTTTGCGGCGCTCCTCGCCGGCGCAGCCGGTGTCTATGTCGCCGACCTTTTCAGCCCGACCATCCGCGGTGCCTTCGACCTGACCACTGTGCTGGAGGGGCAGACCCTACTGATGATACCTCGCTGGCCCGACCAGTCCGGACGCCCGGCGGCGGGCGAGGGATACGCCTGACGACCACGCAGAATGGCCCGGAAAGAACAGCGCCGGGCTCGCATGAAAATTTAACAGACAACGCGAGGCGGGACTCATGGACACCATCACCAAGGCGCTGGCACGGACGAAGAGAGCGTCCGATGCGATCGATCTCAACCTGTTCAAGTCGCCGACGTCCGTCGACGGACGACTGCCCGAGATGCGCGCGCCGATGCCGGACGCGGAGTCCGACTTGCTCTCCCTCCATCGTCTCCGGTCGCAGCATCTCGTCGCCTTCGACAGTGGCGATCCCGTCACGCGTCTCTACGACATGCTGCGCAATCAGCTCGTGAGCCTGGGGATCGGACCGAAAAAACCGGTGGTGGCCGTGGCCGCGCCGACCAGGGGTTGCGGCACCACGATCACGGCCGTCAACCTTGCTCTGAGCTTCGCCCGGATGCCGGGCGCCAATGTGCTTCTGATCGATGCGAACGTCGGATCGAACGCGATCGGCCGGCTTATGGGCCTGCGGGCCATTCACGCTCCGGACGGCACCATGGGAGCGCCGGCGGCCGGACTGCGCAGGGTCGGCGTCGGCAGCAGCCATCTCCATATTCTCTCGATACCGGCAGCAGAGCGTCCGAGCGGCGGCGTTGCAACCGAGGAGACGTTTCGCGTCGAGGAAATGATCGACCAGGCGCGGGAGAGACTGCGCCCGAGCGTCGTCATCGTCGATCTGCCGGCGATGCTGACGAACGACGGCAGCGCGGCGCTCGTGCAGCACGCGGATGCCGTCACGCTCGTCCTTGCCACCCGGGAAACGAAACTCTCCGATATCGAGGTCTGCAAGACCTATATCGGTGCCGGCAAGGCGACCATGTTCGTTCTGAACAAATGCGGGAAACACGGCTTCTGACCAGCCGCCCCTAACGGCGCATCGGCGCCGGAGACACGATCTTCGAAACGCCTCATGCTGCGGAGCGGTTGAATGTATGAAAGCTACTATGGGCTGAACGAGAAGCCGTTTTCGATCATTCCCGATCCGAAATTTCTCTATTTCAGTCCTTCGCATCTTATGGCTTTTTCGATGCTGGAATACGGGATCATCAATCAGGCCGGGTTCACCGTCATCACCGGTGCCATCGGATCGGGCAAGACGACGCTCGTCAATCATCTCCTGGCAAGCATGCAGGGGGAAGCCCGGATCGGGTTGATATCCCATACGCCCGCCAATTTCGGCAATCTGCTGGAATGGATCCTCATGGCATTCGGACAGCCGTTCGAAGGGGCATCCTATCCGGCACTCTACAAGCGCTTCTGCGACTTCGTGGCGTCGGGCGACAGGCCCGGCAGCCGCGTCGTCCTCGTGATAGACGAGGCGCAGAACCTTCAGATCGACCGGCTGGAGGAACTGCGGATGCTGTCCAACATCAACCGTGACAGGATGATGATGCAGCTCGTCCTCGTCGGACAGCCCGAGTTGCGCGACATGCTGCAGTCCTCGGGCATGGTGCAGTTTGCCCAACGTGTCTCCTCGGACTTCCATTTGCCGGAACTGGAGGCGAGGGAGGCCAGCAAATACATCAATCACCGGATACGGGTTGCCGGCGGCCGTCCCGAGCTCTTCTCCAATCCGGCCAAGATGATGCTGCATGAGGAAGCGCGCGGTGTTCCCCGCATCATCAATGTTCTGGCCGATCGCTGCTTGGTCTATGCCTATGCCAAATCGGCGAAGGTGGTCAGCTCCAGCATCGTCCGCAAGGTTCTGATCGACCGGCAACGGCACGGGATTGCCGCGCGTATTCCGCGCCTTCCCCTCGCTCCCGCCGCTTACAACCCGATGGAAACGTGAGGAGGCACCGCCGATGCAGGTCGAGCCCACATTGGCGGTCGTGATCGTGAACTTCCGGACGGCCGATCTTGCGATCGACTGCCTCGCCTCCCTGGCCGTGCCGGGAACCGTTCCCGAAAAGACCCGGATCGTGATCGTCGACGCCGTTTCGGGCGACGGTTCGGCGGAGAAAATCGCCGCTGCGATCGCGGAGCGGGGCTGGGCCGGAAACGTCGATTTCCGCGCGCTCGACGTCAATGGCGGTTTCTCCTACGGCAACAATCGCGCCATCGACCATGCGCTCGAGGCGGGGCGGCCGGACTATGTGCTGCTCCTCAATCCAGATACCGTGGCCCGGCCCGGGTCCATCCGCAGCCTTGTCAGCTTCATGGAACGGCATCCGGCTGCAGGCATCGCCGGAAGCCGGCTGGAGGATCCCGACGGGACGCCCCAGGCCTGCGCCTTCCGGTTTCCGTCTTTGGCAGCGGACTTCGAAAGCGAAGTCCGGTTCGGTCCGGTCACCCGTCTCCTGCGCCGCTGGCAGGTCGCCCCGCCGATGCCCGATACGCCCGCGCGGATCGACTGGGTTTCCGGCGCCTCGATGCTCGTGCGCTACGATGTTTTCGAAGAGATCGGCGGGCTCGACGAGGATTACTTCCTCTACTACGAAGAGGTCGATTTCTGCCGGCGCGCGGCAAAGGCCGGTTGGGAATGCTGGCATGTCCCCGCAAGCCGTGTCGTTCACCTGGTCGGGCAGGCAACCGGGGTCACACTGCGCGATCGTCGTCCGGCCCGTCGCCCGTCTTACTGGTTCAACTCCCGCAGACGCTACTATCTGAAGCATCACGGTGCGGCCTATCGGTTGATGGCCGACACGGCCTGGGTCGTCGGCCATGTTCTGTGCCGGATGCGGATGTTTCTGGAGGGGAAACGCTCGGGCGGACCACCGAAACTGCTGGGCGACTTCATCCGTCACGCCAGCCCGGTGACGACGATCGATGGTGGCAAGCCCCGGCGTTGATGATGTGCCGGGCGGTGCGGATCTGTCAGACCGCCTGCGCGGTCGCGCCGGCGGGAAGGGGGCGTTTCGCGGGCGATCGTGTCTTCTGTGATACCGCAAACAGGCCCTCGAGCCGTTCGGCCGACACGGCGATGTCGTGGCGTTCCAGCACTCTGAGGCGACCGGCCATGCCCATGCGGGCCAGCTCCTGCTCGCTCGCCGTCAGGGCTGTGCGCATGGCATCCGCGAGGCTCTCGACGTCCCCGGCCGGCACGAGCCACCCGGTCTCCGGAGTCACAAGCTCGGGAATGCCCGCGACATAGGTCGAGATCGCAGGCCGCATCAGCGCCATGGTCTCCATCAGCACGACGGGGAGGCCTTCGGCAAAACTCGGCAGCACCATCGCCCTCGCCCGCGTGATTTCGCGGCGGACCTCGTCCTGGGAAAGCCAGCCGGCGAGGATCACGGTCTTTTCGAGCGACAGACGGGTGATCGTGCGTTCCAGCTCATCCTTCAACGGCCCGCCGCCAACGAGGACGAGCTGGAAGGCAACGCCCGCATCGCGCAGGCGCGCGGCCGCCTCGACCAGCAGCATCTGCCCCTTCTGTTCGCAGAGCCGGCCGATATTGACGAGTCGAAGCTCGGTGGACGGTTCGCTTGCCGGTTCGCGGCGATAATCTTCGTCGATGCCGCAGGGAACGATGTGGATCTTCTGCCAGTCCTTTGCCGGAATCCAGCGCATGAGCTGGCTGCGGCCGAACGAGCTGATGGCCACGACGAAGGCGGCCTTTTCAGCCTTTCGCGACAGGCCGAGTTCCTCCGGCCTGTCGAATTCCTCCGGCCCGTGGACCGTGAAACTGAAGGGCGTACCGCTGATCTCGTGGGCGATGGCCGCAACCGCGGCCGGGTTCGTGCCGAAATGGACGTGAAGATGGGCGATCCCGTCGTCCCGGCACCAGCGCGCGAGAAGGATGGCCTCGCCCAGACAGATCAGGTGCTTCACATAGCCGTTTCGCGCGCTTCGGGCGAGGCGAAGCGCCGATGCGAACGCTGCGACCAGACCTCTGGGATGATAGAACAGTGCCTGAAGGCTGGCGGTCAGGAACGCGACGATGCCCGCCCGGAGAAGATGGCGCGTCAGCCGCGCCTCCGAAAGATCGTCCGCGTCCTTCAACGCAACGGCCGACGGGCGGATCGCATACCGGTCGACCTCATGTCCGCGCGCCTCAAGGGCTGCGATCTCCCGGCGGATGAAGGTATGGCTCGGTGCGGGATACTGGTTGGTGAAATATCCGATGCGCATGGAGACCACGATCCTTGAGACCCGGGACGGGGAGAGCCGGAGAGGGAAGAGACACGTTAAGCGCCCAGTATAGGATCAGCGGCGGTTATCCGACGAACTAGACAAAAGGGGAGGTTGACGGCCGCAGGCTCCATCGAAAGGCGCCGTTTACAAGGCGCGCGGTGCTGCCATAGGAGAATAATGGACCCCGTCCCTGCAAGAGGGCTGCGGAGACGCGATCCTGCAAGCGAACGTTCCCGGAGCTGATAGATGCATCGCCGAACCGCCCTGAAAATCCTGTCCGGCCTTGCCTTGCTGCCATCCGTGCGCGGTGTCGAGGCCTTTGCCAAAAGCGCGCCGTCGGCTGGCCGGCAGATCGGGATCAATCTGGCGGGGCTCTCCTACTGGGGCAACGAGCAGCCGTTCTCGAACCTGTCCATGGCGGCTTCCCCCTGGCGGATGCAACCGGAGACGGCGCCCTTCAGCTGGACCTATCCGCTGCCGCCGATGACGGCGGAAAAATATCCCCTCTCGGTGCCGCGCGGCAGCTATCTGGAAACGTTTCTCATCCACACGCCGCATCGCGATCACCTGCCTGTCGATCTCGTCGTGCAGTATGACGGAGACGGTCGCCTCGACTATACCGGTGCGGCCGTGACGAAGCGGCGCCGGGGCGAGGACGTGATCCGGGACCTGCGTCAGGGCGGCGCGATCTGCGCCCGCCTGGTTGCCACCGATGCGCGCGACCCGTTGCGCAATCTGCGGCTCTATCCGGAAAATGCGGTGCCGCAGGCATCCGAGACGTTTCGACAGCCGTTTCTCGACCGCTGGAAGCCAATGTCGGCCCTGCGCTTCATGGACTGGATGGACACCAACAATTCCAAGATCGTCAGCTGGTCGGACAGGCCCGCTTTTGCCCGCTTCGGCCAGTCGGAAGGCGGCGTCGCGCTGGAATACATGGTGGAGCTTGCCAACACGCTGCGGATTGCGCCCTGGTTCACCCTGCCGCACAGGGCGGATGACGATCACGTCCGCCGATTTGCCGAGCAGGTGCGACGCGATCTCGACCCGGCGCTGCCGGTCTATGTCGAATATTCCAACGAGGTCTGGAACGGAATGTTCGAACAAGCCGCCTATGCGCGGCAGGAGGGGCTGCGCCGAAACCTGTCGGTCCACGACTTCGAAGCCCAATTGCGCTTCTATGCGCAACGGTCGAGCGAGGTCATCGACATCTGGGAAAAGGCGTTCGGCAGCGACAAGGACAGGGTGCTCGGCGTCTACGCCTCCCAGGCGGGGATCGGATGGGCAAGCGAGACGATCCTGTCCTGGGGCAACGCCCGGAAACATGCCGACGTGCTGGCGGTTGCCCCCTATTTCGGCGGCTCCATCGGCTCGCCCGAGCAGGCTGCCACCGTCTCGCGCTGGACGCTGGACGAACTCTTCGAGGCGCTGGATGCCGATATCGACGGCGCGAACAAGGTGATGATCGAGACGCAGGCAAGCATTGCCAAAACCTTCGGCGTCGGCCTCGTCGCCTATGAGGGCGGGCAGCATCTGGCGGGTCATTCGGGCGTCGAAAACAACGAGAAGATCGACCAGCTGTTTCGCAGCGCCAACCGGGATCGACGGATGGCCGGACTCTACCGGAAGCATCTGAACAACTGGTGGGCGGCCGGGGGGCAAACCTATGTCCTCTACAATTCCATGGGCAGCTACAGCAAATGGGGTAGCTGGGGTCTGCTCGAAACCGAATCCTCCGCCGCGGACTCTCCCAAATGGGAAACGGTCAGGACCTTTCTCGAGGGGTAGGAGATCGACGCCATGACCACAGCCGGCTTTGTCGCCGATTGGCCTAGCGAGCAAACGGGTTTGCAGGACGGACCCGGACCGGATGCCGCAACCGCCCCGACCGATGTCGCCGTGGTCGTGATCGGGCGAAACGAGGGCGCGCGCCTTATCGCTTGCCTTCGCTCGCTCGGGGCCTGCATCACGCGGACGGTCTATGTCGATTCCGGCTCGTCCGACGGGAGCGTGGCTGCGGCGCGCGATCTCGGCGCCACCGTCGTGCAGCTCGACATCACCACACCCTTCACGGCCGCGCGCGCGCGCAATGCGGGCTTTCAAGCCGCGATGGCGCGCTGGCCGGACACCGCCGTCGTCCAGTTCATCGATGGCGATTGCACGCTCGACGCGGGCTGGATCGGGACAGCGCGAAACTTTCTGCGCGATCGCCCGTCGGTCGCGCTCGTCTTCGGACGCCGCCGGGAGCGTTTTCCAGAAGCATCCGTCTTCAACGCCCTCTGCGACCGCGAGTGGAGCGGTCCGCCGGGCAAGGCCCTGGAATGCGGCGGCGACATCCTCATCCGGGCCGATCTCTTCCGCCAGATGGGCGGCTATCGCTCCGACCTGATTGCCGGGGAGGAGCCGGAGCTTTGCGTGCGCCTGCGTGCCGCGGGCTGGAGCGTCTGGCGGCTCGACTGCGAGATGACGCAGCATGACGCCGATATCCACCGGTTCGGCCAGTGGTGGCGCCGGGCCGTGCGCAGCGGCCATGCCTTTGCCGAAGTCGCCGGCCTTCACCGGCATGCCGAAAGCCGTATCTGGGGCCGCAGTCTCGGCCGCGCGATCCTGTGGGGCGGCGTCCTCCCGGGTTCGGCGCTGATCGGCGCGTTCGTCTTTCCGCCGGCGATCCTGCTGCTCGCGCTCTACCCGGCCCAGATCGCGCGCATGGCCTTGCGTCAGGGAGCGGTGAGGCGCGCTTCGGGGGGAACGCCAAGGGGCCCCTGGGCACGGGTGTCCTGGCGCAATGCCCTGTTCGATATGCTCGGCAAGTTTCCCGAGTTCCAGGGCGCGATGACCTTCTACATCAACACGGCGCGCCGTCGCCGGCAGGCGATCATCGAATATAAATAGCGCCCGGCCACGTGGGCCGGTTCAGCGCCCCGCCTCGCGCATGGCGTCGCCGCTATCGGGCGATACCCGTCCGAGGCATGGCCGAGACGACCTCCCACACGATCTCCTGCATCCGCCGCGCGGCCTCGGGCGGCAGCGCTTCCGCAGGCGTGCCGTCATGCCGGTTCAGCTGGTATGCCAACCCGGTCGGGTCGCGCTGGTAGAGCACGGCATAGTGTGTGAGCGCGACGAGGTAGGCTCCGGCATCGTTGACGTGGATATCGTCGGAAAACAGTTGCTTGCGGCTCGTCAGGCCGGAAATGCGCCCCGCCTCGATCTCGCGCACGACCTTCGCCATGACCTGGCCGGCCGGGATGATGTAGATGGCGGCGTCGGTGTCCGCTGCAACAAGCGCACGCCGCAGGATCTCGCCCTCCCACTGGCGGTGGAGATCCGTATCGAGGCGCATCAGCCAGCCGTCCGGATCGCTCAGCGCGTGCCATGTCTCGTAGAGGTAGACGCGGATCCGCTCGTTCCCGGCACGCGCCGCCATCGCCCAGCGGCGCGCATAGTCCGGGCTATCGAAGTAGCGGATGGCATCGCGGATCTCGACCATCTCGGTCATGACGAAGGCATCGTATTCGCCGCTCGCGAGAGCCTCGTGCGGTGCGCGGTGGCGATTCGGGTCGTTCTCCTGGAAGCCGGCGATCGTGCCCTGCGGGTCCCAATGCGCCTTCAGGGTGGTTCCCCAGCCGATCTGGCTCTCGTAGCGATGTCCTTCCGGCGCGAGCTGCGCCAGCATGGCGGGCATATCGCGGCCGACGAGACTGTGACCGAGGTGGAAGACGCGCAGCGGCGTCTGCGGTGGTGCGAGCGGCTCGGCGTAGAGCGCCTCGAACTCCCCGAGGCTCAGGCGCGACGCCGCGTCGCTGCGCCCGAGAAGGCCCGTTGCCATGAACACGACGAGAGCGATCCGCCGCGGAAAGTCGCTTAATCTCATGGAACCCTCTTGGACATGTGTGGGGAAACGCCGCGACGGGACTGTGCTGCGGCCGAGGGTCGATCGAGATCGCTCTCAATAGGCTTTCGTCAGGTCGGGAACGACGATCACCGTCTTGAGGATGACCCACAGATCCAGCCAAATCGACCAGTTGTTGATGTACCAGAGATCGTGCAGGACACGCTCCCGCATCTTTTCGACCGTCGGTGTCTCGCCCCGGCAGCCGCTGACCTGCGCCCAGCCGGTGACGCCTGGCTTCACATGCTGCCGCATCGCATATTCGCTGATCAGGGCGTCGTAGAGATCGTCATGCGCGATGGCATGCGGACGGGGCCCGACGATCGACATCTCGCCCCGGAGCACGTTCCAGAACTGGGGAAGTTCGTCGAGGCTCGCCGCCCGGAGAAAGGCGCCGATCCGGGTGATGCGGGGATCGTTGCGGGTCGCCTGGCGGATGCCGGCGCCGTCTTCCATGACCCGCATGCTGCGGAACTTGAGAATCCGGAAGGCGTCGCCGCCGTAGCCTTTTCTCGACTGCACGAACAGCACGGGGCCCTTGCTTTCCATCTTGATGGCGATCGCGATGAGGATCAGCACGGGCAGAAGCAGGATCAGCGCGCTGAAAGAGAAGACGACGTCGAAGCACCGCTTCAGCCCGCGCTCCCATGCCGCAAGCGGTGGGCGCTGCGTCTGGAAGGCATGCACGCCGCCGATCTTCTGCGATTCCCCGGAAACGATGCCGCCGACGAAACTGTCGAAGATGACGTTGACCGCAAGCGGAAAGCGCCGCAACGCCGAGAGGTTGGATTCCATGTCGGCAACGGTGGCGCGTTTCCAGACCACCAGCACCTCGTCGACATTGCCGATACCATTGCGCCGGAGAACGTCGCCGGTCAGGCCGCCGATCGAGTCTTCCTCGCAGACGGGCAGAACATGGGTGATCTCCATGCCCGACAGGCCGGCATGCCCGCGAAGCTGATCGACCTGGTAGGACTTCGGGCAGATCAGCAGAACGCGTCTGCGGCGGAACATCCCATGGGCGATCGAGCGAGCGGCATGCGCATACCAGAGATAGCGCGTGCCGAGCAGGCCAACCGTGGAAATGAAGGCGATGGTGATGATGGCGCCGCGCGAAATGGTGTCGCCGAGTTTCAGGAAGAAGATCACGGTCAGAAGGAAGCAGAGCACCGTCGTGATCAAAAGCACGACCAGCATGACCTGTCGTCGCAACTGCAGGATCTGCTGCGCGCTGTAGGCATGCACGCCGCTCATCGCGAGCACAAACATGGTGGAGGCCACCAATCCGATCCCGACATAGGGAGAGGGATCGTTGTAGGCACCGAACACGACATGCTCGTACAGCATGAACCCGAGCGTGCTCGAGATGAGCACGATGGCGAAATCGACGGCCGCGGCCATATATTCGATGGCCCCGAAGCCGAGGCTCCGCCGTCTCCGCGATGTCGAATGATACGGGATCATATGCTCGTGCGGTAAGGTCATGACGGACTCCATTCCCATTTTGTTTTTCGCAGCAGGATCGGGACGAAGGACCAGACGTCGCGCTGATGCCCGGGTTCTGCTGCGTCTTGGTGTCGGGCGATGTGATCGACACGGATGCGAAGGCGTTCTTTTTCGAGCGGCGTAACCCTGCGTGAGACCGCGCCGCCCGATATGTCTCAGGACTTGCGGTCCGTTCGCACCCAGTCCGTGGGGCGTCTTCCCAGAAGCGCGCCGGGATAGCTGGCCATCTTGCGGACGACATAGACGGGAAGCCTGCCGAGGGCGCGCGCCGGCAGGGCCCGTTGCCCGTGCGCCTGCCAGGCTGCCAGGGTCGCCGCGCACAGCAAGGCGACGTTCACTGTGGCCAGCGTCAACGGCAACAGGCCGCTTCCGGAAAGCGCCACGACGGCACACGCGGCCCACACCATCGCCAGCACCAGCACCAGGAGTGTCAGCGGCGGAACCAACACGTCGAGCACCATGGCGACATAGGCCCGCTGCAAGACAAGGCGGACGTTCCGGAACGAACCGACGGCCGTCCCGATGATGGCGAGATGCCCGCCCTCCCAGCGCCGTCGCTGGCTGTCGAGGCCGCGTCGCGTCTGGGGAAACTGGCTGAGAATGACGGCATCGCGGCAGAAGCGCGGCGCAGAGCCCTGCCTTGCCAGATCCAGACCCAGCTTCATGTCTTCGACCAGATGCCCGTTCGCAAGGTCGGCTTTCGCGAGCACCGCCCAGGGAAATGCCATGCCGCTTCCCGTCAGCTGGCAGGGCAGGCCCAGTCTCGCCAGGCCGAGAGGCCTGACGTGGTTCTTGACGGTGAAGGCGAATTCGGAGACGGCCAGATCGAGTTTGCCGAGGACGGGTGCCTGCATGAGGTAGCGGCCCTGTATCGGTCCTCCGGACGTCGCGGCCGCCTCTGCAAGCCGATCGAGAGCATGCGGGGCAAGCGTGCAATCCGCATCGACGATGATGACGACCGGCGGCGGTGCGGCAGAGAGGTGGGCGATGCCCGCACTGAGCGCATAGCCCTTTCCACGCCGCGCCGGATCGTCTCGCTCGACCACCTCGGCGCCGGCCTGCTGCGCAATGGCTGCGGTCCTGTCGGTGCAATTGTCCGCGACGACCACGAGCCGGTCGCCGGCCTGAAGCTGCCGGCCGATGCTGGCAAGCGTAGCGGCAAGGCCGTCTTCCTCGTCATGCGCGGGAACGAGCACCGCGAGGGCGACCTCTCTCTCGCCGGCCTCCTGTTCATCCGGTGCGCGTTTGCGCGCCGGGCGAAGGCTGCCCGTGATGCATTCCACCGCGAAGATCACGGCCGGCACGCAGGCGAGCGCCGCCATGAACATGGCCGCCGACCAGAACGGATAGTGCAGCATGGACGGTCCTCCCCGTAGAATCACCCCGGCCCGTGGGTTAACCCCGGCCTCCGATGACGTCTGCAAGACTAGGGTCGGATCTCGAAAATGCTCAATGTCGCCGTCTACCGCCTTCGGATAGGCGCCCGTTAATCCTTTCGTAACCATAAGACCACCCGGAGGGCCGGCCGTACACCCTAGGGATGCCGAGCGATCAATTGCTATGCCTGTAATTTTCCGCGCACATTCAAAAGCTAACGATAACAGGGTTTTATCGGTGACATCCTCTAAAGGGAGCGTCGAGCCCTCGATCTCTGGGAGGAGTAAGGCATGGCAATCGTGGAGCATACGGAGCTAAGACCCTTGCGCGGCCCTCTGGGACGACGATGCCGGTTTCTTGGCGCGCCGTTCGACCTCGTGCCCCGCGACAGGATCCTGGAGCTCATCCGCAGCGCAGATCCCACCTCCAGATTTCGCTATGTGGTTACGCCCAATGTCGATCATGTCGTGCGATTGAACCGCGAAAGGGCACTCGGGTCGTTTTACGATCAGGCATGGTTGTCTCTGTGCGATAGCAGGCCGATCCAGGCCATGGCGCACGCAACCTTTCTGAAGCTGCCCCTGATGACCGGATCGGATCTGACGGTGCACCTGTTCAAGTCCGTCATCGAGCCAGGCGATCTCATCTCGGTCATTGCCGCCAATGAGGCCATCATGGTCGATCTCGCGGCGGCCTATCCGAACGTGCGTTTCCGTTCGCTCGTGCCGCCGCCGGACGTCTGGACGGATACGGCCGCGCTCGATGCCTGCGTCGATTTCGTCGCTGCCGGAGATGCGCGCTTCGTGTTCATCGCCATCGGCTCACCCCAGTCCGAGAAGATCGCGCATGCTTTGGCCAGCCGGAGCGAGGCAATGGGAATCGGGTTCTGTGTCGGCGCGGCACTGGAATTTCTCGTCGGGCGGAAAAGGCGCGCTCCCCTCTGGATGCAGCGGGCGGGCCTGGAATGGCTCCACCGCATGGCCTCCGATCCGAAGCGTCTGTGGCGCCGCTACGTCTATGCCGTCGTGCCGCTGGCCGGGCTGTTCTGGGGCGAAGTCTCAGGCCGACTGCCGACGCGGAACTGACGCGCCATCGGCACGCCGTTGACGCCATCGACGCAACTGCCCGATATCGGCCATCGCAGTTCCAGCTTCAGCGGAGCGTGATGGCCGTGGCGATGTGATCGCGCGCGATCAGGAAGCGTCCAGCCAGTCTGTAACCGTCTGGAAACGGCCCGACAGCGGCCGTCGTTTCCGCCACGAAGCTTCCGCTGTCACAATCCAGATCGATACGAAATGCCTCGAACCCGAGAAACGTCCGGGTGAGGGGATACTGGCATTTGTAGGCGCATTCCTTGGCGCTGAAGATCACCTTGAGCAACAGGCCCCGGCGCTCCCCCGGCATGCGCGCGAGCCAGTCGCGCTCGCTCGCGATGCAGATCTCCTCAGCATAGGATTCATCGAGCGGGGTCGCCTCCTCGATGTCGAGGCCGATCGAGCGAAAGCCGTCGGCCTTTGAGGCGAGCGCGACGCCGGCAAGGGTCTGCGAATGGCTGAGGCTTCCGACGATCCCGTCCGGCCAGACCGGTGCCCGGTCCGCGTCTGAGGGGATGGCGACCGGGCGAAGTCCGAGCTGCCCGAGAGCATGTCGCGCACAGGCTCGGCCTGCAAAGAACTCCGCCCGGCGTTTCGGCGCGGCGTTGCGCATGAGAGCGGCCTCCTCGGGAAAATCCCCGAAAGAGTATTCGCCGATCAGACCCTCGGACGTCGCGATCCGGGGGTCGAAGAGACTGCGGAAGAACGGTTCAGACAAGATCCCTCACGTGGCTCCGGCCCGCCGCGCCGCCGAAGGCCATCCGCCGGCGGGCCGCTCGGCTGGCGGCCTCCCCAAGGCGCTCGTTGGTCTTCTCGCCCCGGTCGCCGATATGTTCGGCAAGGGCCGCGACGGTCGGAAACCGGAAGAGATCGGTGATCGTCAGATCCGGCGCGACGCCGGCCTTGAGCTCGCGGTGAACCTTGATCGCCAGCAGCGAATGCCCTCCGAGCTTGAAGAAGCTGTCCGTGGTCCCGACCCGCTCGATATTGAGCGCCCGGCGGAAAATCTCCGCGATCGCCTGCTGCAACCCGTCAGCCGGGGCAACGAACCGGTCGGCGATGGCCGGGGTCTGCGCCATATCGGGCTTCGGCAGGCGCTTGCGGTCGATCTTGGCGTTGGGCGTCAGCGGAAAGGTGTCCAGGGTCACGAAATGCGCGGGGATCATGTAGTCCGGCTGCGTCCGGGCCAGATGCGCGCGTAGCGCGGCATCGGCAATCGGCACCGAGGTCCGCATGTAGGCGACGATGCGCACATCGTCGGCGGTATCCTCCCGCGTGACGACCACCGTTTCCAGAACGCCGGGGAAAAGCCCGATCTGGGCCTCGATCTCGCCAAGCTCGATGCGGTAGCCCCGAACCTTGACCTGATGATCGACGCGGCCGATGAAATGCAGCACGCCGTCCTCTGCGAAGCGGACGAGATCGCCCGTCCGGTAGATGCGTCCCTTCTCGAACGGGTTCGGCAGGAAGCGCTCGCTTGTGAGCGCCTCGCGGTTGAGATAGCCGCGTGTGACGCCATCGCCGCCGATATAGAGTTCGCCGGCGGTTCCTGCCGGCACGGGCTGGCGGGCGGCATCGAGAACGTAGAGCTGGGTGTTTGCGATCGGATGGCCGAGCGGAACGGTTTCCTGCGTCGCGGCGGCGGGGAAGGTGGAGGACCAGATCGTCGTTTCCGTCGGTCCGTACATATTGATCACCGGCGCGTCGGTCTCGGCCGCCAGGTCTCTGAGCAGCGATCCCTTCAGCGCCTCGCCGCCGATGAAGAGATGGCGGAGGCTGGCGAAGGCCGTGCGATCCTCCTCGCTCATCAGGAACATCCGCGCCATCGACGGGGTGCACTGCATGTGGGTTACCGCATGCGCCGCGATCTCCGCGGCAAATCCCTCGCCGATGTCGTCTTCCTGTGCCGCGCCGCGAACGATCGAGACCAGCGCCGCCAAGGGCTGCAGCCGGTCGAGCACGACCTGCTGCTCGACGCCGAAATCCACAAGGCATGCAATATCGTCCACGCCGATGGCAAGCAATTGATCGATGCGCAGCAGGGCATCGTCTACGGTGCCGAAGAGGCCGCTGTCCTCGAAATATCGGAGGAAGGCAAATTCGAGAATGGCGTCCAGTTCGTCCGGCGACACCGATTGCAGGTCGATATCGGCCGGTTGCGAAACGCCCTGCGGCTTCTTGAAGGCCGGGAACGCCCAAGCATATTGCTTGATCAGCGCCGCGGCACTTCGCAGATAGTCCTTCATCGGTTGGCGCGCCTGCGCCCGGACCTCTTCCCGGTCTTCGCCGAGAAGCGTGTGAAGCATGAGGGTGACCTTGTAATCGTCGGGATTGCGGCCGAATTTGACCAGCTCCTCGCGATAGATGACGATCTTGTCCGCCAGTTCTTCCACCGTCTGGCCGAGAAGATGGGTCAGGACATTCGCGCCGACACGCGCTGCCTCGCGGTAGCTTTCCGGATTGCCGGCAGTCGTCAGCCACACCGGCAGCTCCTTCTGCAACGGTCTCGGATGCGTCGTGACGGCGACCTTCGTGTCACCAAGGGGAAACTCGACGCTCTCTCCGCGCCAGAGCCGGCGGACCTCGTCGATGCTGCGCAGCAGCGCGGCCTTGTTGTGAGGCGGCGCGTTCTCGGGGCGCAGAACGAAATCCTCCGGCATCCATCCCGAAGCCGCGGCGAGTGCAACCCGTCCCCGGCTGAGATTGTCCACGACGGCCCAATCCTCGGCGATGCGGGCGGGGTGATGCAGCGGAAAGACGCAGCTTCCCGCCCGGATGGACAGGTTTTCCGTCACGGCGGCCACGGCCGCGCCCGTCACGGCCGGGTTCGGATAGGAGCCGCCGAAGGCATGAAAATGCCGCTCCGGCGTCCAGACCGACTGAAAGCCGTTTCGGTCGGCAAATTTGGAGCCCTCCAGGAGCAGCCGGTAGCGCTCTCCGTCCACGCCGGCATCGTGGCCCCAGTAGAACAGGCCGAAATCCAGCGGCCGGCCGGCGCGCGAACGCCGCGTCTTCGCGGCCGTGCCCTTTTGTCTACGGTTCGCATGCACGACCACCTTGAAGCCGGTCGCCAGCGTCCAGAAGAGTTCCAGCACGGAAATGTCGAAGGACAGGCTCGTGACGGCGAGCCAGACGTCGCGGTCGCGTCCCGACCGCGGGATGACATCGTCCATGCCGGCAAAGAAGTTGACGACGTTGCGATGCTCGACCATGACCCCCTTGGGCTTGCCTGTCGAACCGGAGGTGTAGATCACATAGGCGAGGTCGCCTGCCGTGACCCCGGACTCGAGCCGTGCGTCATCGCCTGTCTCCTGCCGTTCGGCCAGGCAATCCTCGATGAACAGCGTCTTGTGGCGCTCCGGGGTGAGGGCGTCCGAGAAGGTGCCGGCAAGGCTTCGCTCCGTCAGAATGACCTTCGCCTTGCTGTCTTCCACCATATCGGCCAGGCGCTCGGTCGGGAAATCCGGGTCGAGCGGGACGTAGGCGCCGCCGGCCTTGAGCACGGCGAGGGCCGCGACCACGAGATCGGGCGAGCGTGAAACATGGAGGCCGACCAGAACGTCCGGCCCGACGCCACAGGCGGCGAGCGCATGCGCGATGCGGTTTGCGCGTTGATCCATCTGGCGGAACGTGAGCGACCGGCCGCGAAATGCGATCGCTTCCGCGTCCGGCTGCGCATCGACCTGCCGTTCGATCAGGTGGTGAACGCAGACATCCCGGTCGTAATCGCGCTCTGTCCGGTTCCAGCGCGTCACGATCTCGTGCTGTTCCTCTTTCGACATCAGCGGCAAGGCGCTTACGGGGCCGGTGCCGCTCTCAAAGGCTTCGGCGAAGATCGCAAACCGCGTGGCGAGCTGCGCCGCGG
This sequence comes from Rhizobium sp. PP-F2F-G48, assembly GCF_004342335.1. NCBI lineage: Bacteria > Pseudomonadati > Pseudomonadota > Alphaproteobacteria > Hyphomicrobiales > Rhizobiaceae > Rhizobium > Rhizobium sp. PP-F2F-G48. The sequence goes on along the minus strand of NZ_SLVH01000012.1, from coordinate 32,544 downwards.
TGGCATCGTTCACGCGGTTGCGGTCGTACAGCAGCCGCAGCGTGCCTCCGGAGACGACGAAGGTGACCGCGCAGGGCTCGATGGGTGTCACGGCCGCTGCCGGCTCGATCTCCGCAAGGCCGAAGGACAGGATCGGGTGCCGGAGACCGGGAACCCGCTGCACGAGATCGGTCGCAAAAGCGCCGGCCGTCGCCAGTCGATCCCTCGAACTGCTGATCTGGCGCGCGAGATCCGTTACCGGAACGTTCTCGGGCGCGGAGATGCGCAAGGGAACGGCTGCCGTGAAATATCCGGGATGGCTGTCCTGGAGCGTCTGCAGCGCCGGACCGCGATAGGCGATATCGAACGCCGTCTGTCCGGACAGCCGCGCCAAAAAGGCACCGATGACGGAGGCCGCATCGCCCGACATCACGGCTGCGGGCAGATCGAGCGTCAGCACCTGAATGTCGGCAGACCGGCCGTGTTCGGCCATGCCGATACCGTCGGTTTCGATATCGATGATGTCTCGCAACTGCCGGCGCCAACCCGGCTCATGACGGGCAATGGCCTCGACCGCCTCCGACAGGGATTGCGCCTCCTCCTCGCTCATCAGCGGCAAAACCATGCCGGGCCGCAGGACATCCGAAAGCTTGTCATCCCGGCTGGCCGCAAGAGTCGCGCCTTCAACTAGGACCGGGCGATCGCCAGTGCCGATCGTCACCCCCTGAGGGCCGACGGTCATCACCATGCCTGCCGGCTCTGAGGGAAGATGCGACAGGATCTCGAAGCGGGTGACGGCAAACAGGCCGCTGCCTGTGCGGATCTTGGGAAGCGCAAGCGGATTGACGTAGCCGGCGCCGAAATCGAGAGCGCGCACGATGCGCGACAGCGCGTCGGCACTCTGGTCGAACCGGAGGGTCGCGGCCGCGTTGGGACGGCGGTTCCGGCCGTAATAGCGTCTCTGCGAAATGTCCTGCGGCTGCGGGCGCAGCATATCCTGTTCGATCTGCTGCAGGACCGTCGCGAAGCTCTTTATGCCGGCCTCGAAACATTTGCTGTTCAAGGTCAGGGCCGTCTCGTCGGCGCTGATCTCAAACGTTTCTGCGGCATAGACGTCACCTTCGTCGATGCCGCTCGTGATCGCATGCCATGTCACGCCGTGGCGGGGTTCGTCCTCGAGAATGGCCCAGGACGGCGTGTTCAGCCCTGCGCGCGCGGGGAGTGGCGCGTCGTGGAAGTTGATCGCGCCAGACCGGGCCTTCCGCCAGACCGCCTCGGGGATCACCCGGAGATTGGCGATGCTGAACAGCCAGCCGTAATCGAGGCCGGCAAGCGCTTCCGCGAAACCATCGGTCGGGTCGATCGTCCGGATCGCATGCCGCTCGGCCCAGTCGCGCACGCGCGGGTTCGCGGTGGTGATGACGGCAATGGCATGACCGCGTCCGAGCAGAATTTCGGCGCACTGCACCAGCAGCAATTCGTCGCCGATCAATGCACAATCAACACGCGTCATGAGGTCACCTCGCAGTTAAGAACAGGATTATTCCAACCGTTGCGCGCCCAATTATCAAGTTCTGGCAAAGCACCCGTTCGGGTGTGTTTCCCCCTTCGATCACCCAACGGACATCCCCTTGCAGATGACGCCACATCCCTTTGGATGAGGGTGTCTTCAGAAGGTGTACTTGAGATCGCAGACGGTAAGGGGAAAATCACGAGGTGAACGCGGGTCGTGTCCGCGCGCTGCACGTGCCGTCATGGCCGCGCTCGGTCATTCTTCCCCTCGGTGTTGATAGTAGGGTCCAGATGCTGGAAAATTCGTCTCAAATCGGTCCTTGTGACATCGCGATCGTCGGCATGGCGCTGAGGGTGCCCGGCGCCCGGACGACAGGGGAATTCTGGCAGAACCTGCGCAACGGCGTGGAAAGCGTGCGCACGCTTTCGGCGGACGATCTGGCCGAGGCGGGCGAGGACCCGGAGCGGATCCACCATCCGAACTATGTCAAGCGGACGGCGGATCTCGCCGACATGGAGATGTTCGACGCCGAGTTCTTCGGCATGAGCCCCAAGGACGCTGCCATCATGGACCCGCAGCATCGCCAGTTTCTGGAATGCGCGTGGGAGGCGATGGAGGATGCGGGCAGGACGCCGGACCGCGAAACCGGGCCGGTCGGCGTCTTCGCCGGATGCGGCATGGGCAGCTATTTCTACTTCAACATCTGCAGCAACCGCCAGCTGGTCGATCAGGTCGGCATGTTCCTCCTGCGCCATACCGGCAACGACAAGGACTTCCTCGCGACGCGCGCATCCTATCTCTTCGATCTGCACGGGCCGAGCATCAACATCCAGACGGCATGCTCGACGTCGCTCGTCGCCGTTCACTACGCCTGCCAGAGCCTGATCAACGGCGAAAGCGACATGGCGCTCGCGGGCGGCGTGACGATCGAGATGCCGCATCGCCGCGGCTACATGTTTAACGAAGGCGAAATCCTGTCGCCCGACGGACATTGCCGGCCGTTCGACCATCGCGCCGCCGGAACCGTGTTCGGCAGCGGCGCCGGCGTCGTCGTACTCCGCCGGCTCTCGGACGCGATCCGCGACGGCGACATCATTCATGCGGTCATCAAGAGCACGGCGGTCAACAATGACGGCGCCGGCAAGTCGGGCTATCTCGCCCCCAGCGTCGAAGGGCAGGCCGAAGCCATCATCGAGGCGCAGGGCCTCGCCGGCATCGACGCGGCGTCCATCCAGTATGTCGAATGCCATGGCACCGGGACCTACCTCGGAGATCCCATCGAGATCGCGGCCCTGACGCAGGCGTTCCGGCAGAGCACCGACCGCTCCGGCTTCTGCCGCGTGGGATCGGTCAAATCCAATATCGGACATCTCGACACCGCGGCCGGCGTGGTAGGTCTCATCAAGGTTGCGCTGTCTCTGAAACATGGCGAGATGCCGCCGACCCTTGGCTTCGAGAAGCCCAATCCGTCGATCGATTTCGCGGGAAGCCCCTTCCTCGTCAACGACAAACTGTCGAAATGGCCGCAGGTCCAGGGTCCGAGACGCGGCGCCGTCAACTCGCTGGGTGTCGGCGGCACGAATGCGCACGCCATCCTGGAGCAGGCCCCCATTCCCGTCGCAGCACCCGGCACGCAGGCAGGCGACCATCCGCTGGTCCTGATGCTGTCGTCGCGCCATCGCAAGGGCTTGGACCGCGCGCGGGCGCAACTGGCGGCCCATCTCTCCGGCCAGCCGGCGCAGGCTCTCGCGGATGTCGCCTACACGCTGTTCCACGGACGCCGTCATTTCGAGCACCGGCTGGTCGTGGCCGTCGAGGGCCGGGACGATGCAATCGCGACGCTGTCCGATCCGGCGCCGAGCCGAACCTTCGTTCATACGCCGGTCGAGGCTGTGTCCGGCGCGGTGTTCCTTTTTCCGGGCGGCGGCGCGCAGCATCCGGGCATGGCGCGGGCGCTCTACCGCGCGAATGCCGATTTCCGCGCCCATGTCGATGAAGGTCTGTCCTATCTGACCGCGGCGGCGGCGTCAGAAGTGCACCACGCTTGGCTGGCGGAGGAGGCCGATCCCGTCTCGTTCCTGCGTCCCTCCGTGCAATTGCCGGCGATTCTGATCGTCGAAGTCGCCATTTCCCGCCTCTGGATGTCGTGGGGCGTGATGCCAAAGGCCCTGATCGGCCACTCCATGGGCGAGAACGCCGCGGCTTGCTTAGCTGGCGTTCTGTCCTATCGCGATGCCGTCAATCTCGTGCGGTTGCGCGGCGAACTGTTCGACACGGTGGAAGCCGGCGGCATGCTGAGCGTTTCGCTCGATGCGGAGGACCTCGTCAAGCTGCTCCCGCCGACGCTCGACATGGCGTCGGTCAACGCGCCGGGTCTCTGCGTCGTGTCAGGACGAGATGCCGATCTGGAGGCTTTCGGTGCGGTCCTTGCGCAACGCGGCGTGGATACATCGCGCATTCCCATCAACATCGCGGCGCATTCCCGCATGCTCGCCCCGATCCTCGGGCGGTTCGAAGCGTTCCTCAGAACGCTCGTCTTGCGTCCGCCGGCCATTCCGGTGATGTCCAACAGAAGCGGGACCTGGCTAACCGCGCGCGAAGCGACGGATCCCCTCTATTGGGTCGGACATCTCCGTTCGACCGTCGAGTTCGCGACGGGCATGGCGGCACTGGCGCAGGATCCGGGCCGGATCTACATCGAGGTTGGCCCGGGACGCACCCTCTCGTCGCTTGCCAAGGCGCAGGGCGGGATCGATGCCAACCGGGTCATCAACACGCTGCCGCATGCGAGCGACCTCACCGACGACCGGCTGCATTTTCACGCAGCTCTCGGTCGCGCCTGGGCGACCGGGCTGCCGGTGACGATCGATGCCCTGTGGCAGGACAGCGCGCCGCGACGCGTATCGCTGCCCACCTATGCGTTCGAACACAAACGTTACTTCATCGAGCCGGCAACGCAGAGCGCCGGCCGCAAGGATGTGGCGCTCGTCAAGAATGCCGATATCGCAGACTGGGGCTATCGTCCTGCCTGGAAGAAGTCGGTGTCCAACTTCATCGACGGGGCGCCAACCCCGTCGGGCCCGTGGCTCGTCTTTCTCGATGAGGCCGGTCTCGGCCGCAGCCTCGTGGATAGGTTGCGGACGGGCGGCGCACGCGTCGTCACCGTCACGCTGGCGGACACCTTCGCCCGCCGGAGCGCCGACGATTATGTTCTCTGCGCCGAAATGGGGCGTCCGGGCTACGACGCTCTCATTGCAGGCCTTGCCGGCGACGGCTGCCTTCCCTCGAACATCGTGCATCTGTGGCTCGTGACCCGTGAGGACCGCTTCCGGCCCGGCTCGAACGTCTTCCATCGCAATCAGGAATGTGGGTTCGACAGTCTCCTGTTCCTGGCGCAGGCCCTCAGCGAGGGCGGCAGCACGTCCGACACCCACATGACGGTCGTCACCAACGGCATGCAGCGTGTGGGCCCCGAACCCGTGCCCTATCCGGAAAAGGCGACCGTCCTCGGACCGGGCCTTGTCATTCCCAAGGAGCTGGACGGCGTCACGGTCAAGCTCGTGGATGTTCAACTGCCCTTCGCGGAAACATCCGCGCCCAAGACGTTCTTCGGGAAGCCGCGCAAACCCGAGGCTGACGACGCGCCGCCCGCCTTTCTTGTCGAGCAGCTGTGGGAAGACATTCTGGCGGCGCCGGCCTGCGAGACTGTCGCGTACCGGCAGCATCATCGCTGGTCGCGCGTCTACGAGAAGATGTCGCTTGCGGCCGGCGAAGGGCTCGGCTCGGACTTCCGTCGCCGGGGCGTCTATTTCTTTACCGGAGGTCTCGGGGATATCGCCCTCGTTCTGGCCGGCGATCTCGCCGACCGCTATCAGGCCCGTATCGTTCTGACCGGACGGCTGGAGCTTCCGCCCCGGGAGGCCTGGACCGCGTACGACCGTCTTCACGGGCACGACGCCATCCGGCGCGCGACCTCGGCGATCCGAAAGCTCGAGCAACGCGGTGCCGAGGTTCTCTATATCAAGGCCGACGTCACCAATCCGGAGGAGATGAAGCAGGCAGTAAGCCTCGCGCTCGCCCGGTTCGGCGAGATCAACGGTGTCTTCCACGCGGCCGGCCTCGTGGACGATGCCCCGCTCCAGGTGAAATCCGAGGACAGCATCAAGCGCGTCCTGGCACCGAAACTGCTGGGAACCACCGTTCTCGACGACGTTTTCCGGGACGTGTCGCTCGATCTCGTCATTCTCTTCTCCTCGACCAGTACGGACACCGCTCCGGCCGGCCAGGTGGATTACGTCGCGGCGAACGCCTATCTCAACGCCTATGCCGAGAGCATGTCGGACATTTCGGGTCGCAAGACCCGCGCGATCCACTGGGGCATCTGGAACGATGTCGGGCTCGCCGCGCGCGCGGTGGGATCCGAGATGCGCGATCTCGATCTTATTCCGGTCGCCGGCCCGGCTGAGGGCCCGTGCTTCGAGGGGTGGACCGAGGACGAGCAGGGCCGGCCGTGGCTGACGCTCGTTCTCAGCCCGCAAAGCCACTGGATGCTGGACGAGCACCGCCTGACGAACGGCCAGGCCGTTCTTCCGGGAACGGGCTATATCGAGCTCATCCTTCAGGCGGCGCGCGAATACGGGCTTGCGCTGCAGCTTGACATTCGCGACCTCATGTTCCTGAAAGCGCTTCTGGTGGACGATCGCGCGCCGACTGAGCTTCGCGTGCGGCTCGCGCCGCGCACGGGCGGATACCGGGCGGTGGTGACGGCGAGGTCCTCCGCGGATCAGCCGTTCGAAACCTACGCAGAGGCTGTTCTGTTGACGCGATCGGGCGCTGTATCGCCCGTGCTGGACATTCCCGACCCGGCGATGGACGGCATGGTGCGCCAGGTGGCGCAACCCGGCGCCACGCTCGTCTCCGCACAGGCTGAAAACATTCGCTTCGGCCGGCGCTGGGACGTGCTGAAATCGCTGATGCTCGGAAGCCGGGAGGCCATCGCGGAACTCGAACTGGACCTCGCCTATCGGTTGAGCGACGCGCAGACGTTGATGCATCCCGCCCTGCTCGACATCGCCACCGGCTATGGGATGGCGCTGGTCGGAACGCAGGATCGCGCCGCCCGCCTCTGGGTGCCGATGACCTACGGCTCCATCACCGTTCATAAACCTTTGCCGGCATCCATCGTCAGCCGGGTGCGCCTGTCCGACGTGAGCGAATTCGGCGCGGGATATGCCGTCTTCGACGTCCTGGTCACCGAGCCTGACGGAGACCCTGTGCTGGAGATACGCCGCTTCGTCATGAAGCAGCTCGAGGATCGGACCATGCCGGCACCGGTGCGTCACGAGAGCGCGGTCGAAAACCCGGCCGCATCGCAAGGCCATCTGTCGCCCGCCTTGCTGCGGCTCAAGGTGCAGACGAGCCTCGGGATCATGAAGACGGAGGGTTTCGACGCTCTTTTGCGGGCGCTCGCGACGAATGAGATCCAGCCGGTCATCAGCTCGATCGACCTTCAACGCCTGCGCGAGAATGCGGCTGTTGCCGCGCGGAAGGACGCTCCCGCCGAGAGCGGCTTCCAGAGGCCCGATGTCGACACCGGTTATGTCGCACCGCGCGATCCCGTGGAGGAAACCATTGCAGGATACTGGCGCGAGCTTCTGGGGGTCGCCCAGATCGGCGTCGACGACAACTTCTTCGAACTCGGCGGGCATTCGCTCATCGCGGTTCGCCTGTTCCGGATGATCAAGAAGGGCTTCAGCGTCGATCTCCCCATTTCCGTTTTGTTCGAGGCGCCGACGATCGCCCGCTGCGCGGACATCGTGCGCGCGCAGATGACGCCTGGAGAGACCGACGCTCCGGCATCCGAAAGCGTCGATGCGCTTCCGGCCGCAAGGCCGCAATATGTGGTGGGGATGCATTCGGGTCCCGGCCGGAATGCGGGCCCGGGTCAGGCCGCACATCCCCTTTTCATCTGTGCGGGCATGTTCGGCAACGTGCTCAATCTTCGTCACCTCGCCGCCATCCTCGGTGCAACGCGGCCGGTCTACGGGCTGCAGGCGAAGGGGCTATTTGGCGATCAGGCGCCGCATGAATGCTTCAAGGAGGCGGCGCGCGATGCGATCGCCGAGATCCGCGCCGTCCAGCCGGCCGGTCCCTATCTTCTCGCCGGTTATTCCGGCGGCGGACTGGCAGCGCTGGAAATTGCCCGGCAGTTGCAGGCGGCCGGTGAAACGGTGTCGCATGTGGTGATGCTGGACACGCCGCTGCCGACGCAACCCGGTCTTTCGGTTCGCGACAAGCTGCATATGAAGCTGCAGGATATCCGGCGACACAAGGGAAGGTTCCTCACGACATGGCTCGGCGACCACGCCGCCTGGAAGCTGGAACAGCAGCGCAAGAAAGATGCGGAAGGGCAGGGGCTGTCGGCCGAGGCGTTCAACAACGAGCGGATCGAAAGCGCCTTCCGTCGCGCCTTGCTGCGCTATGAGCTGAACCGATATGACGGCTCGGTGACGCTGCTGCGCCCGAAGCCTGCCGTCCACTATGTGCTTCCCGGCCGCCGGCGTCTGAACGCGACGCGCGACACCATTCTCGACGACAATGGCTGGACACCCCATATTGACCGCCTGAGCGTCATAGAGGTGCCTGGGGATCACGACAGCATGGTGCTCGAGCCCTATGTTCGCGTCCTTGCCGGACGGATGCGCGCCGCGATTTCAGAAGCCGAAGCGGGGACTGTCGGTGCGCAGGCAGGCGTCGCCGTTGCAGCTGAGCCTGTCGGCCCGGATGTGCGGCAGGCCGAACCCTTTGTCTCGCAGCTCGCATGAGGTTCAGGAACGCGTCTTGCGCAAGGGTCCGTTACAGCAGCTTGATTGAGGACAGCATGGAGGCTTCCGCGTCTTGACCGTTCCTCAAGCCATGGATGGAGCGGGCCCTTTCAGGCCGGCGAAACCACCCGCAGATCCAGCGACGACATCGCACCGCACCGGCTTCCGGGCCGTGGTCCTGCGCGCGAGCGGGTGGTCTATGGGCGGATACGTGCTCGGGCAGATCCTGCGGATTCTCTCGAACCTGGTCTTGACCCGGTTGCTCGTGCCCGAAGTCTTCGGCGTCATGGCCGTTGCGACGATGGTTCTCGTCGTCATCACGCTCCTGTCGGATGTCGGCCTTCGGCAGGCGGTGATCCAGAGCCCCAACGGCAATGTCCAGCCCTTCCTCGACACCGCCTGGACGCTTCAGATGGTCCGTGGCGTCCTGATCTGGCTGATCTGTATCGGTGTCGGAATCGCCATTGATCAGGCCAATGTCTACGGGCTGACGACGGGCGGGGTGTACCAGTATCCGGATCTCTCCCTCATCATCGGCGCTGTCGGCTTTGCCGCCGTCATCATGGGCTTCCAATCCACCAAGGCGATCACGCGCGCCCGCAACCTGGATCTGTCCCGACTGACGATCATCGAGTTCATCGCGCTTGTCATCAGCCTCGTCGTCGCCATCCTGCTCTGCTGGGCGACGGGATCGATCTGGTCCTTCGTCATTTCCAGCTGGGTGAATGCCCTGGTGCTCACCGTCCTCAGCCACACCAGCCTGCCGGGCACCAACAATCGCGTCCATATAGACCGGAAGGCGCTGGGCGAGATGATGAGCTTCGGTCGGTGGATCATGCTGGCATCGACCTTCAGCGTGCTGGCGGCCAATGGCGACCGCCTTCTGCTGGCAGGCTGGGTGACGCCCACGGTGCTGGGCTTCTATGTCCTGGCGTTCAACCTCGTCGCGATGATCGAGGGCGCAGGCGGGCGGCTGTTCTCAGCCGTCGCAACACCGGCCCTCAGCCGGGTGGCGCGGGAAACCCCGGAGCAGATCCGCAAGGTCTACTATAACTTCCGCCTGCCCTTCGATCTCTTCTTCGTCGGCAGCGCCGGCGCCCTTTACGGCGGGGGCAGGGCGATCATCGATCTGCTCTACGATCATCGCTATGCCGAGGCGGGGCTGATTATCGAAATCCTGTCCTTCAGCCTGCTCGTCACCCGGTTCGGCGTCGCGTCATCGGTCTATCTGGCAGCCGGCCGGCCACAGAACCTAACGATCCTGAGCTTCGTCAAGACGACGGCGCTCTTTACCCTCGTGCCGCTTGCCAATTGGTTGTTCGGCTTCGAAGGTGCATTGTGGGCGATTGCCCTGCACGGCGTTCTCACCCTGCCGATCCTTCTGTATTTCAACATTCGCTACCGGCTGAACAGCGTGAAGTTCGAGTGCGTGATCCTTCTGGCATGGCCGGTTGGCTATCTTGTCGGACACGCGTTCGAAATGATGGTCAGGCACGTCTCCTTCGTGCTGTGAGCCCGGAACGCGCCCCTCGATCGTTCAGGCTTACGCCTTATGGCGGAGGGGTAACCCCGAGTCATCTACCTGAACGGTTAAGTTGTAGTATGCCGGCATACCCAATAACCTCTTAACGGACGAGGGCGGGGGCTTAAAGCTGCCCACTCCGGGACAATGGCCGCGCATGTCGGCCGACATGGGGCCAATATGCCGGAATATATCAAGGCGCTGATCTTTGTCGTCGTCGTCGCGATACCCGCCTTCATGGTCGGGCGGCGCGCGGTCAACGGGATGATCCCCGAGGCTGAATTTTCTCTCTGGCGCAATGTCTGGATGGCGACCGTGGTCGTCGTCTTCACGTCGGGAAACTTCGTTCTCTTCTCGCTGTTCCTCGCCCTGCTCGCCATCGTCCTCCATCGCGATCCGACGAAGCCTGTCTACTTCTACGTGATGCTGCTGTTTGCGGCGCCGGCCATCGACATCACCGTCAGCCTGCCCGGCTTGATGAACAAGATTCTCGATTTCAACCCGGCCCGGATACTGGCGTTGGTCTTCCTGCTGCCGACGGCCATCGCGCTGATGCGCAAGGATCGTCCGGGCCCGATCAGCACGACGGACAAGCTGGTCATCCTCTTTGTCGGCCTCATCTGCGTGCTGGCGTTTCGCAGCGGCGACGTCACCGTCGGTATCCGCACCTGCGTGATCCATGTCCTCGATATCGTGCTGCCCTATTACGTTTTCAGCCGGGCGCTGACGAGCTTGGACGATGTCCGCAAAGCCATGCTGGCGCTGGTGGTGGCGTCACTGCCTCTGGCCTTGGCCGCGGTGGTCGAGATGGGCAAGACCTGGCGCCTCTATAACAGCGTCATCGACCAGTGGGGCGTCCACCTGATCGCGCCCTACCTGTTCCGTGACGGCCAACTGCGCGCCGCCGTCACCGCAATCGAGCCCATCGGTCTCGGTGTCGTCTTCGTTGCCGCGGGCGGATGCCTCCTCGCAACGATGCGCCATAGATTGTCCAGCGTCGTCGTGCTCGCGGCCCTCTGCATCATTCTCGCAGGCCTCTATGCCAGCGTATCCCGTGGACCATGGCTCGGCTTTGCCATGGTGGTGCTGATTTCGATCACCATATCGAGACGTGGGCTCGTCAATCTGTCGGTGGCCTCCGTCGCGGGGCTGGTCGTGATTTCCGCACTGATGCTGACGCCGGCCGGGGAGCGGGTCTACCGGCTCTTGCCTTTCGTCGGTTCCGTCGACGTGGAGACCTCCGATTATCGCGTCATGCTGATGGAAAACTCCCTGATCGTCATCGAGCGATACCCGCTTTTCGGTTCGGACGACTATCTCGCGGAACCGGAGATGCAGAAGATGATCCAGGGGCAAGGCATCATCGACATCGTCAACTCCTATATCGCACTGGCCCTGGGCTATGGCCTTGTCGGCCTGTTCCTGTTTGCCATGATCTTCGGCACGATCGTCTTTAATCTTCTGCGCGCGTGTTTTTCCGAAGAAACGCCTACCCTCAATATCAACGCATTACTCGGCACGATGGTGGCGTTGCTGATCACCATCGGAACGACCAGCGGCGTATCCGTCATTCCCTATATATATTGGACGCTCGCAGGCATCAGCGTGGCCGTGTTCAGAATCCTTCGGTCGGAGAAGCGCGAGGACTGGACGGCAGCGGCCCCCTCTCGCATGCATATTCTCGGACAGTCGGTTTAGCGTGCGGGGACATGCTGCGGAATGACTCTTCGCTGCATGAAGGTTAGATGACTTCCAATCAAAATTCCGTGAAATCAAAAAAAGATTCTGCAAATGACAATACGATTCTGGCAAATTAAGAGGAAAAGCTGATGCCGCGTTGATTAAAATTGCTTTTATTCTGTAGGTTATGTGTTAAAGTCGGGATACTTGATTAAGAGGGGCAATAGACTCTCGGGTTTCCGGATCTATACGTAAAAGCTCAGACTGCATACATATATTAATTCAGTAAAATCTAATTTATAGGTCGATGAGGCCATAATTGCTCGACGGTAATCACATTGCCGCGAAGAGCAGGTAGCCAAGACTTATCCTCAGGGGGTTGCGTTAAGATGAGTGATTTTGCGTCGGAGTACGTGAACAAAAGCGATGCCTCTGCCCGTTCCAGCATGCGGGCCGACGGCCTGAGAAAGTCGCAGTCGAAAGATTCCTGCCTGTTGATTATCGACAGCCGGGCGCTCGATCGCGAATGCCTGGCGAGAGCATTGATCAGCAATGGTCTCGGTTCCGATTTCTGCGCGGTCGCGACGGTGGACCAGTGGCGCAAGGTGAAGGATCTTCATCCCCCGGTCAGCGCCATCCTGCTGAATGTCGGCGGTCGCAAGATGAGCGACGTGGCGACGATGAACGAGATTTCGCGGCTGACCGGCGAGTTCAAGTCGGTTCCCGTCGTCGTCCTCGCCGATTCCGATGACCTGACGCAGATCCTCAAGGCGCTCGAATACGGCGCAAGCGGCTATATTCCGACCTCGGTCGGGATCGACGTGTGCATTGTCGCGATCGAACTCGCGATTGCCGGAGGTATCTTCGTGCCGGCGAGCAGCGTGATCTCCATCCGCCACCTCATCGACTCCGACGCGCAGGAGGCGCCGCGGGTCTCCGAAATGTTTACGCTTCGTCAGGCCGAGGTCGTGCAAGCCCTTCGTAAGGGCAAGGCGAACAAGATCATCGCCTATGAGCTCAATCTGCGGGAAAGCACCGTGAAGGTTCACATCCGCAACATCATGAAGAAGCTCAAGGCGACCAATCGCACGGAAGTCGCCTACAAGCTCAACGATCTCTTCCCCCGCGACGCCCCGCGCACGGTGATGTGAGACGACAGCACGGACGACCGATAGCTTGGGCCGACCTGATTGCGTCATCATTGGCGCCATAAGGTCGGCCTCAATCCATCTGCCGGCACGTGCCCGGCACGTTTGACCGAGATAGGATCGAGACCGGTTGTCGGGAAACAGGACGGAAGCTGCGTGGTGGAGCATTCACCGAAAGTCCGCTTTTCCTTCATCGACGGTCTTCGCGGGCTTGCCTCGCTCGCGGTCGTTTTCTTCCACGCCGGTGCCGGCGGGCATATCGACAGGCTTCCCGACATCGTCCTCAAGATCCTGACGTTCGGGGAACTGGGCGTTCCCGTGTTCTTCGTCATCAGCGGTTTCGTCATCACCCATTCTCTCCGGAACATCGACATGTCCGCGGCCGGGCTTGGACAGTTCATGCTGAAGAGATCGATCCGGCTCGATCCGCCTTACTGGGCCGTTCTGATCGGCACAGCGGCTCTGTCCTGGTTCGCGGCGGCCTTTTTCCCGAGCTTGACGGCCGATCTCCACACGATCGACCAGCTCCTCGCGCACATGGTCTATGCGCAGGATATCCTCGGCTACCCCCTTGTAAACGCTGCCTTCTGGACGCTGGCCTATGAAATCCAGTTCTATATCGTCTTTGCCCTGCTCCTGGCGACACGGTCTCCGGACGTTCTTATTGCGGCCTTTGTGCTCAGCCTTTTGTGGCCTGTCGGCATTGGCCCGGACATTCCGGGCCTGTTCGTCAATCTCTTCTATGCGTTTCTGCTGGGTGTCGGAGCCTATCTCTCCTGGCAGCGGCAGGGCTGCCGCCTTTGGTTTGCCGGCTATGCCGGCGTGATCCTGGTGGCCTCCGTCATCAACGGCAATCTCTTCGGTCTCGCCTGCGTGATCACAGCTCTCGGTCTCGTCGCCATAGCCATGGCCGGCAAGCTCGGCAGCTTCTCAAGCGTCTGGCCACTACAGTTCCTGGGGCTGATTTCCTATTCGCTGTACCTGACCCACAATCCGGTCTCGGGCATCGGCTTTCGTTTGTGGTATGCGCTCGTCGGCCGCTCGCCACACACCGAGGCTCTGGGCCTCCTTGTGGTCGTATCCCTCTGCATCGCCGTCGCGACGGCGTTCTACTACCTCGTCGAGCGCCCCTTCATTGCCCTCTCCAATAGTCGTCCAAAGCCCCGCATCGGGACCGCCTGAACCGCTCCGAAAAGATTGGGAAGACGGGGCGGACACTGGTTGCGATGGCGCGATCATCCGCAGACCCGCAGGAACTCTGGCCGACCGGCAAGAAGGGCGGGACGCTACGGCAAGCCCTTTCCGACGGATCGCTTTGGACCGGCTTCGAACGAAAGAACGCGCCCACAAGCCGTTTCCGGAACCGAGGACGACTGCCTATTTCCGACCGTCGGGATGGCCATGTATAGGATCGACCCAGTAGACCTCCTGGGGATCCTCGACAGGATCGACATCCGTGATATTGACGACGACGGCCTCGTTGTCGGAGCGGACGAGGACGCATTCGAGGATATTGTTGGGATCCGCGTTGATTTCCTGGTGCGGCACATAGGGCGGCACGAAGATGAAATCGCCCGGACCGGCTTCCGCGACGAATTCCAGCCGCTCGCCCCAGCGCATGCGCGCCTTGCCGCGGATGACGAAGATCACGCTTTCGAGTGCGCCGTGATGATGCACGCCGGTCTTGGCGTTGGGCTCGATCGCCACGGTTCCGGCCCAGATTTTCTGCGCGCCGACGCGGGCATGATTGATCGCCGCCTGCCGAAACATGCCAGGCGTCTGGGCCGTGTTGGAATCGAGCTGGTCGCCCTTGATGACGCGGATGCCATCGTGCTTCCAGCGCTCCTCGTGCGGTTGCGAATGGTCGTGCGCGTGATCGTCATGGTGATGATGGTCGGTCAAGGCAAGAATTCCGGTTCTGGTCTGGACGGTCAGGCACGGCGCGGATTCGATATCGCGCGCGGGATCAATGATAGCGCCCGGCTCGATCCGCACAAGCCGGTCCGACTGACATCGGCAAACGTCACGATATCCTTCCGAACGATCAACACAACTATCGGCGTGGGCAATCCCCATGTTCCCGTGCCGGTCACGTCGCGGCAGTCTGGAGGCGCTGACGACGTTGTCGCCGGCGCGCGAGATTGAGGACCGCATAGGCCCGACGCGGCCTGACCGGAACCGAGCGCCAGGGCCGCAGCGCCGCCTTCGATCTCGGCAAGGCGCTGTTCGAAGGCATCCTGCGTCGGGTTGGACACGCGCGTGTAGCGATGGCCGGGCGCTTCGAGCGCGAACAGCTTGTCAGCGCGTTCCGTGCCCGGCAGTTGGAAGGACGTGGTCTCCACGCCGTCGATGACATCCTGCAGGAAAAGCGTGACGAAGCCGCTATCCTTGTGTGCGCCGACGCCTTGATCGCTTCCTGTCTTGTCGCGGCCGCTATCGCCTGTTTCGCATGGAAAGCCACCGCTCTCGAGGTGTTCCTGAGAGGACGAATTTTCTCCAACGGTCTGCCGCAACAGGGATTTCTTCCTTTTGTATAGGAAATTAGTCGATAATAATTGCCGTCGGGATCCGGGGCTTTCGACCGCCGGGCTCGTCCAGACGAGGAGAGGGCGAACCTCACGTTCAGCAGGCGGAAGGCGTTCGCGATGTCGAACGACGGACCCGGTCCGACAGAGAAGCGCATCTGCCCTCTGCTGGCAGGAAGATTGATCAACGAAGGAGTGTCCCATGACGTTGGATCTAATCGGCAGTTTGAAATCGGGGATCAGCTGGGTTCTTCAGCGGCAGCCCACCGCGACGACGCAGCCCTCTGAACGTCCCCAGTCTCGTGATGACGACCGGGATCTCACCGAGCGCGACGTCGAGTTCTCCTATTGGGCGGTCCGCGGCCCCTGGCATTGATCTGGAAGGGATCGTGCCGACGCCGGTCTTTGACAGAAGACGGATGCACGATCTTCCATGAGCCTCGATATGGTCCTGCGTGTCGATCGCTCGTCCTAGGTCCACAGATCGACAATGCTTTCATCGCGGGAGCGTCGCGCTGCCGCAGCGCTCAGTAAGGCAAGCCGACATAATTCTCGGCAAGCGCTTTCGAAGCTGCTTGCGAATGCGTGAGGTAGTCGAGTTCGGCTTCCTGAATCTTCTGGTCGAACGGCCCGGAGTCGGGAAAACGGTGCATCATCGTCGTCATCCACCACGAAAAGCGCACGGCCTTCCAGACGCGGGCGAGCGCGCGCTGCGAATAGGCGTCGATGCCGGCGTTCGAGCTTTCGGCATAGTGCTCCAGCAGACCGGCAAACAGATAGTTCACGTCGCTCGCGGCAAGGTTCAAGCCTTTGGCGCCGGTCGGCGGAACGATATGGGCGGCATCGCCGACAAGAAAGAGGCGACCGAAGCGCATGGGTTCGGCTACGAAGGAGCGAAGGGGGGCGATCGATTTTTCGAACGAAGGCGCCGTCTCCAAGGCCTCGGCGTGATGGGCGGGGAGGCGCCGGCGTAGTTCGTCCCAAAAGCGGTCGTCGGTCCAGCTCTCCACGGTCTCGTCGAGCGCGCACTGGATGTAGTAGCGGCTGCGCGTTTCCGAGCGCATGGAGCAGAGCGCGAATCCGCGCGGATGATTGGCATAGATGAGTTCATGGCTGACCGGCGCGACGTCCGAGAGAATGCCCAGCCAGCCGAAGGGGTAGACCCGCTCGTAGCCGGTGATCGCCCTGTCCGGCACCGCCTTGCGGCTTGCGCCGTGAAACCCGTCGCAGCCGGCGATGAAGTCGCAATCCAGGCGATGCGCCGTGCCGTCCTTCTGAAAGGTGATGTAGGGTTTTGCCGTTTCGAAATCGTGCGGCTGGACGTCGGTCGCGTCGTAGATCGTGGTTGCGCCGCCGGCTTCGCGACGATCCATCAGATCGCGCGTCAATTCGGTCTGCCCATAGACCGTGACGCGTTTGCCGCCGGTCAGGCCAAACAGGTCGATGCGGTGATCGCGACCGTCGAAGGCCAGCGAGAACCCGTCATGCGGAAGGCCTTCGGCATGAAGCCGACCGCTGGCCTTCGCCTGGTCCATCAGCGCGACGGTGCCTTCCTCCAGCACCCCGGCGCGAACGCGTCCGAGGATGTACTCCCGGTCCACGCGGTCGATGATGACATTGTCGATTCCCGCTTCCGTCAGAAGCTGGCCCAGCAGAAGCCCCGAAGGACCGGAGCCGATGATGGCGATCTGGGTGCGCATGTTTCCTCCCACGCTTCCTCTCCCGGTGTCACGTTCGGCCCCGATTGTGGGCGAGAGAAAGCAGGGCGACAATGGACAATCCCGGCCAGAAATTGCACATATCGAACATGGAAGAAACGATCACGCCGCGCGACGTGCCCACCTATGAGCTCTATGGCGAACAGGCAGGTCAGGTGCCGGGCCTATGGCTTCACTGCGAAGGCATTCCCTCGCGCAGCCGTCTGCATCACTGGGAAATTCGCGCGCACCAGCACGAGCGCTTTTTCCAGATCCTGTACTTTCAGACGGGCTCGGGCGATGCCGTCTTTGGCGACGAGCGGCTTAGGATCGAGCCGGATACCGTCATCACCGTGCCTCCCGGCGTCAGTCACGGCTTCCGCTTTTCCAGGGATACGGACGGGCTCGTCATCACCATCCTCGCATCCCGTCTGAAGACGGTACCCGGCGGGAGAAGTCCCCTGGGTGGCTGGCTCGGCGAACCGCGGGTGACGCGGCTCGACAGAGCCGACCCGGACGCCGCCTATGTCGGGGAAACCCTTCTAAGGCTTGGCCGGGAATATGCCGGGAACCGCAACGGCCGAAACGATCTTCTCGATGCCTATGTCACCCAGACCTTGCAATTGACGGCCCGCCTGTCGCAGGGCGGGGACGGTGGGACGACCGATGACGGAAGCCGGCGGATGGAGCAGCTCGACGCCCTGATCAACCGTCATCTGCGGGCGCACAGGCCGGTGTCGTTCTACGCCGCCGAACTCGGAATTTCTCCCACGCATCTCAATCGCGTGGTGAAGGCCATGAGCGGACAGGGAGCCCATCAACGACTGACCGCCCGGCTGCTCGACGAGGCCAGACGCGAGCTGGTCTTCACCTTCGGCACCGTTCAGGAGATCAGCGACCGCCTCGGTTTTGCCGATCCTGCCTATTTCTCACGCTTCATCCTGAAGCATACCGGCTCAACCCCGCGCGTGTGGCGTGAGGCCGAGCGCGCGAAACTCTAGCCATCGCTCATCGAAATGCCGGACCGCATCCATCGACTGCGATGGCCTGGCGTCTTCAAGCATCGCCGCGCTGTCGGTATTCCAGCCTGTGACCGACCGGAAACCAGGGCCAGTCCCGCAGCTTGCCGAACAGGCCCCAGAGGCCGCCCGGCGAGAAGAGGGCGATGAGCAGGGTCAACAGGCCGAGCACGATCATGTAGCTTGCGCCGTAATGGCCGAAGAGGCGGGTTGCGGTGAAGTAGAGAAGGGCGCCCACGATCGGCCCTTCCAGGCGCCCGATGCCGCCGACCATGACGATGAAGATGCAGATCGACGACCAGTAGGGGTCGAAGCCCGAACTGGGAGAGATCCGCAGCTGCGCCATGTAATAGATGGCGCCGGCAAGGCCCGTTCCCATGGCGGCGACGACATAGATGCCGAAGCGCATGCGGCCGACATTCACGCCCTGGCTCGCGGCCGAGACGGGATCGTCGCGCATGGCCGTCATGGCGAGGCCCAGTCGCGAGCGCAGCATCAGGAAGGTGCCGCCGACCGTGATGAGCAGCAGCAGGGCGCAGAGGATGGTGAGGCCGATCTCCCGCTGGTGGGCGGTGAACTGACCCATCGCCCGCAAGGTCATGCCGGACCCGGCATTGACCACCTGGAGATTGCCCGTCACCAGCCGGAAGACCTCCGCCAGCACCCAGGTTCCGATGGCGAAATACGGGCCGTCGAGCTTGCGCAGCAGCAGGTAGGAGGGGGCTGCGAGCAGAGCGGGCAGGATCATGGCCAGCGGCACCGACCAGAAGGGATTGAGACCCGCATAGACGGAGAGGACGAACAGCGAATAGCCGCCGGCTCCGATGAAGGCCTGCTGGCCGACGGAGACCATGCCGCCATAGCCGGCCAGCAGGTTCCACATCTGCGCGATCGCGATCAGGCAGGAGAGTTCGATGATCAACCGGATCTGGCCGCTGGATGCCCAGAACGGCATGGTGGGAATCGCCGCCAGAAGAAGGAGCGCGACGGTGATGGCGATCCGGCTGGAAAGCGTGTGCCGGTGGACGAGAATGGTGAACGCGGTCAAGTCTGCCTCCTATCGACGGGACATGATGCCCTGGGGGCGCCAGGCGAGAACCAGGAGAAAGACGAGGTGGCCGGCCAGAATGCCCCAGCCGGGATCGATGCGGGAGCCGACGACCTGGGCCACGCCGAGGATCAGGCCGCCGGCAAAGGCGCCCCAGATGGAACCCATCCCGCCGATGATCACCGCCTCGAAGGCGTAGATCAGTTGCGCCCCGCCGTCGGCCGGAGAGACCGTCGTGCGGGCGGCCTGGAAGACGGCCGCGATGCCGAGGATGGCCACCGCAATGGCCGTCGCCTTGGCGTAGACGATCCTGGTGTCGATGCCGCTCAGGGTCGCCGCGTCCTTGTCCGCCGCCGATGCCCGCAAGGCGCGGCCGAAGCGGGTGGTCTTCAGGACGACATGCAGGCCCCAGGTCAGCAGGGCCGCGACCGCGACGATGCCGAGGGGCAGGACGCCGACATGGATCCCTCCGAGGTCGATCGACTGGATGGCGAGCGCGCCGGCATCGAGCGAGCGCGTGTCGGCTTGCCAGATCGTCAGCATCAGGTTCTGCAGCGCCAGCGACAGCCCGAAGGTCGCGATGAGCGAGGGCAGGGGATCGTTGCCGACGAGGTGGTTGAGGATACCGCGTTGCAGGCCCCAACCGATCAGCGCACCGAGAGGGATCATCAGCAGCATGATGAAGCCGGGGCCGAGGCCGAAGGCTGCCGAGACGGAGATGCCGATCAGCGCCAGGAGGATCACGAGATCGCCGTGTGCGATATTGACGATGCGCATCACGCCGAACATCAGCGACAGGCCGATCGCATATTGTGCATAGAGGCCGCCGAGCAGCAGCCCCTGGATAACGGCGTCAACCCAGGTCATGTTTCACTCCGAAATAGGCTTGGGTGATCTCGTCTCGCGTCACCTCGGACGATCGGCCGGACAGCGTGATGCGTCCCTCCAGCATGCAGTAAACCCGGTCGGAACTTCGGCTGGCGAGGGAGACGTCCTGCTCGACCAGGACGATCGCGGTGCCGGCTTGCCGGATGGCCGGCAGCATGTCGTAGATTTCCGCGATCACCTTCGGCGAGAGGCCGAGACTGATTTCGTCGCAGAGAAGCAGCTTCGGCTGCGTCATCAGGGCGCGGCCGATCGCGACCATCTGCTGCTGCCCGCCCGAGAGGTCCTCGACGGCTTGTGCCCGGCGCTCGGCCAGAATCGGAAAGAGGTCGTAGAGCCGCTCCAGCGTCCACGGGCGCGTGCCCGCCGCCGGCTGGCCGGCGTGATCCGCCGCGACCCGCAGATTGTCCTCGGCCGTCATGCCCCGAAACAGCCGGCGGCCTTCCGGAACCAGCGCCAGCCCGCGCGAGACCAGCGCATGCGCCGGGGTTTTCGACACGTCCAGGCCGCAGAATGTCAGCGACCCGTCCCGGATCGGCACGAGGCCGACGAAGGTTTTCAGCAGCGTGGACTTGCCCGCACCATTGGCACCGATGAGGGCCACCACCTCGCCGGGGTGAATATCGAAATCGATGGAAAACAGGGCCTGGAAATCGCCATAGCCGGCGCAAAGCGCGCGCGCCGTCAGAAGAGGAGACGCGCTCATGCTTCGATCCCCATATAGATGCGGCGTACATCGGGATTGTCGATCACCTCCTGCGGTTTGCCGTCGGCGATCTTCTCGCCGAAGCTCAAGACGAGAAGACGCTCGGCCACGGCCATCACGGCGTGCAGGACATGCTCGATCCAGATGATCGTGATGCCCCGATCGCGCACCTGCCGGATCAGCGACACCAATTGCCCGGCTTCGGCTTCCGTGAGCCCGCCGGCGATCTCGTCGAGAAGAAGAAGCTTGGGTTCGCCCGCAAGGGCCCGGGCCAGTTCCAGCCGCTTTCGATCGAGCAGGGTCAGGCCGCCGGCGGGGAGATTGGCCTTGCCGGCAAGCCCGCAATCCTCCAGCAGCGCGGCACAGGAGAGATAGGCCTCGCGCTCGCTGCGACCGGCTGCAAAGCGGGCGGCGACGAGCAGGTTCTCGAAGGTTGTCATCTTGGCGTAAGGGCGGGGGATCTGATAGGTCCGCCCGATCCCCCTCATGGCCCGCCGGTAGGAGGGTTCGCGACCGAGCGGCGTGCCATTGAGCGTGATCGCGCCCGTGTCGAAGCCGATGTCGCCCGAGATCAGGTTGAACAGACTGGTCTTGCCGGCCCCGTTCGGCCCGAGAACGCCCAGGACTTCCCCGCGGGCCAGCTCGAAACTGACGTCCTGCACCACTTTCAGAGCCCCAAAACTCTTGGAAAGGTTGCGAACGGAAAGAAGAACCTCCTTTCCGTCCGCTTGCGTCTGCTGTCCGGATGGCGTCACCAAGACTTCATCTCCAGGCTGCTTTCCGGCTTCATGATGGGATAGAGCCCGGTCTCGACGATCTTCAGGTCGTAGGGCCATTTTTCACCCTTGCGCCATTGCCCGCCCAGAACCGGCGTCTTCGAGACATTCGGGTGAGGACCCTTGCTCCAGTTGACGTTGCCGACCACCGTGTCGAGGTTTGTTGCCTTCAGCGCGTCGCGGATGGCGGCGCGGTCCATCGGGTCACCGGAACGCTTCAGCGTGTCCACGATGATCTCCCACATGGCATGGCTGTAGCCGAGCGGCTGGGTCCACTGCTTGCCGGTCGCTTTTTCCCAGTTTGCCGCGAGATCCGCGGAGCTCTCGCCGGTCAGGGTGGATTTGTAGGGGAAGGCCGGCGTCCACCAGACCTCGGTCGACATGCCGGTGCCGAGCGTTCCCATGGCCTCGACGGCGGAGGGAAACAGAAGACCGGCCGCGACGGTCATGATCTTGGGCTTGAAACCCTGCTGCGCCATCTGGATGGTCGCCGTCCTCAGGTCGGCCGGGAAGACCAGGCCGCCGAGAATTTCGCAGCCAGCTTCCTTGAAGGCACTGATCTGAGACGAGAAATCATTGGTCCGGATCTCGAATTTCGACGGTGCGATGACCTCGAAGCCGGCGGCGCGCATGGCCGGGGGCAGGCCGATCTTGTCGTCGCCCCAGACCTCGCCGTCCGCGTTGCGTGGCAGCAGAAGGCCGACCTTCTTGTTGCTCTCGAGGCCGTTCCACATGTTGACGAATGTCTGGACGATGTCTTCCAGGCCCCAGAAGAAGTGGTAGGTCCAGTTGAAGCTCTGATCGGCGCCGCCGCGCGGCATGATGACGGCCTGCCACGGCGCGCTGGACGAGAGGGTGGGCACCTCGAACAATTCGCCCTGTTCGGACACGGGAAGCGTCACATCCGTCGTCGAGGCCGGTATCAGCATGTGGACGCCGTCGTTCTGGCACAATTCCCCGGCCAGCTCCGCTGCACGGTTGGGGTTGGACTGTGCGTCTCGTTCGATGATCTCGAGCGCGTAGGTCTTGCCGCCGATCTCGAGACCCTTGGCCAGATGCTTGCGGATGAATTCGACCGCAAAGGCGTCCGTTTCTCCGAAGGGCGCCATCTGTCCCGTCTGCGGGGTGATGAAGCCGATCTTGATGGTCTGTGCCGATTGGGCGCGCAGATAGGATGGCGCCGCAAGGACCGCGGCGCCCGCGGCGAGTGCCTTGAGGGTCGTGCGCCGCGTCACGCCACCGTCCTGCGGACCACTCTCATGTCTGCCAGTCAGATACCGGAATGTCATATCGAAACCTCCCTTGGCCGATCGCGCGTCATCCCCTGATGCGTCGAGCCGATCGACAGCTCTCCCAGATGCCGCGCCCTCCAAGCGCGGACCGCGAGCCTCTCGGGCACTGCGGTGGACAGGAGCTTAGACGCGGCAATTTATCCTGTCCCACCCACCTCCCACCCCTTTGGACGTTTGGGCGCGGAGAGACAAAACAAGTGTCCCTGCCCGTCAAGCCTCCTCCGTCGTAATCACTATTCTTGTTGTCGGGGCGACTGAGCCCTGGATCTACTGGGAGGTAACCGACATGCCCGAAGCTGCGACGAACGAATTCTGGCGCGACATCAAGCCGATCGAGAACGTGTTCAAGCCGGACGCGAAACCCGAAGTCTATCTTCCCAACGCCGCGACCGATGACGAACGCTATTACGTTCCCCTGACCGAAACGGTCTCGACCCGCCCGTTGTGGATCTCGCCGGACCGCAACATGTGGTGCGATATCCTGATGGCGAAGAAGGCGGGCCTGGTAAACCGCCACTATCATCCGCACGAAGTCTTCGCCTATACGATCTCGGGCAAGTGGGGCTATCTGGAGCACGACTGGACCGCCTCAGCCGGCGACTTCGTCTACGAGACGCCCGGCGAGGGACACACGCTCGTCGCCTACGAAAGCGACGAACCCATGCGCGTCCATTTCAAGGTGACGGGACCGCTCATCTGGCTGGACGAGGACGGCAACTCGGCCGGCACCTTCGATGTGCATGACTACATCGCGCTGGCACGGGCCCATTACGAAAAGGTCGGCCTCGGCGCCGCCTATATCGACGGTCTTTTCCGCTGATGGACGGGGCACTGACGGATCGGGCAAACGACAAGGGCATCCTGTCCGCTGTCTGGCACGCGGCCAAAGACATCCGGATCGAGCGGCGGGTTCGTCCCGCCCTCGAGCCGGGCGAGGTGCGCCTGCGTGTCACGCGCTGCGGGATCTGCGGTTCCGACATGCATGAATTCCTGAACGGCCCGCACGCCATCCCGGTGAAAGAGCCACATCCGATTTCGGGTGTGGTTGCGCCGCTGGTTCTCGGCCACGAGTTCACCGGCGAAGTGGTCGAGATCAACGGCCCCTGCGGAGCCGTGAAGGTCGGGCAGAGAGTGGCGGTGGAGCCCGAATACCGTTGCGGCGCATGCGCTGCCTGCCTGCAGGGAGACTACAATCTCTGCGAAAAGATGGGGTTCGCAGGGCTGATGGGACATGGCGGCATGGCGGAGGAGGCCGTCGTTCCCCACTACATGCTGCACATCCTGCCGGATGCGGTGACCGACCGTCAGGCCGCCGTGCTGGAGCCGGCCGCGGTTGCCCTGCATGCGCTGCGACGCTCTGGCCTGACGGCGGGACAGAGTGTCGCCGTTGTCGGTGCCGGACCGATCGGGCTTCTGCTCGTGCAGCTGTCGGCCGTTGCCGGGGCGAAACGGATCGTCGTCAGCGACGTGTCGGATGCAAGGCTTGCGCGCGCGCGGGCGCTGGGGGCGACCGAAACCGTCAACAGCCTGTCGGGCCATCTGCCGACGCAGGCCCGCGGCGTGGACGTGGCTTTCGAGGCCGTCGGCGTGCAGCCGGCGCTCGACGATGCCATCCAGTCTGTCCGCAAGGGTGGCAAGGTCGTGCTGGTCGGGCTGTTCGGCGCACCCGCCCGCGTCGATGCCTTCGACCTCGTCAACCGCGAGGTGGAGATCATACCCTCGTGCGGCTACCGGCATGTCTATGCTGACCTGATCGGCATGATCGCCGGCGGACTTTTCGATCCCTCGCTGATCGTCACCCGGGAAGTGCCGCTCGCCGAAGTGGTGGCCAACGCTTTCGAGAGACTGGCGGCGCCGAACGACGACGTGAAGGTGCTGGTCGTTCCGTAGCGACCGGCACGACGTGCATCTACCCATGGCTTGGTTGGAGGAACCCCATGACGTTTGAACCAAAACTGTTCGCAGACAAGACCGTCGTCGTCATCGGCGGAACGTCCGGTATCGGTGCCGCGACGGCTGAAGCCTTCAGCGCGCTCGGTGCGCGGACGCATGTCGCCGGGCTGATGACGGGCGCGAAGGCGGGTTTGGCCGGCATCACAGCGTCCGAGGTGGATGTCCGATCGACCGCGGATCTCGAAAGCTACATTTCCGCCTTCGAGAGAATCGATGTGCTGGTCAACTGCGCCGGGGTCAGCCGCGACCGGGACGAGTGGACGTCCCAGTCCTTTGCCGAGGTGATGTCGATCAACCTGTACTCCATCCTGACAGCCTGTCGCACCGCGCGTCCGCGCATGCCGGCCGGCGGCGCGATCGTCAACATCGCGTCGATGTATTCCACCTTCGGCTCGGGGGATCGGCCGGCCTATGCGTCCTCCAAGGGCGCCGTCGTGCAGCTGACGAAATCGCTGGCGCAGGAATATGCGCCGGCGATCCGGGTCAACGCCGTCGCACCGGGTTGGATCGTGACGCCGCTGTCGAAGACCCTTCTCTCGGACACGGAGGCCTCCGGACCGATCCTCGCCCGCATCCCCTTCGGCCGCTGGGGTGAGCCGAAAGAGATCGCGGATCCGATCGTCTATCTGGCGAGCCCTGCGGCCGGCTACATCACCGGAGCGATCCTCCCGATCGATGGCGGCTACCTCACCGTCTGATGCATGCCGGTCCATTAGAAAATGTGCAGTCGACGGACAATCCGCCGCGCAAGAGGTTTGACGGAAGACTTGCGTTTTGTCACACTCCCCTGGCCCTCCGCGGACCCCTTGGGAGCCGTGGCCGGGGCAGGGAGGATACATTGAATATAAGGCCGGGCGTTGTCGCCCTCCCGAGCGCCGTCTCGGGAGGGGTGACCTTTGACACGCGCGTCGTCGCGCCACATGAGCGGATCGATCTCTGGGAGGAGCATTGCGCCGAGCAGGTCGTCGGGCTGCGATGTTCGTGCCTGTCCGAACAGGGGCTGAACGCGCGCTACCATTACTTCGACCTCGGGCGCATGAAGATGATCGACATCGCCGGCGACGAGCACTTCATCGAGCGGACGCCCAGCCTGCTGCGTCGGCGGGAAAAGGACAGCGCCTTCCTGACGGTGATCCTCGACGGCAAGGTCTTCGTGAACCGGGCAGGACGATGTCTGGTGGCAGAAGCGGGCGACGTCGTCCTCTACGACACCAATCAGGCCTATATGCACGGTTTCCCGGCTTTCGCCCGCCAGGCTATCTTCGAAATTCCCGGGGAGGATTTTCGGGATCGTTTCGGCGACTGGAGTTTGCGGGACGTCGTCCACTTCGGCGGTTCGACCAATCCCGCACGGATGATTCCGCTGGCGCTGCACGACGTGATGCGCGAGGTGCAATCCTCCAGTATCACGGGCGAAAGGGTCGGTGCCGCGCTCGAGAAGAAGGTCTGGGACGTCATGGAGACGGCCTATTCCCTCGTCAATGGCGGCGAGCGCTCCACCTATCACGCCCAGTTGCTGCTGCGGGCTCGCAAGTACATCGCCGATCGCCTCGGAGATCCGGATCTCAATCCCACGGCGATCGCCGATTTCATGGGCATCAGTCTGCGACAGCTGAACCGTCTTTTTCAGGGGGAGCGGCTGTCGCTGGTCGCCCATATCCAGGAGAAGAGGCTCGAAGGCGCCCGTCGCGATCTCCTGCAGAGCGGCGCCTGCAAGATGAGCGTCTCCGATGTCTGTTACAAATGGGGCTTCAAAAGCCTTGCGCATTTCTCGCACAAATTCAGCGAGCGATACGGCGTCAGCCCATCGCGCTGTCGGTGAGGTTCCCGCGCCTGAACTGCGGGAGAAGGCTTGGCGGCGGAGGTCGATGTCGGTGCTGTCGGTCGCTCCGGCGAGCGATGTTGCCGCCGTCGTCGCCGCGGTCTCTCTTCAGAGATCTTCCGGCCGCCTCTGCACGATCAATTCGCGCGCCGCTTCAAGGTTCCATCCAAGCGGGCGGTCGTCGGCGTAAGGGGGGATGTTGGAGCGGAGATAGCGGTAAAGGCGATCGGTGCCCTCGGCGCGGGGGGCGATCGCATGGCGGAATTCGTGTGCCTGCGCGGCGCTTGCATATTCGATCGCGAGGATCTGCTCGGCGTTGTCGATGATGGCCAGCAGCTTGTTGGCGGCGGCAGTGGGGTGGGCGAGGAAATCCTCCTGATTGCCGGAGGTCACGCCGCCGTCGAGGCTGGCGGGCAGGGCGAGGCGGCGGTTGTCCGCGGCGAGGGCGGCGGCCGTATAATGGGCGATCATGTAGCCGGAGCCGGCGCCGGGATCCGCGGCGAGGAAGGCGGGCAGGCCGCTGACCAGCGGGTTGACCAGCCGGTCGGTCCGGCGTTCGCTGATGGCTGCAACCTGCGCCATCGCGATCGCGAGACCGTCCAGAGCCTGTGCCAGAGCCGGTGAGACGGCATGTGCTTCGGAGAAGACCAGGGGCTGCTCGATCGTGCCGCCGATCGCCGGATTGTCGGTGACGGATGCCAGTTCGCGGTTCACGACGATCGCCGTCGCCTCGAACACATCACGGGCGGCGCCGTGGACATGGGGAACCGAGCGCAGGCTGAGCGCATCCTGCGTCCGCGCGCCGGCTGCGGCCGCAATCAGACCGCTGCCAGCGAGCAGGTGCCGCAGCGTTTTGCCAACCTGCAGAAGTCCGGGTGACGGCCGGAGCGCCAGCACCTCGGCGTCGAACGCCGTCATCTGCGCGCCGAGCGCCTCCAGCGTCAGCGCGGCGATCGCGTCCGCCCAATCGAGCAAAGCCTCGGCCCGCGCCAGGGCCAAGGCGCCGAGGCCGGTCGAGCAGGCGGTGCCGTTGACGAGGCTGAGGCCTTCCTTCGCCTCGAGCACCAGCGGCTCCAGCCCGAGCGCCATCAGGGCGTCCGCGCCCGTCATCGCCGCACCCTTCAGGCGTGCCCGACCTTCGCCGATCAGCACCAGGGCGATATGGGCATTGTGGGTCAGATAGCCGGCCGAGCCCCGGGAGGGGACATCCGGCACGCAGTCTTCGCGCAGGAAGGTGCAGAGCCTTGCGACCACGTCGGGACGAACGCCGGAATGGCCGTGCGACAGATTGGCGATCTGTGCCGCGATGATGGCACGCACCGAGGATGCCTCCAGGAGAGGGCCGATGCCGCAGGCGTGGCTGAGGACGATGTTGCGCGACAGACGGCTCTGCGACGCGCGATCGACCACCGTATCGGCCAGCGCGCCGACGCCGGTGGTGATGCCATAGGCCCGGACGCCGCTCTCGACGATCGCGGCGACGATCCGGTTTGCCATCTCCACCCGCTCGCGGGCCGCCTGCGACAGCACGATCGTTGCGCCGTCTGCAATTGCCGCGATCTCGCGCCAGCCGAGACGCTTGTCCAGCGCAATTTCCTGCATCATCAGCTCCCGAAATGGCCGATGAACTGGCGAAACTCCGGGGAGGCACCGGCACCGAAGACATGTTCGGGCGGTCCGTCGCAGTTGATTTCCCCGGATTTCATGAAGATGACCCGGTTGGAGACCGTTCGGGCGAAGCTCATTTCGTGGGTGACGACCAGCATGGTCATGCCTTCTTCTGCGAGGGCGCGCATGACGCGCAGCACCTCGCCGACGAGTTCCGGGTCCAGCGCCGAGGTCGGCTCGTCGAACAGCATGACCTTGGGCTTCATGGCGAGCGAACGGGCAATCGCGGCGCGCTGTTGCTGGCCGCCGGAGAGGTGGGCCGGATAGGCATGCCGCTTGTCGGCGATCCCGACCTTTTCCAGCAGCGCTTCCGCCTCGGCGATGCAGTCGGCACGCGGTCGCTTCAGCACATGCATCGGGCCTTCGATGACGTTCTGCAGGATCGTCATATGGGACCAGAGATTGAACGATTGGAAGACCATGCCGAGTTCCGAGCGCATGCGGTCCACCTGCCGCCGGTTGGCCGGCACCGTTTTGCCGCGCCGCTGCTCCATCTGGATCGTTTCGCCATCGACGACGATCTCGCCGGCATCGGCGATCTCCAGCATGTTGATGCAGCGCAGAAAGGTCGATTTGCCCGAACCGCTGGCGCCGAGCAGCGAGATGACGTCGCCGTCATGGGCATCGAGCGAAATGCCGCGCAAGACTTCATGCGGCCCGAAGCTCTTGCGGATATTGCGAACGGAAAGGCGGGTTGCGCTGGCCATGGCTGTTCCAATCGTGGGGGCATTCGCGGCGGTCATCGCTGTGCCACCGGAAAGAGCGGCGCCGTGCGACGATGCGGCGTCAGTCGATATTCGAGCAACGCCATCACCTGGAGAATGA
The DNA here is from genome assembly GCF_004342335.1 of Rhizobium sp. PP-F2F-G48. NCBI lineage: Bacteria > Pseudomonadati > Pseudomonadota > Alphaproteobacteria > Hyphomicrobiales > Rhizobiaceae > Rhizobium > Rhizobium sp. PP-F2F-G48. The sequence goes on along the minus strand of NZ_SLVH01000012.1, from coordinate 3,662 downwards.
GGAAGTTGAGGATGAGGTAGATCGCAGCGGCGCAGAGAAAGACTTCCATGGTCCGGTAGGTCTGCGCGATCAGCCGTTGTGCGACGCCCGTGACCTCCCAGACCGTCACGAGGCTGGCGAGCGCGGTGGACTTCACCATCATCATCACTTCGGTCGAATAGGCGGGCAGGGCGTTGCGAAAGGCGATGGGGGCAAGGATGCGGCGGGTCAGGAGGAAGCCGGACATGCCGACCGCGCGCGCCGCCTCGATCTCCTTTGCCGGAATGGAGCGCAGGCCGAAGCGAAAGATCTCGGCGGTATAGCCGGCCGTGCAGAGCGCCAGCGACAGGACCGCGCAGACGAAGGGCTCCCGCAGCGCCGGCCAGAGGACGCTGTAGCGGATGAAGCCGAACTGGCCGAGGCCGTAGAAGATCAGGAACATCTGGATCAGCAGCGGCGAGCCGCGAAACACGAAGATGTATCCCTTGGCAAAGCCGCGGGCGACCGGGTTGCCGCCGACCCGCATCCAGACCACCAGCAGTGCCAGAAGCCCGCCAAAGACGACGGACAGCGAAAACAAGGCGAGCGTCATCGGCAGGGCCGCAATCAGCGTCACCATTGTGGAGGCCATGAAGTCGAGATCCATAGAAATGCCTCCTCAGGCCTGGCCGATGCCGCTCGGCATGCTGCGATTGGCGCGGTGTTCCGCATGGTTGAAGACCCTGTCGGACAGGCTGGTCAGCAGCAGGTAAAGGCAGCCGCCAACGATGAAGAACAGGAAATGCTGGCGCGTCGAGCCGGCGGCGATCTGGCTGGTGCGCATCAGGTCGGCCAGTCCGGTGACCGAGACCAGCGCGGAATCCTTGAGGCTGAGCTGCCAGACATTGCCGATGCCGGGGATCGCGAAACGGAACACCTGCGGTGCGACGATACGCCGAAAGCGCAGCAGGCGTGGCATGCCGATCGCCTGCGCCGCCTCCAGTTCGCCCTTGGGAATGGCGAGAAAGGCGCCACGGTAGACCTCTGCCTGGTACGCGCCGGAAATGATGCCGACGGCCAAGGCGCCGGCGGCAAAGGAGGGCAGGCCGAGAAAGCCTTCGAACCCCATGGCCGCCCCGATCGCCGTCACGAGGCTCGATCCGCCAAAATAGACGAGGTAAATGATCAGCAATTCCGGCACGCCGCGGAAGATGGTGGTGTAGGCACTGCCGAGGCTGCGGGCCAGACGACTGCCCGAAAGCTTGGCCCACGCGATCAGCGTGCCGAAGACCATGCCGATCAACAGCGCGGTCGCCGTGACGCAGAGCGTCATCAACGCGGCGATCAGAAGCAGCCCGCCCCAGCCGGTCGGGCCGAAGCCGATGGTTTGCAGAATTGTCATGCGCGAGCCGCCCTTCTTGTCCGTTGCGCGCGCCGCTTTGGGCACCGGGACGGATCATGGATCGATGCACTGCACACCCAAGGCCACCGCCACCGATCCTCAAGATCGGGGCGGCGACTGTCGTGCTTCAGGGGGTGACGTCCGTCTTGAACCACTTCATGGACAGCGTCTTGATCGTGCCGTCGTCGAGGGCCGACTGGATCGCTTTGTTGAACATGTCGCGCAGATCGGTATCGGCCTGGCGCAGGCCGAGGCCTTCGCCGCTGCCGAAGATGGTGCCGCCGATTTCCGGGCCGGTGAAAGCCAGCGTGCCGTTCGATTTCTCGAAGGCCGAGATCAGATAGACGGCGTCGTCGAAGACGAGATCGATCCGGCCGCTCTCGAGATCGAGATCCCGCTCGGCGCCCGTCTTGTATTCCCGCACCGTCGCGATGGAGCCGAAATTGTCGTAGATGAACTTGGAATAGACGGTTGCGGCCTGAATGCCGATCGTTTTCCCGGCAAACGCCTCCTTGAGGCTGTCGATCTCCTTGACGCCGGTTGCGCCGGGATCGAGCTTGATGACCGTGCCGGTTCCCGTGGCGTTGGCCAGCGGGCTGTCTTTCGCCGTCGCGAAGGCGGCGTGCGTATGGGCATAGGGGATGGTGAAGTCGATGATCTTCTTGCGCTCTTCGGTGATCGACAGCGCGTCCATGATCACGTCGTATTTGCCGGCCGTCAGTGCCGGGATCATGCCGTCCCAGTCGGACGCGACCAGCTTGCACTCCACTTTCATGTGATCGCAGAGATATTTGGCAAGCTCCGGTTCGAAGCCGCCAAGCGTGCCGTCGGGATTGGTGAGGTTCCAGGGCGCATAGGCGCCCTCAAGGGTAATCGTAACGGTCTTCCAGTCTTTCGCCGTCGCGACGGATGCGGTCAGCGCGGCGGCAGACAGGGACGCAAGCGCAAGCGCGCCCGCCGTCAGAATGCGTGTGAACTTCATGATCCGGTTCCTCTCGGAGTTTGATGGCATTCCCTTGGCCGATCTGCGCCGGCTTGCTTGAGAACAGCGTTGCGCACGTTCTTGTGAAGCGATGTTGTATATGGGACCATATGTATTTTCTTGTGGTAAGCAAGAGGCAAGGCTTTATTGAGAAGCACATTTTTTTCTGCTCAAGGATTAGCCAGATGAGTCGCAGATCCGATAAGTCGCCGGCGCTGAGCTGGGACGGCACCGAAGGGGATGGTGCGCCGCTTTATGCCGGTGTCAAGCAGATGATCCTCGGCCGGATCCAGAGCGGCGAATGGCCGCCGCGCCACCGCGTGCCCTCCGAGAACGAACTGGTGGCGGAACTCGGCGTCAGCAAGATGACGGCCAACCGGGCGCTGCGCGAACTGGCGAGCGAAGGCGAGCTCGTGCGCATCCAGGGCGTCGGCTCGTTCGTGGCGGAACGGAAGGGCTATTCCGAGCTGTTCGAGGTTCGCAATATCGCCGACGAAATCAAGGCGCGGGGCCATGTACACCGGGCGCGCGTCGTGGTTCTCGCCGGCGAGAACGCGTCGCCCGAGATTGCCGATGCGCTCAGCCTTCCCATCGGGGCCGACGTCTTTCATTCGTTGATCGTGCACAGTGAAAACGGCGTGCCGGTGCAGATCGAGGATCGGTTCGTCAATCCGCAGATGGCGCCCGATTATCTGGCGCAGGATTTCGCGGTCGAGACCCCGAACGCCTATCTCATGATCGCCGCGCCACTCAGCGGGTCGGAACACGTGGTCGAGGCGGCGATGCCGCAGCCATGGGAGTGCAAGCTGCTGGTAATTTTGCCGTCCGAACCCTGCCTGACCATTCGGCGGCGGACATGGTCCTTGCAGAACAACGTCTCCGTCGCCCGCCTCGTCTACCCGGCCAGCCGCTACCGCCTAGAATCTAAAAGTGGGAAAATCGAGCCAGAATAGGCGAGACGTATAGGGAACCAAGATTGTCGAGCTTTCCAACCCTCGATGTCTTCAACCCAGGAGGTCAAAGGGCGTCGGGATTTCACGGACGAGATCGATCGACAGCCGTCCGTCTTCGAGATGGTCATCCGTCAAAAGCGCCGCTTCCGGCAAGGCAAACCCTGTTCTCAGCGGTTGGTGGAGAACGATTTGGCTTTCGCCGTTTTTGGATTGAAGAGATCGCGGCAGAAAGATTTGCATGTTCCGAAGTGCGGGATTTTGAGGGAACGAAGGCTTTGCATTCCGTCACCGGCTTTGCCACAAAAGGTGTCGCCATGCCCAGGAGGGTCGGACCCTGATGCCACTTGAGAACCCGCGCGCATTCCTC
>NZ_SLVH01000011.1:0-180763 GCF_004342335.1 Rhizobium sp. PP-F2F-G48 | reverse complement strand
ACGATGAACGAACTGATCGGCTTCCTGATGACCGGCAAGCTGTCGATCAACATCGGCAAGGTGATGCCGCTGTCACAAGCAGCCGAAGCCCATCGGCTGCTGGAGAATGGCCTCACCACCGGCAAGGTCGTGCTGCAGCCCTGGATCGAAGCCTGACGCCAACCCCCGGCGATCCTGACGGCTCCGCCGGGGCTTTCACACCGCGCGACGGCAAGGTGTTGCCGTCGCGCAGCGGCGACGACGCGAAAGCGTTATCCGACCGGGCAGATCGCGGAGCGACGACGACGCGAGGGCACGACTAATCCCTGTCTGCCATCGCATTGTAACGGTAAGCGCGATATCCGGATGCGTGCGTGACATCTCGGTGATGGCGCGCGAGGTGGGGCAGGAGCGCATTGATCGCGTCCCAGGCATCTTTTTCACCCTGCGTTTCTGGCCGTTCAAGGCGCTCGCTGATGTCCGCAAGAACCGCGTCTCTGTCGATCGTGACCACTTTTCCGTCATCCACGACGAGGCGGCCGCCGACAAACACCTGCGTGATGGCATGGCGTCCGCCGCGGTGCAGAACGCTCTCGGCCACCGGTGTCCGGCGGTTGACATGCGGTCGCCCGATCCTGCGGCGGTCCATCAGCACGATATCCGCCTGGTGACCGGGTTCCAGCCGACCCGTAAAGCCGCCGAAGCCGACAGATCTCGCACCATGTTCCGTCGCCATCTGCAGGACGGCACCGGCGTCGGGGCGCTCGTTCCACAGACCCGTTTCACGGTGGAGTGCCCACACCAGCTTCATTTCGAGCGTCATGTCGCGATCGTCTGCTATATTCGACTGGTCGATGCCGAGGGCCACCGGAATGCCGCGGCGGCGCATCTCGTTGACGGGGGCGATGCCGCTGCCGAGACGCAGGCCGGACGAGGCATTGTGGCACAGGGTACAGCCGCAATCGGCGAGGATGTCGAGATCCGCGCGGCTCATCCAGTTCCCGTGCCCGAGCGTGACGTTCGGACCAAGGCATTCGAGTGCCTTCAAATGTTGGACAGCGGTATGGCCATACTCGTTCCAGGCGAAATGTGATTGCCGCTCGGTCTCCAGAAGATGCATATGGACCTGCGCGTCGGTCTCCCGCGCCGTCTCGAAAATCGCCTGAAGGCAGTCGTCCGTGCACCAGTGCAGATTGGCGGGGGCGAGATTGACGCGCACGTGATCCGGCCGCGCCTCGATCCATTTTTTCCTGAGCGCGCGGTAAAACGTCATCAGGTCCGCAACAGGGATGTTCGATGCGGCGAGTTTCGGCGAGATCCAATTGCGCAGAGTTTCCGGAAGAGCGGCCAGAACCTTGGCATCCGCCTCATAGGTCAAGACATTGCGGTCGCGAATCATGAAGGAAAAGCCGGCCCGCATGCCGATCTCGCTATAGGCCTCCAGCGTGGCGTCTGCCGTCGCCATCCAGGTCTCCGGTGCGCCGGAAAATCCGCTGTTGAGATGCTGCACCATGGTGGTTCCGCTTTCCAGCATTTCGATCGCGGAATAGAGCGTGTCCAGCCGGACATCGACCTGCCGCATTGCCCGGAATTGCGGCAGCCAGAATTCCAGAGGCGCGAAGGGCACGCCCTGCATCAGGGGCGTGACCCCGAAATGGTGATGGCTGTTGACCAGCCCCGGCATGGCGATCATGTCGGGAGACCCGAAGCGGGCGAGATGGTCGTTGCCATAGCTGACGGCGGCGAGCGGCCCGATCTGTGCGATCATGCCGCCGGCGACGCGGATGCCGACATCGTGGCGCATGGACATGGTGCCATCCGCCGAAAGTCCGCACAGCACGGTCCCTGCCTCAATGATGCCGTCCCCTGTGATCGGTCCGTCCGCGCTCATCTCGTATAGTCTCCGATCAGTCCGAGGCGGCGCGCGACCACGACGCGATACAGGGGATCGCCGTAGATTTTCATCTCCTCGCTGGCGGAGAAGGCAAGGCTGATATCGTGCTCGTCGTAGCTTTGCGCTGCGATCGCATGCATCTCCGGCCAATCCGGCACTTGGATCTGACGCCAGCGATCGACCGCGGCTGCGTCCGGCATTTTCGGAAAGCCGAGCTCGCCCATCAGCGCGGCGATCCCCTGCCAGAACACCCGCAACATCCGATGGAGCGTCGCCTCATGGCAATGCGGCTTCAGGAGGCGGATCCAGTGCAGCCCCGTAATGATGTGCAAGGCGGCGAAATGCTGGGTTGCCGCGAACATGGCGAGCGCCGTCGCCGCCATTCTCTCCAGTGTCTCCGGCCCGATGTCGAGCCAATCGACGACGGGCGCAAATTCCGGCACGTTGCCGGCGTCGCGCATGTTCTGCCAGAGAAGGTCGTGGAGTTTCAGGCCATGCAAGGGTTCGATCGCAGCGGTCATGGCCAGGATTTCGGCCGGGTCGCGCGTGATGGGTGGGGCGCTCCGCGACGCCGGAAGGGGGAGATAGGTGGCGGCCCAATAGGCGAGGGCAATGGTGACATCGGTCTCGTCGGCGCGGAGCACCGCGTAAGCGGTTCTCATGAGAGCGTGAAAGGCACTGGCGGCAATGCCGTCCGCAAGATCGGGAAGATAAAGTTTCAAAGCCTCGTGTATCCCGAGCCTCGCCACCTCACCGGCAAAAAAAACGCGCAGATCGGGTTCGCGCTCGCGCAATCCGATGGCGGTTTTCCAGCTTTCGCCATCCAGGCGGTTCACCGGCTGGGCAAAGGGCAGAAGATGTTTGGCGTCTCTGTAGTGACGGAAGAATCGGCGGAGCTGATCCGGCTTACCGCCGATCCGGTCCAACGCGACAAGGACCATGGGCGCATGATTGGCGAATGTGTGCGAAAATTCGGAGCCCCATTTCGGCATGCCTGCCAGCAGCGTTTCCAGCTCTTGCGATGTGCGTTGCATTGGAACCATGACTCTCCCTTTCTCCCTGAAACCGGCGGCGCATGTTTCACCCTCTGTCGAAGAAGGCGTGGCCACGTGCTGTCAAACGGTCGGTTGCCAGGCATCCCGGTGAACGGCCTCGGCCTCCGTCTCGATCAGGGGGCCGATGACCTCGATGCTTTTCTGGCCTGCCGAAAACACCGCGCGGCACGGCAGGGCCATCGTCGGATTGTCGGGGTGATCGCCTGTCATCGCCTTCAGGCGGTGTTCGGAAAGGCCATAGACGACCCTGCCGATGCCCACCCAGTAAATGGCGCCGGCGCACATGGCGCAGGGTTCCGCCGAGCTGTAAAGCGTACACTCCGCCAGAAAGGGGGCGCGATAAAGCTTCGACGCCTGCGTTGCCAGCAGGCGCTCGGCATGGCCTGTCGCATCATGGTCGGGAAAGTATTCGTTTTCCTGCTCCAGGAGAATATCACCGCCGGGACCGGCCAGCAGCGCGCCGAAGGGCATGTTGCCATGCTCTTTCGACCGCCGTGCAATGTCAAAGGTCAGTCGAAGAAGAGTTTCGTGATCAAGGCTCACATTCATTCTCCTCACGGTCAGGTGGCGGCATCACGGGCAGTCGCAGTGCGGAGGGGTAGCCATCGCCTGACCGGACCAGGAGGGTCGTGACCAGCCGGTCGGTGACGGTCGCGTCCTGGGGCCGCGCGCCGGTGCCCGGATTGACGGGAAAGGCGGGAAACGACGCTGCCTGTATCGACAGACGCAGGCAGTGCCCCGCCGGCACCGTCATCTGCATCGGTCGCAGCGTGACGGACATCGGCGATGATGCCGTGTGCGGCTTTACGGTTTTATGTCCCGACGTCATGCTGATGGCCGCCCCGTCGGGGGTGAGCATGCTCAAGGTACAATCCAGGTCGAAACTCGGTCTGTCCGCGGTCACGAAAAGATCGACGTTCGCGGCGCCGAACAAAGCGAGCGGCAGGTCGAGCGGACCGGAGGTGTAGACAAGCACATCGGCCCTGTCGTCGATCGCCGCCCGGTCGGTGAAATCCGGAGGGGTGCCGAGATGCAAGCCCACGCTCGGGGCCGGTCGCCATGGATCGTGGACGAGACGATCGGCACGCGTAACCCCTGGTGTCTCCGCAAGCGTTCCATCGATACTCGTCGTGGCCGCACGGCCGCCGGACGCGAGATGAAGCACCCGCATTTCCGATCGCGGCAGGCTTTCGAAGCCGGCCCAAGTCTGTTTCACCACATCGAAGAGCCGGATCTTCGGGGACGGATTTTCGCGGCCTTTCAGTGCCTCGTCGAAAAATGCGACGATCTCACGGTCGATGCCGTCGGCCGCGCCGGGTCCCGCATCCAGCGCCCCGACCCGTCGGCCCCAGGGAATGTGCGACCAGGGACCGATGGAAAGCCGCTGAAGACTGCGGCTCGAAGAAAAGGCGTTGAAGGCGGCCAAGGTGCCCTCGAGCATGATGTCGTTCCATCCGCCGACATGCAGAACGGGAACGTCGAGCGTCGCACCCTCCAACAGCGCATCTGGCGATCGTGCCTGCCAATAGGCGGGATCGTCGGCCAGCCAGTCCTGGTAATGTGTGTGTTGCGATGTCTTCGCCAGAACATCAGGCCGTGCCGAGATCGCGCCCGAATGCAGGGATGGCAAAGCTGCCTGCAACAGATGGGCGGCGTCGAGGTCGCCGGCCAGCCGGGCATTTTCGATGGCCATCTGGCAGGCCCACATCTGATTGGACTGCATCCGGAACCCATCACCCTCGAAGGCCCAGTGGTTGCGCACATCGAAGGCTGCCATGGCGATCGCCATCGCGTCGGGGGCCTTGCCGCCGGATTTTCGAGCGCCGGCAAGGGCCAGAAACTGGTTCATTCCGTGGTAGCTGAAACCATAGCTTGCCACCATGCCATTGCCGCCGGCAAGATCCGCCGCGAGCGACAGCGTCCGCGCGCCATCCGCGACATCGTCTTCGAGAATTCTGAACACCCCTTCGGATTGTCCGCGACCGCGAACATCCTGCACCAGAACGACATAGCCGTGCGCCGCATACCAGGCGGGATGGGCGAGAACGACCGTCGAGGCGACCTTCCGCCCATAGGGCAGGCGCATCACCAGAACGGGATAGCGCTCCGGGCCGACAGGCCGATAGACGTCGGCGACCAGATGAACACCGTCGGTCATGAGCATCCGAAGCGTATCGACGTCGCGGAGGTCGAGCATGGCTAGCGACCGTCCGAGAAGCGGGTTTCGGAGGTGAGCCTGCTCATGTCGAAATCCCTCGTCGCCTCGATCAGGCGCGTCAACCCCGTGGCCGCCCGGTCCAGCACCAGCGCGCCTTTGACGGCGTCGGCATTGGCGGCATTTCCGCAGACGCCTGCGGGATGAAGGTCCTGCGCCTGCCAGCCGAAGCCGACCGCGCCTTCCGCCGTCAAGGGGCTGCCGGACTGCTCGATCTCAAGGGTCAGCGGCACGAAATCCTCCGCCTTGTCCATGACGACCAGATGCGGCGCGATGGCCAGCATCATGCTGGTCTCGATATCGCCGCCGTGAATGCCGTGCACGATCTCCGTTTGGGAGAACAGATCATCGACCGGCGCAATCCGAAACCAGGAACAGGCGACCGCGAGCATATCGAGTTCGACACGGATATCACGGCAGGTCATCTCCATCAGCGAGATCTGCCCGCCATGCGAATTGAACAGGACGATCTTGCGGACACCGGCCCGCTTCGCGCTTCTGGCGATATCGAGCCAGACGAGCCGCAGGGTTTGCGCCGATAGGGTCAGCGTTCCCGGATAGGCCAGATGCTCATCCGACTTGCCGACGCTGAATGCCGGCAGGATGAGGACATCCGCGTTTGGATCGAGCAGGCGCACCATCCGATCGTGGATCGCCGCATTGATCGCTGCATCGACCTGCACCGGAAGATGAGGCCCGTGCTGCTCGATTGCCGAGATCGGCAGGATGACCACGGTCTCGCTGAGATTTCGGGACGCGAAATCGGCGGTGGAATGATCTGCCCAGTAGAAGGATTGCGTCATACGCCACCCCTTTTGGCCTGGTTCCCAATCTTGGGTGCGCTTGCCGCTTGCCGGTTGGCCGCGATCAGCCGGTTTTCGAAATCGTCCGGGATCGGCAGGTCGGGTGCGGTGTAGGCCTTGAGTTCCGGCAGGATGACCGCTTCCCGATCGAGCAGCAGTCGGCGCAGGACACCGCGGACAAGCCGCGGCACGGCATGCTTGTGTCCGCTGATCGAGGTGGAGTGTGGACCGTGACTGACGAAACTGCTGCTGTTGAAGGCAAAGACACGGCCGACCCATGTTTCGTGCGGATTTTTCGGAATGAATCCATAGAAGCCGTCGAGGTAGGGAAACCTCGCAAGCCGGGCATCCGCGCTGCCTTCCTGTGGCATGTACCGGTCACCCCAGAGCGCCACCTTGTCGTGGAGGGTCCGGAGTTCGGGTCTGACGGTCAGATCGACATCCATGCCGGTGGCAAGAAGGAGGTGATCGAACTCCAGATCGCCGTCGGGGGTGGTGACACGGATCGCATCGGGCTGTTGAGAAACCTCCAGCCAAGGGGTTGCCGGACGAAGCGTGAAGTTTTCAAAGCGTATCGCCGTTTCGAAACTGCGAACCGGCGGCGGCTGATCTGCACGGCGGAAGAACCGGGCGATGTCCCAGCGGGTGGTCTCGGAGAGATCCGGATACTGCGTCATCATGCCGGGCGTCTCGACCGCACGATGGGGATTGGTGCGTGGCAGACGCGCGCGCCGGAAGCACAGATCCACAGAGGCGGCACCGGCTTCCAGCGCCTTGATCGCATTGTCGAATGCCGATGCACCATGGCCAAGCACGCCGACGCGCAATCCCTTCAACGCGTCGAAATCGACCGGGCCGTTGGTATGATCGAATTTCTCCGGCCCGAGCGTGTCCGAGACGAACGGTGGAACACGCCATGCCCCTGCGCCGTCGTATCCCGTGGCCAGCACCACGGTGCGCGCCAGCGATGTTTCAATTTTGCCGTCGAGCCGCGTGGTGACGGCGATCACATCGCCATGCGGGGCGACATCCAGGACCTCGCAATGATTGGTGATGGCGATCTCGAAGACGTCGGCATACCAGTCGAGATAGGCCTTCCAGTCCGTTCGTGGAATACGGGACAGATCGGCCCAGGCCTGCTGCCCGTAACGTGTTTCGAACCAGCGGCGGACAGACAGGTTGACGACGTTGAATTCATTGCCGACCTGGGTTTTTGGCGTCCGCAATTCTTCCATGCGCGCGAATGTCAGCCATGGCCCCTCGGACCCCGGCGCGCCGCTGTCGAGAACACGGACACGGCGCAGTCCGTCCCACTTTAGGGCGGCAGCGATCGTGACGCCGGACTGGCCGCCGCCGACGATGATGGCATCGGCGATCTCGGCCGCGTCGGGTCGGGGATGATCGCCGAGCCACGGGGCGCTGGGATAGCCGAGCAATGTCAGATCGGCGAGCGCCGCCTGCTTCAGGTCGTCGAGTGTCATGCGGGATGTGTCGATCGGGGCAATCATCATCGGTCATCTCGTCCATGCGCCAGACGTCCTCGCAGACGGCGTCGGCGATTGATTTCGGTCAGCGCCACGATCAGGGCCGTCAACACGAGGACGGAAACCTGCATGGCATTGAGGTCGGGCTTCAGTTCGCGCCGGAATTCCGATGCGACGATCAGCGACAGGGGCTGCGTGCGGCCGGCCAGGAACATCGAGATCGTGAGATCGGCCAGCGACAGGATGACCCCGATGGAATAGGCGGCACTCAAGGCAACGCTCAGCTGGGGCAGCAGGACACGCCGGAAACTCTGCCACGGGGTGGCGCCGAGATCCCGCGCCGCTTCCTCTAGCCGCGGATCGAGCCGGATCATCACGGCGGCAAGGATGGTCGTGGTGAAGGGAATGACGACCAGCGTCTGCGCCAGAATGAGCGCGGTCGCCCCGCGTCCCAGTCCCACCCAGCTGATCAGCATGGCCTGCGCAATGGACAGCACCGTCTTCGGCACCAGAAAGGGAACGAGAACGAGGATCGCGAACGCGGCGCGGAATTGCATGCGCGGCGATGTCACGGCCAACGCCGCCATCAATCCGATCAGCGCGCCCAGCACGCCCACGGGCTGCGCGATCAGGAAGCTGGTGACGAAGCCGCCGAGAAAGGCATCGTTGCCGAAAAGATCGGCATACCAGGAGAGGGTGAAACCGGTGAGCGGAAAAGCCATCGTGCTCGCGGCGTTGAAGGAGAAAATGCCGAGAACCACGATGGGCAGATAGAAGAAACAGACGGCAAGACCGAGCGTGAAGACGACCAGACGGCTCATCGCGTCCCCCTCTGGAAGACCGCTCGCGCGCCCTCGAACCGAAGAAGGACCGTCACGAACCCGGTGGCAAAGGCGAACAGGACAACGAGAAGGCTGAGCGACAAAGCGGAGGCCAGCGGCCAGTCGAATGCGGTTCCAAACAGGTTGTCGATCATCGCCATCGGGGTCGCGCCCGACGTTCCGCCGAGAAGGCTTGGCGTCATCATATCGCCAGCGGCCAGCGCGAAGACCGTGAAGATGCCGACGGCCAGTCCCGGCGTCGTCAGGGGCAGAATGACCTTGAAGAACGCATCGATCGGGCGGGCGCCAAGATCCCGTGCGGCCTCGATCAACCGCTTGTCGATCCGTTCCGCAGATATCCAGATCGCCAGCACCATGAAGGGCAGGTTGTTGTAGAGCAGCACGAGATGGGTCGTGAACGGCGAAAAAAGCAGAAATTTCAAAGGCTCATCGATCAAGCCGATCCATTCCAGGGCCGCATTGACGAGTCCCTCGGAGCCAAGGACGATCCGCCAGGCATAAATCCTAACGATCTCGCCCGTATAAAGCGGCGTCAGAAGGACGATGCTGCCGACCCCCTTCCAGAGAACGGGAAGGCGCGTCATCGAAACGGCGATCGGGTATCCGACGCAGGCTGCCAGCACGGCCGTGCCCGCGCCGGAGAAGACCGCCTTGCCGATCAGAAAGGCGAAGACCGGATTGGTAAAAATCTGGCGCCAGCTCTGTCCGGAAAAGGCCGGAACCAGCGTGAACGTATCGAGATCCACTTCAAAGACGCTGAAAACCAGGAGAACGGCCAAGGGCAGAACGCACCCCGGGATCAGAATCAAGGCCACGGGGAGGGCAAGCTGTGCCCGATGAAAAACCGGAGCCATCAGCCGATCCTCGTGATGAAGGCGCGGTCTCTATCGACGATCAGCCCCACCGTCGTTCCGGGCGTCAGCGGGTTATCCGCGAGGAACTGCAGAATGAAGCCGTTGACCTCGGCCTCGACAAGGTAACGATCCCCCTTGAACACCACATGCCGGATCACCGCGCTCAGGCCGTCCGTGCCGATGCGGACGTGCTCCGGCCGGATGGCGAGAACCGCCCTGTCTCCTTTCGCCAATCCCTCCACCGCCGGGCACTCGACGATGCCGATGGCCGTGTCGATTGCAGCCGATCCGTTGGCCCCCTCGCCAGCGACGATGTCGCCCGGAAGGAGGGTCGCCGCTCCGATGAAGTCGGCAACGAAGGCGTTGGCAGGGCGGGCGTAGATTGTCAGCGGTGGTGCCTTCTGAACGATGCGTCCCTTGTTCATGACGACGACGATGTCGGAGAGCGCAAAGGCCTCCTCCTGATCGTGGGTGACATAGACGAAGGCGATACCGAGACGCCGCTGCAGATCCTTCAGCTCGATCTGCAGGTGTCCGCGCATCTTCTTGTCCAAGGCGGAAAGGGGTTCGTCCAACAGAAGAAGATGCGGTTCGGCGATGATCGCGCGCGCCACCGCGATCCGCTGCTGCTGGCCACCCGAGAGCTGGTGGGGATATCGGTCTCCGAACGCGGTCATGTGCACGGCATCCAGCGCTCGTTTGACGCGGGCTGCGACGTCGATATTGCTCTGGCGCCGCAGGGTCAGCGAGAAGGCGACATTGTCGAGCACCGTCAGATGCGGAAACAAGGCATAGCTCTGGAACACCGTATTTACCGGCCGGCGCTCCGGCGGAACCCCGGACAGCGACCGCCCGTCGAGCACGATCGACCCCGCGTCCGGCGTTTCGAAACCGGCAATCATTCGCAAGATGGTCGTCTTGCCGCAGCCGGAGGGACCAAGGAAGGTCGTGAACGCCCTTTCCGGAATATCGAGATCGATGCCATCGACCACGCATTGCCCGCCATAGGTCTTGGTTAAGCCGCGGGCGGACAGCAGCAATCCCGATCCGGCGTAATCTGGCGCCCGTTCAGGCGTGGCCACCATGATCAGCTTGCCTTGACTTCGTTCCAGATCTTCAACCACTCGGGATAATTCTCCGGGGCGACCGGCCACATGAACGACTTCATCACCTCCATGTCGTCGACGAAGATCGCTTCCTGCTGCTCCTTCGACAAATCGTCGCGGATGACCGAGGACGTGGTCGCGTAATTGCCGATCTTGGCGATCTGCGTGGCATATTCCGGCCCGAGCAGATAATCGATGAACTTGTAGCCGATCTCGCTCTTTTCGGCCGACAAGGTGGCCGGCATGGCAAAGCAGTCGCACCAGCCCATGATGCCGGCCTTCGGCTTGGCCATCCCCATCGGCAGTTTGTCTTTCAGCGTATCGTAGGGAACCCGCCACGAAAACGCGCAGGAAACCTCGCCTGTGGCAAACAGATTGGTGAGATCGCCGATCGTCTGCCAATAGGTGCGTAACAGCGGCTTCTGCGCGACCAGCAGCTTCTTGGCCTCCGCCAATTCCCTGGTTTCCATGAGAAAGACCTTGTCGCGCGGCACGCCGGCCACCAGACCTGCGATGGCGATGGATTCCAGCGCATAGTCGCGCATGGCAAGCTGGCCCTTGTAGGTCTCGTTGAACAAGGTCGTGTAGTCGGGCTCGCTTTCGAACTTGTCCTTGCGGTAGACGATCGGGTTCAGACCCCAGAGATAGGGAACCGCGAACGGCTTGCCGGAGGCGTCGAGAACCTTTGGCGTCGTCTTGAAGACATCGTACATCTTGGCGGCGTTGGGGATCTTCGCCATGTCGATTTCTTCGAGCAATCCAGCCTTGATGTAGCGCCAGCTTCCGTTCAGCGATGGGTTGATCATGTCCCAGTCGGAGGCCGAGCCGGTTTTCAGGGCCGCAAACTGCGCATCCTCACTGGAAAGAAAGGACAGCTTTACCTTGACGCCGGTCTGCGCCTCGAAAGCGGCGACGTATTCGGGGTGCCCGTTGGAGTCCCAGGTCGCCCAGACCATCTCGGAAACGGCAGCTCTCGCGCTGCCGAGAGAACCGAACATCCCTGCCGCCGCGCCGGCGGCGATCCCTGCAAGCACGTCATGTCGGCTAACTTGTGAACCTGTCATGATGCCCTCATATGGTTGCGAGTGAACTGCAGCCAATGTCGCCCGCCGTGACAGAAAAGCCTATAACGCGACCCAAATAGACTATATTGCACGGCGCAAAACCCGGGTCCGCTCGCGTCCGATCCCGCGTCACTGGCGTTAAACAAAGACGGGCGCTTCGGACCGCAGGAAGGTCATCGGCATCGATCCCGTCGGATCGAAGACGCGAACGCCGGCCGCAACCGACTTGATGGTTTGTCGCAGCCAGACGTGATCGGGCGACTGGTGCTTGCACTCGTGCCAGAGCATGTAGAACTGCATCTGACCGAGTTCGCGCGGTGCCTCCAGAACGACGAGCGGAAAGGATTGTGCGATCTGCTCGGCAAAAATTCGACCGGTGGTGAAGACGAGGTCCGATTGCGTCAGCACATAGGGCGTGATCGCATATTCCGGTACGGAGACGGCGATGTTGCGCTTGAGCCCGAGCTCGATCAGCCGTCCGTCGATCGGGCTGAGATGGGCGCGCTTGTCGGACGTCGGAGAAAGATGTTTTTCCTTCAGGAACTCGCCCATCGCCATCGGTTCGCGGAGACTTGCCAGTCGATGGCTCGGGCGAACGACGCAGACGATGTCGGTGCTCAACAAGGGCGACATCCGCAAATTTTCCGGCGGATGCGGCCAGTTTCCGATGACCGCATCGATGGACCCATCCGCGAGCTGGCTGATCAGATCGTCATAGCTCGGCATATGCGACGCATCGACACTGACATTGGGCGCCTTTTGTGCAATGTTTCCGACCAGCCGGGGCAGAAACACGGCTCCGAGGCAGTTGTCTGCGACGATGCGAAAGTTTCGTGTCGCAGTGTCGGGGTCGAAGGTGGCGTAAGGCGAAAGATGCGCGTCGATCGTGCCGAGAATATCGCGCAATGTATCCTTCAAAGCGAGACCGCGCTCTGTGGGCACCAGCGCGCCTCCGGACCGGACCAGAAGCGGATCGTCCAGCATTTCCCGCAGCCGTTTCAACGTCAGGCTAACCGTCGGCTGCGCTTGCCCCAAAATATCGGCTGTCTTCGAAACGCTGCATTCCGTCAGCAAGGTCAGAAGCGTCCGCATCAGACGCACATCCATCATCCCATTCGCCTGTCGCGTCATGACCAGCCTTCTCCTTTCGAACGCTGCACCAACGGTGGAGAAGAAGCATAATTCATGCCACCCCGTGAGACGACACGTCACGATGGGCGTCAGAGCTTTGCGGCTTGCTGGATGAGCTCTCCATGACAGAAGCGGGATGACAGCAGCGGGCGAACCCAGTGGCTTCACAATCCCGGGCGTCGCGCCGCTTTGACGGGTCGGTCCGATCGCGCATGGGTTCAACGATCTGTTGAATGACGGCGTTTTCCGCCGTGAGCCCGCTGCGTGAAAGCGAGAATGGAGAAGATCGGCACCACGGAAGAGGCTTTGCCAGCCAGAACCCGCGACGGATCCGCGGCCTCGACCAGTGACCTTATGAATCCGACGCTGCCAAAGCTTCGGAAAACGCCACCGAAAACCAAGCCACCGAACTCAACTGTCCGGGCCTATCGCGGACAGGAGCGCCTCTCGCTCCCGCCGCGCTCCCGCCATGCGGGCCTTGGCGGCTGCCAGCACGTTCGGCGAGGCAGTTTCGGGATGGCCTGCGCCGAAGGGAGGCTCGGGCGCGTATTCCAGCGCCAGCTGGATCGTTTCGGCTTCCTCTTGCCCGATAAGCTCTGCAACGACGGCAAGCCCGAAGTCGATGCCCGAGGTGACGCCGCCGGCCGTGATGAGCGATCCGTCCCGCACGACCCGCTCCTTGACGGGCACCGCACCGAAGCTCGCGAGGAAATCATGGGCGTTCCAGTGCGTGGTGGCACGGCGGCCCCGGAGAAGACCGGCGCGGCCAAGGACGAGCGAACCGGTGCAGACCGACGTCACGAAGCGCGCCTTGGCGGCCTTGTCCCGCACGAAGGCCAACGTCTCGTCGTCGGTGAGCAGCGCGTTGACGCCCGCGCCGCCGGGCACGCACAGGACGTCGAAATCCGGCGCGTCGGCAAAGCGCATGTCGGGCTGAAGCCAGAGACCGGTCGAGGCTCGCACAGGTTCGAGATCCTTCCAGACGAGATGGACCTTCGCGCCCGTGGCGGAGGCGAAGACCTCATAGGGCCCGGTCAGGTCCAGCTGCTGGACGGCGGGAAAGCAGAGAATTCCAAAGTGAAGCGTCATGAGCCCGTTCCCTTATTGACGGAGCGACCATACTGCAGCACAGATTGGCCTTTGCGCCAATCATCGCTCATATCATGCCAAATGACCCGCCGCATTCCATCGAGATCCTCGCCTTCGCGAACGCCCAGATTTTGGACGTGACGGGGCCGGCGCAGGTCTTCGCCACGGCGAACGACCTTACGCCGGCCGGGGCGCTCAAGCCCTATGCGATCGACATCGTCTCGGCCGATGGGGAGGTCGTGACCAGTTCCGGCATCGTCCTGCGATCCAAGGCGCTTCCGGACGAGGGCGGCGGGGGAACGCTGATCGTCTCCGGCGGCCACGGCGTGAACGCCGCATGCCGCGATGAAGCGCTTCTGACCTGGGTTCGACGACGCGCGGCCCGCGCATCGCGTACCGCATCCGTCTGCAGCGGTGCCTTTCTGCTCGCGGAGGCCGGACTTCTCGATGGCCGCAGGGCCGTGACGCATTGGGGCCGGTGCGCCGAGTTCGCCGCCCGCTTTCCCGCGGTTCGCCTGGATCCCGATCCGATCTTCGTGCGCGACGGATCGGTCTGGACTTCGGCCGGGGTGACGGCCGGCATCGATCTGGCCTTGGCCATGGTGGAGGCGGACCACGGCCGGCCGCTCGCGCTGGCCGTCGCGCGCCAGCTCGTCGTGTTCCTCAAGCGTCCGGGCGGGCAGGCGCAGTTCAGTGCCGCACTCGCCCTCCAGCAGTCGGACGGCACCTTCGAGCGTCTGCACGGCTGGATCGCCGGCCATCTCGAACATGATCTGTCGCTCGGCGTGCTGGCCGACCAGGCGGGCATGAGCCTTCGCACCTTCTCGAGGCGCTATCGTCAAAGCACCGGCCGCACACCCGCCGACGGCGTCGAAACCATCCGCTTCGAGCGCGCGCGCCAGCTTCTGGAGGAGGGCGCGAGCGTGACGCGAGCCGCGGCGCGCTGCGGCTTCGGATCGACCGAGACCCTACGGCGCGTTTTCCTCCAGCGGCTCGGTGTCGGCCCCAGTGCTTACAGGGCCCGATTTCATGGGTGATGGTGCCTTTTCCGTGGATCATCCCCGTTGCGGCAGCCGTATTGGCCGTCATCGCTCTGTTCATCTCGCTCGGCCTGTCGTCTATCCAAATCGCGGTTTTGAGAGCGCACCTGTCCCCTGCAGTGTTGCAATCGTCGGCCTCATTCCCTCTTTCTCCATCCGTTATGTTCAAATATATGCAAAAGCCAATATTGATAATGTTGACATCATCCATAATGGAGGTCATCACTGTCGATATCGGCTGATCAATCTTCGGAGGAGGCAAGACAGTCGATCTATCGGGAGGACTCATATGAAAAAATTTATCCGGTTCACGTCTGTGGACGGCGCTGCACTGACCGCACGCCTGACAGCAGCAGCGGCTCTTCTCAGCGCCGGCCTGGCATTTCTGCCGGCCAGCGCTCAGGCCGAGGACATTTTGATCGGCGTTATCACCAAGACGGAGGCCAATCCGTTTTTTGCGAAGATTCGTGAAGGGGCGACAAGCAAGGCAGCCGAAATTGGCGGTGTCAAAATCCAGAGCTTCGCTGGGAAGTTTGACGGAGACAACGACAGCCAAGTCGCCGCCATCGAAAATCTGATTTCGGCAGGGGCCAAAGGCATCCTGATCGTCGCGAGTGATACGAAGGCACTCGTTACAGCTGTCGAGCAGGCCCGCAAGGCCGGCATCCTGGTCATTGCGCTTGATACCCCCTTGGAGCCTGCCGACGCCGCCGATGCAACCTTCGCGACAGACAATTTCAAGGCGGGCGAGTTGATTGGAGCGTGGGCCGCAAAGACGGTCCCGGATCCCTCGAAGGCAAAAATCGCCTTTCTGGATGCGCTTGAAAATCAGCCCACCGTCGATGTGGCGCGTGATCAAGGCTTCATGAAGGGTTTCGGCTTGGATCCCAAGGACGTCACGCGTTACCTCGATGAAGAGGACGAGCGCATCGTCGGGCACCAATGGGGCCAGGGTTCTGAAGAAGGGGGGCGAACCGGGATGGAGACACTTCTCCAGAAGGACAACGATATCTCCGTCGTCTATACGATCAACGAACCGACGGCGGCAGGCGCTTACGAAGCGCTGAAGGCGGCTGGAAAAGAAGGCTCCGTGCTCATCACGTCTGTTGACGGAGGTTGCCCGGGCGTCAAGAACGTGAAGGCAGGCGTGATCGGCGCAACGTCGATGCAGTATCCGCTGAAAATGGCGTCACTCGGTGTGGAGGCCATTGTCGACTACATGAAGACCGGGACAAAACCTGTCGCCAGCCCTGGCCTGCCATTCTTCAACACCGGTGTGACTCTCGTAACCGACAAGCCGGTGGCCGGCGTCGAGTCGATCACGTCCGACGAGGCGTTGAAAGCGTGCTGGGGCTAACGTGCTCTGATCCGCCATTGACGGGCGTCTGTCGAAAAGACAACGCCAGTACAATGATACCCCAAGACGGGGACACGGTCCTGCGTCGCGAGATCGCGGCCGTGTCCTCGAATACCGATATGCACGACTGAGACAGGGCAACCCCATGAACAATCCGCGTGACGAGGCGCCGGTTCGCGCCACCGACTTTGAAGGCGGTTTGGCCCCTGCCGAAAGCTCGGTTGCTGTCTTCGAGACCCGCGAGGCGAGCCCGATCCGAAGGTTCCAGCGGTTCTTGCACGCCAATCCCACAATGGTTCCCTTCATCGTTCTCATTGCGAGCGTGGCCGTCTTTTCCATGATTGTAGGAGGCCGCTTTTTTCAGCCCTTCAACCTGTCCCTCATCCTGCAGCAAGTCACCATTATCGGCATTATCGGCATTGCCCAGACATTGGTCATCCTGACGGCCGGTATCGATCTGTCGGTTGGGGCGATCATGGTCCTCACATCGACTCTCATGGGACGCCTGGCAATCGCTGCTGGCCTTCCCGCTGAACTTGCGTTCGTGATCGGGATAGCCGCCGGGCTGGGATGCGGCCTGATCAACGGCTTCCTCGTTACCTATGTCCGTCTACCACCATTCATCGTGACGCTGGGCAGCTGGAGCGTCTTCGGTGCATTGAACCTATGGTACTCCGGGAGCCAGACAATCCGCGCCCAAGAGGTCGCGGAAGCTGCGCCTATCCTTCAGTGGATGGGGGCCGCACTGCAGTTCGGGGGCGCGCGCATCACGATGGGGACGCTGCTGATGCTCGCGCTGGGTATCGGCGTCTGGTACATGCTCAATCGGACGGCTTTCGGTCGCCATGTCTATGCGACGGGAGACGACCCGGACGCTGCAAGACTGGCAGGTATCGACACTCGCCGCGTTTTGCTTGCGATCTATGGATGCGCGGGGCTGATTTCGGCAATCGGTGCCTGGGCCCTGATCGGACGTGTCGGCGCCATCAGCCCGACGTCGGGCTCGACAGCCAATCTCGACTCCATCACCGCAACGGTCATCGGCGGGACATCCTTGTTTGGCGGACGCGGAACGATTGTCGGTACACTGATCGGAGCCGTCATCGTCGGCGTTTTCCGCAATGGTCTCGCCCTGGCCGGCCTTGATGCTCTCTGGCAGGAGTTTTCGGTTGGCATTCTGATCGTGGCTGCCGTCGGTATCGACCAGTGGATCCGGAGGGTCTCGGCATGAGCCAGCATGCGGCTCTGGAAGCCCGCGGGCTGACCAAACATTTCGGAAACGTCGTGGCACTGGAGGGTGCCGACTTCGAACTTCGCGCCGGTGAAATCCGGATGAAGGGAGGCAGACGTCACCATGCCCGACGCTGTCGCGATTATGACCGGGGCGACCACCGTCGCCGCCGTCGAACGTTCAGGACAATCAAGGAGCGGAAGGGTGCCGTAACGGGCACCGCCGGATTTCAGACGGAAGCCACATCTGGAAGGATTGATGCGAGCCGCCATACACGGGACACCAGCAATGCTGCAAACGCGAGATTTATCCCTTGGATCTGCAATGGCGAGCGCGATCCGCGCCTTGCCCATCGATGCGGTCCAGAAAGCCAATTCTCGACATCCTGGCATGCGACCGGCAGTCCAGCGGGTGATCGGATTCAGCGCCGCAAAGGCTGACGAAAAATGACGGACACTTTTCTGATTGGCTTGGACTACGGCTCGGAATCGGCCCGCGGCGTTCTCATCGACACGGCAAGCGGACAGCAGATCGGCAGTCATACCCATCGCTATCGCCATGGGATCATGACCCAGCAATTGCCGGGCGGCGGCGCTCTCCCCAGGGGCTGGGCATTGCAGAATGCAGCCGACTATCTCGAAGCCGCCCAGCACATTCTCTCCAAACTCGGGAGCGGGAGAAACATCGATAGTATCGGACTTGGCTTTACGGCCAGTTCTCCCCTGCCGACAACGTTGACCGGTCAGCCACTCTCCGAACTCTACCCAGACGATCCTCACGCCTATGTGAAATTATGGAAGCACGCCGCCGCGCAAAAATTTGCAGACGACATCAATGTGAGGGGTGGTTCCTACCTTGATAATTTCGGCGGTAAGGTCTCTGGCGAGTGGCTTCTTGCGAAGGCCGTTCAAATCGCCGATGAAGCGCCGAAGCTTTGGTCGGAGACGGCACGTTTCATCGAAGCTGGCGATTGGCTCGTCTGGCAATTGTCGGGTCAGGAACGGCGGAGCTTGGGCTTTGCCGCCTATAAGGCTCAATATTCCGAGTCCGATGGATACCCGAAAGGCATTACCGACGGCTTGGAACAGCGGCTCGCACCACCCCATCCCGTCGGCTCTCCGGCGGGAGATCTGACCAAGGCGTGGCGCATCGAGACGGGAATCCAAGGCAAGGCGACCGTTGCCGTTGCCGTCATTGACTCACATGTCGCTCTCCCGGCAACCGGCACTGTTCGGACGGGAAGCCTCGTTGGAGCCCTCGGGACCTCCGCCGCTTATCTGTTCCTGAGCGAGCGTTTCCACGCTCTGCCCAGGGGTATTGAGGGCGTCGCCTATAATGGCTCGATCCGGGGCCTCTGGTGCTATGAATCAGGACAGGCAAGTTTCGGAGATACGCTTGCCTGGTTCGTCAGAAATTTCCCACGGGCCGGCAGTGCGGACGAAAGCTTCAAGCTTTACAATTTCGAGGCCGCCATGCTCGCGCCGGGGGAAAATCGACTCGTCGCGCTCGACTGGTGGAATGGCAATCGTGTCCCACTCGCGGATTCGAGGCTCAGCGGAGTCCTGATGGGGCTCTCGATGGATACGACCTCGGTCGGAATCTATCGCGCGCTCATGGAATCGCTTTGTTTCGGCGCGAGGTCGATTTGCGACCTGTTTACCGCCGGCGACATCGCCGTCGAGCGTGTGCTGATGACCAGTGGCTTGGCTCAGAACAACCCGCTTCTTCTCCAGATCATGGCAGACGTCATGAACAGACCGATAGACGTGCCGGAAATCGGCAATCCCACGGCTGTCGGCGCAGCCATCCATGGCGCCTTCGCCGCCGGGGTCGTGTCGTCTTATGAGGAAGGGGCGGCGCGGTTCGGTGCAAAAAGCTACCGCCATTACAGTCCCGAACGACGGCATGTCAGGGTTTATGAGACCCTGTTTCAGCTCTACCGTGAAATGAGCAATTCTGTGCGCGCCCGTGCTGCGATGCATACTTTGAGCGGAATGCCGACAGCCGAAAACCCCGCTTGAAGGCTTTGTCGGCTTGGCGTCAGCACAGGGACAGGCAAGAGCGATGCTGCACTGCAAACGGCCGCAGAGACGCCGCGCCGCGCTGGGCATGACGCGCGTCGAGAAAGCCGATGCTGGAGCATGAAAAGCCAGCGACTGTCACCGTCTGATCGATCTCCGGTCCGCTAGAGAACAGCTCCGTTCAAACGACACGTGCCGTTTCGCTCCGCTTTACGAAACGCTCGATTAACGCGTCGACGTTTCCCCTGCTGAAGATGTCATCGAGGACGAGATGGGCAGCACCGAACAACGCGCTGTCGCGTTGAGGATCGGACAGAACAATCTGAAGCTCCCGGATGGCAAGCGGCAGGCAGCGTTGATAGACAAGTTCCCGGACGCCGGAGAGAAGATACTCCCCGGCTTTCGCGAGTGTACCGCCAATCACGATGAGACTTGGATTGAGGATGCTGACGACATCCGACGCCACTTCGCCAATCGTCTGTCCGGCCCGCCGAACCAACATGATGGCCTCCGGTCGATTGTTTTCAACGAACTGCACGACGTGGCGTGCGTTTTCGGCAGGGAATCCCCTGGCCGTCAAGTCGCGGGCGATCGCCCAGCCACCCGCTCGCGCTTCCACACAGCCCAGCTTTCCGCAACGGCACAAGGGCGGGTCGTCAGACGTAAATTGAATGTGACCGATGTCGCCGGCTGCACCTTGAGCGCCTCGAAATATCTTGCCGCCCGTGACGATTCCGCTGCCGATGCCTGTTCCCGCCTTGATGAAGAACATGTCTTCCACATGCGGAAAGTTTTGGCGGTGTTCACAGATCGTCATGAGGTTCACGTCGTTTTCGACGAAGACCGGCGCCTCATAGTGCCGTCCGAGCCAGCCTCGGATGTCAAACTCATCCCATTTCGGGAGAACAGACGGGCCGACGACACAGCCGCGTTTGTGATCGACGGGGGTCGGGAGGCTCAAGCTGATGGCGAAGAGCAACCGATCAGCAACGTCGGCTCGAGACAGTAAGTCCGAAAAAGCGTGGTGAATGCGCTCGAGCGTTCCGTCGGGATCGGCTTGCGATGAAACCTCGATCGTCAGCTGCGATACGATCGCGGGCTGCAGATCCATTGCGGCAATGTGAATATGGGTTTCACCAATGTTCGCAACCAGGATCACGCCGGCATTTTCTCCGATTGCCAGCACCCGCGTCGGTCGCCCGCCACTCGGCAGAGTTCGTTCGGTCTCTCTCACAAGGCCGGCCGCCAGAAGTGCGTTGAGACGCTGGGTGACCGTCACCCTCGACAACCCGGAAGCATCCAGCAGCGTCGCCCGTGACGAGGCAGCGCCCGTTGCAATCAGGGACAGGAGCTCTGCAGAATTGGCGAGCAAGGTGGCGTCAGACAGAATACTGGATTTCTTCATGAAATGCGCCTCCAGCCGCCGTTCTTAATCGCTATGCCGATGTTGATAAAGACAAATCTCGGCGGGACGGCGCAGCGTAATGTAAAAAACTATCCCTCTATGCCGATCTCTCCCAGCCGGCTTGCCTAGCCATCAGGACGTCTCGGACGCTGTCTCAGTCCTTTCCTACCCAAGCGAGCCCTCTCTGGTTCTGGCACCGAGACGGAAGCGTCGCTCGCACCAGCAATCGGACGACGAGCTTGTTCAAAGATCGGGAACAAAGGCGGCCGGGCGCTTGCGATGAAGGCCGATGCTTCACACAAGGACGATGTCGTTGCATCAACCTCGCATGGTGGATGCGTTCGACCTGCCTTGGATTGGTCCGGTGTAGAGGCCCTCATGGTCCGGGAGGGCGCCGGCCGGCGCGTCGGTGTGACGCCCGAGCGGACGTTACGTTTCTCCCGCACTCTCGTCGCACACGATGCCGCGCAACGTTTCGAACAGCATTCTCGCGCCTGCAATCGAGTGGGCCGGCTCGACATGTTCGGCTTCGTTATGGCTCAAGCCATCCCGGCAGGGCACGAAGATCATCGCGGCCGGCGCGACACGGGAGATGTAGAGGGCATCGTGGAAGGCGCCCGAGATCATATGCCGGAACGGCAGGCCAAGACGGTGCGCTGCCTGTTCGGATTGCCGGACGATGCTCTCGGAAAAGATCGTCGGCGGGACGTCGAACGGTCTGTGGGTCTCGAGCATGCAGCCGTTCATGTCCGATGCAGACTGGAAATGGGCGATGGTAAGGGCTTCGATCCGGGCGAGCCGTTCGGCATCGGGATGGCGAAGGTCGATCGTGAGGCTGAGCGCGCCGGGGATGGCGTTGACCGACCCGGGTTCGACCGAGAGGCGGCCGACGGTAAAGCGCGCCTCCGGGTCCTCCGGCATGATGCTGGCATAGAGTGCGCCGAGTGCCGTCGTCGTTGCGAGCAGGGGGTCGCGGCGATGTGCGAGAGGCGTGGTGCCCGCATGAGCCGCCTGGCCGGTCACCCGGATCTCCAGCCAGCGGGTGCCCTGGACACCCGTCACGATGCCGATCGGAATTCCCTCGCGCTCCAATGTCGGCGCCTGCTCGATATGCAGTTCGAGATAGCCGGAAACGGGCGTTCCCAGGGCCCGGGTTTCCGCCTGTGGCAATGCGGCAAGCGTCTCGGCGAGAGCGTCGCGAAGCGAGGTGCCTTCCGCGTCCTGGATCTCCCGCCATTCGTCAAGGATATGTCCGCGTGCAAAAGCCATGGAGCCCATGACGCCCGGCGTGAAGCGGCTGCCTTCCTCGTTCGTCCAGGCGACGACTTCGACCGGCCTGTCGGTCACGATGGCGTAGTCCTCCAGCGTTTCGAGAACCTCGAAGGCCGCGAGCGTGCCGAGCGCGCCGTCGAAGCGGCCGCCGGTCGGCTGGCTGTCGAGATGGCTTCCGATCAGAAACGGAGGCAGGTCGTCGCGCGTTCCGTCGCGGCGAATGAAGAGGTTTGCGAGCGAGTCCTGGTAGAGGCGGAACCCGCGCTTCATCGCGAGGTCCGCAAGCAGCGCCCGTGCCTGCCGATCCTCGACGCTCAACGCCTGCCGGTTGACACCGCCAGCCGGCGTTGCGCCAATGGCTGCGAAGTCGTCGAGCCGTCGCAGAAGACGCGCACCGTCTATGTCGATCGACCCTGTCATCCTTTCAGGCCGTCGATGAAGGCGGTGACGCGCGCTTTCTCGACGCGGTTCCACCAGACGCCGTCATATTTCAGCGAACTCGCGACGATGACGCCATCGACGATGTCGAGAATATCGCGCGCATTGTCCGGCGTGACCCCGCTGCCGACCAGTGTCGGAAGGCCGCCCGCTTCCTTGATCATCTTGATATAGCCGAGATCGGCCGCGTGACCGGTGCGCTGTCCGGTGGCGATGATGGCGTCGGCGTCGAAGAAGACGAGGTCCTTCACCTGCTCCTCGACGGGCCTGTCGGAAACAATGGCGTGCGCCCCATGCTTCACATGCGCATCGGCAAAGATGCGGATGCCCTGCGCCCTCAGCCTTGCGCGGTAGCGCATGGCCCGCGCTGCCTCGCCTTCGATGAAGCCTTCATTGGCGACATAGGCATTGGCCCATTGATTGACCCGCACGAAGCCGGCGCCCGCGGCACTCGCGATCGCAAGGGCTGGTATCGCGGCATTGGCAAGGACGTTGATGCCGATCGGGCGCCCCAGTTCGCGGCGGATGCGATCGGAGATCACCGACATGTATGCGGAGGTTTCCGGGCCGATATCGTCGGGCTTGGAGAAGGGAATGTCCCCGTGGTTCTCGATGATCACGCCGTCACAACCACCGTCCAGATAGGCGCGGGCATCGTCCAGGCCTTGCTGATAGACATCCTCGACAGCCTCGCCCTTGTAGCGCGGCGCACCGGGAAGCGCGGCGAGGTGGACGACGCCGATGACGGCCTTGCTCTTGCCGAACACAGCGGTGATCGCATCGCCGGTGCCCGGTCCAACGGGTTTCGCAACCTCTGTCATATCTCTTCCAATCCTGTTGTTTTCAGTCTGCCGGCAAGGTCGGCTGCCGAGGGGCAGGATGCCATCGTGCCTTGCCGGGTCACGGCGAATGCCGCGGCCTGCACCCCCATCCTCAGGGCAGCAAGCGGCGACAGGCCGATCGAGACGTAACCGGCAAACACGCCAGAGAGCACGTCTCCCGCGCCGCTCGAATCGACCACTTTGACCGCGGGTGCCGCCATGACGATCGGCTCGGACGGCCCCTGCGGAAGAAAAAGACATCCGCGAGCGCCGAGCGTGATGACGGCGGACCGCGCGCCACGTTCCCGCAGGACAGCGGCGGCCTCCTGCGCTGTCGCCTTGCCGGAGATCGACAGGGCTTCGCCCTCGTTGACGATGACGACATCGACGCAGGCAAGATCGACCGCGGCACCGACCGCAAGCGGGCTGGCGTTGAAAATCGTGTGGGCTCCAGCCGCCCGCGCCATGGCAAGACAGGCGTTCGTCGCATCGGGAGACAGATTGCCCTGCAGCACGACGACGTCGGACGGTCCGACCTCGGTTGCAAGCGCGGTCTGGCGGATGGGGTCGAACGCCTGCGCGCAGGCCACGCCGCTCAGGACGATGTTTTCGCCGGCCGCATCCACGGCAATCGTCGAGCAGTCGCTCGGACGATCGAACGTCGTCGCGCGAAGCGCGGCAATCTCGCCGGCCAGCATCTCGCTGATGCGGCGCCCGTCCCCGTCGCGTCCGATCGCGGTCCAGAGCGCGACATTTGCCCCGGTGCGCGCCGCCGCCACGGCCTGGTTCGCACCCTTGCCGCCGAGGCCCTGCGAATGGCTGCTCGCGTTCAGCGTCTCCCCGGCGACGGCAAATCGGGGGAGACGGAATGTCGTGTCGATACAGGCATTGCCGACGACATGCACGGTCATGGTTCAGGCCTTGGATGTCGCCCAGGACAGCATCTGTTCGAACAATGTCTTGTAGCCCGGCCAGGCGATGAAGGAAGACGGAAGCCAATGCGGGCCGACATCCGATGTCCAGGCGACGGTGCGCCCCTTGCCGTAGGTGCCGGTGACGAGCAGCGGCTGGGAACCGTAATCGGTCGAAACGGTGGCGAGAACCTCGGCTCCCTCCTTCACCGTCACTTCGTTGTATCCGAGCAGGATCGGCCAGTCGGACCCCAGACCTTTCAGGATCGGGTGGCCGGCATCGCCCGTCACGACCGGCGCGAAGCCCTCGGGAACCTCGACACGGTCGTCCACGGACAGGCAATCGACCGGCAATACCTCTTCCACGGGGGTCTTGCGATAGCGGGCGCCGCCATTGATGCCCTGGAAGCTGTAATAGCCGCCGAACATCAGCAGCGCGCCACCTTCGCGGACATAGTCGCGCAGCAGGCGCAGGCGGTTCGGCGTCGTCTTCGAGTGGATCCAGGTATCCGGATGCAGCAACAGCGTGTTCGCGCCGATATCCGACAGGATGATCGCGTCATAGGCCTGCAGCGCTTCCAGCGACTGCGGAAAATCCCGCTGCGCCTCGTGCGCCGGCATGAACTGCACGTCGAACGGGCCCTCTTTCAAGGCGGCGAGCAGCTCGTCGGCGCCGGTGTGATAGGTCACGGTCGGAAACTGGTCGAAGCCCTTGATATGGGTCGCGGTGGACACCCAGGATTCGCCTGCGAGAAGAACTTTGGACTTGGTGGTGGACATGGACACTCCTGAAAGTTGGGTGGACGCTCAGCGCGCGCTGGCGAAGACGGATCTGGGGTTGTCGATCAGCATACGGTCGATGGCGGCCTGTTCGACGCCGTGGCGCTTCAGCCGCGGCAGGAAGTGCTTGAGGATGAAGCCGTAGCCGAAGCCGCCATAGCGGGTCAGCATGATCTTGAGAAAGACATCCTGCGACAGGAGGATGCGGTCGGCGTGGCCCAGATCGATCAGCGACCGGATGGCGCGCGCGTTCTGCTCGTCGGAGGGCGACTGCGCATCCTGGTCGGCATAGTAGAAGTCCATGCCGATCATGTCGTATTCGAGAAAGGCGCCGCGTTCGGCCAGCGCCTTCTGGTAGGCAAGGTCCTCGTGGCTCGGGTTCATGTGGCACAGCACCGTGTGCCTGAGATCGGCCCCCTCGTCTTCCACGATGTCGAGAACCGCATGGGCAAGGCGCTCCCAGCCGGGCAGGTGGATGGAGAGCGGCACGCCGGTGATCTTCGAGGCCCGTGCTGCGCCGCGCAGCGACTTCCGCTCCTCCGGCGTGAAATCCTTGCTGACGCCGATCTCGCCGATGATGCCGGCCATGACGTCGGGCTGCGTCTCGCCACCGCCGACATCGTCGACGATGAAGCGGGCGACATCGTCCACATCCATGGCCTTCAGCCATTCGGGATGGCTGAACTCGAGGTAGAAACCGGTGCCCATGACGATCTTCAGGCCGGACATGCGGGCGATGCGCGCGAGCTTTGCCGGCTCCCGGCCGATGCCGATATTGGTGGTATCGACGACCGTGTGCCCCCCGAGCGCCTGGAAGCGCTTGAGTTCCGAGAGAGCGAGGTCGCTGTCGTCCAGCGAGACATTGTCGCGGTTCATGTAGGGGTTCATCCGCAGTTCGCCGATGATCTCCATGCTGACCGGCTGCGTGCCGATCGCCTGGGCTTCCGGATGGCACGGACAGCGCCAGGACTTCGCGCCGTCGAGCAGTATGTGCTCGTGCATCAGCGTGACGCCCATCTCGCTGACGGGGATCGGTCCGAGCACGGTCATCACCGTTCCCGAGGCGACGCCGATCTCCGCACGCTCGCGGGGTGCCGACGCGAACAGGTGGTCCATGGTCATCGCCCTTTCACCGCGCCGCGGAACAGGCGGAAATTGAGCCAGACGGCGATCAGGATGATGGTGCCGGTGACGATCGGCGTCAGGAACGGCGACATATGCGCCAGGATGAGGCCGTTGGCGATGACGGCGACGGTGAGCGCCCCGAGAACCGTTCCGATGATGGTACCGCGGCCACCGAAGAGGCTGGTACCGCCGAGCACGACCGCGGCGATGACCTCGAGTTCGAAGCCTTGTCCGGCATTGGACGAGCCGGAGCCGAGGCGGGCGGTGACGATGATGCCAGCCAGGGCTGCGGCACTGCTGGAGAGGATGTAGACGAACAGCGTCGTGAAGCGCGTGTCGATGCCCGCCCGGCGCACGGCTTCCGCGTTGGCGCCGATGCCGGTGACATAGCGGCCGAAAGGCGTGCGGTTGAAGACGACATAGGCGATGACGAGAACGACCAGCGCGATCAGAGCCGGCACGGGCACGCCGAGGAACCAGGCGCGGCCGATGAGGGTGAAGGTGCTGGCGGGATCGACGGGGATCGAGTAGCCGCCCGTGATCAGGAGAGCCAGCCCGCGAATGATCGACAGACCCGCCAGGGTGACGATGAACGACGGTATCTTCTCATAGGCGATGAAGAAGCCGTGGATCGCGCCGATCGCCGCGCCGAGCGCGAGCATCAGGACGATGACCACCGGCCAGGGCAGGCCCGCCTGCAAAGCCGTCGCCGAAAGGGTCGCCACCAGCGCCAGCACGGAGCCGACCGAAAGGTCGATGCCGCCGGTGGTGATCACGAAGGTCATCGCGGCGGCCACGATCAAAAGTGGCGCGCACTGCCGGATGATGTTCAGGATGTTCGGCGCCGAGAGGAACGCGCCGGTGATGACGGAGAAGACGACGCAGACGACGACGAAGAACAGGGCGATGGAGACGACGCTGCCGTTTTCGAGCAGCTTGTCCCAGAGACCGGATTTGCGATGGCGCGGGCCGGCGCCATGCGCACCGACAGGAGCGGAACCGGCCGAAGAGGAGGCGGGAGGAGGCGAGGGGGTCATGCGGAAGCTCCCGTTTCAGGTTCGCGATCGAGCCCATGCCGTGCCGAGCGCGCGGAGAACTTGCGGCCGACGATGAGGTTGACGACCTCCTCGATGCTGGTATCCTCGATCCGCCGCTCGGCCACGTTGCGGCCCTCGTACATGACCTGGATCCGGTCGCAGACGAGGAACAGATCCTGCAGGCGGTGGGTAATGAGGATGACGCTGACGCCGCGCGCGCTGACCGTGCGGATCAGTTCCAGCACCGCCTCGACCTCGGCCACGGCCAGGGCGGCCGTCGGTTCGTCCATGATGAGCACCTTCGGCTCGAAGGAGGCGGCGCGGCCGATGGCGATCGACTGGCGCTGGCCGCCCGAGAGGTTCTCGACCTTCAGGCGCGTGTCGGCGATGACGATGCCGAGGCGATCGAGCATGGCGCGGGTCTCAGCGTGCATGGTCCTGGTGTCGAGAAAGGGCACGCCAAGCACGCGGCGGCGCGGCTCGCGCCCGAGAAAGAGGTTGCCGGCCACATCGACCGTGTCGCAGAGCGAAAGGTCCTGATAGACCATTTCCACATGCGCGGCGCGCGCATCCGCCGGAGACGAGAAGGAGACGCGCTCGCCGTCGATTTCGATCGTCCCGCTGTCGGGGATGACCGCACCGGAGAGAACCTTGCTCAGCGTCGATTTTCCCGCTCCATTGTCACCGACGAGGCCGAGAACCTCGCCCGGCTTGAGTGTGAGCGTCACATTGTCGAGCGTCTGGATGGGATTGTAGCGTTTGGAAATGCCCGTCATCCGGACGCGGTAGGGGTGACCGTCGGTCATGATGGAATGTCCTTAAAGAGAGGGCGGGAACCGCAGCCGGCCTGGGAGACCTGCTGCGGCCGCGCACCCAAGCATCCAGGTATCCCGGCATCCGACGACGGGTCGGTGCACGGGCGCCCGGCGGAAACACTGCCTTACTTGAACATGTCCTTGAACTGAGCGACGTTGTCCTTGGTGACGATGGTCACGGGGACATTGATGACGGGCTCGATGGTCTCGCCCTTCTTCAGCTTGACCAGGGCCTCGACGGCGGCCTTGCCTTCGCCGGCCGGATCCTGCTGGACGACGGCGGTGACCCAGCCTTCCTCGATGCCCTTGACGGCCTGGGCGGTCAGGTCCCAACCGAAGACCTTGACGTCCTTCTGGCGGCCCTGGCTTTCCACGGCGGAAACGGCGCCGATCAGCTGGGGTTCGCCCGTGGCGTAGATCGCCGTCATGTCGGGATTGGCCGTCATCAGGTTTTCCGCGGCACCGAGCGCGACGTCCTGCTGGTTCTGCCCATCGACGGTGTCGAGGAAGGTCACGCCGTCTCCGCCTGCAACCGCCGCCTTCTTGAAGCCGTCCAGACGCTGGTTCTGGATGAAGGAATTGAGTGCGCCGACGATGCCGGTCTTGGCCGTTCCCGACATGTCGGACTTGACGTAGTCAGCGAAGAACTTGCCGATATCTTCGCCGGCCTTGGCATTGTCCACGCCGATGAAGGAGACGTTGTCGCCGCCGGGGATCTGCGCATCGATGGCGATGACCGGGATGCCGGCCGTCTTGGCGGCCGTGATGGCGGGCTTCACGCCGTTGACGTCGATCGCGACGAGGATGATGCCGTCGACCTTCTGCGTGATATAGGTCTCGATCGCGTCGTTCTGCGCGGCCGGCACGTTGTTGGCGTTGAAGATGACGAGGTCGGCACCGGCAGCCTTTGCCGCCTTCTGCGCGCCGTCATTGATCTGGTTGAAGAACAGGGCCTGCTGGTTGATGGTGACGAGAGCGAAGGTCTCCGCGCTGGCGGATGCCGTACCGAAGACGAATGTCAGTGCGATGGCCGCAGCGCTGCTGCTCAGAATTCTCGAAAGGCGCATTCGGGTTCCCCTTGTTTTCGGGAAGGCCCGATGGACCTCCCTCTCGTTAAGCGCACCCTTATAATTCAAGAGACTTGAATTTTTGTCAACAGACTTGAATGGAAATTTTCGAGCGGCGATTGTCCGGTGCGAGATCGGGACAAACTCTGGATCCTTTTTGGGTCGTTTGTCCATTCGGGAACCGGATTCCACGTCCCCCTGACAGCCTCTAGAACGTGGCGGGCGTGTTCACCCAGAAGATGCTCGCCCGTTCCGTGCCCGTGTTGCGGTAATGGTGCGGAAGCTCCGAGTTGAAGACGAACGCATCCCCGGCCGCGAGGCGAAAGCTTTTGCCGTCGACGATCAACTCGATCTCGCCGGCCAGAAGATACCCGACCTCTTCGCCCGCATGCTGAATGGGCCCGGCGCTTTCGCCGGCCTCTTCGATGTGGTGAATATTGCACTGGAGAAGGTGGCCGGCGGAGTAGGGAATGATCCTCTCCAGGGAAATTCCTTCCCCCCGGCGCAGGGGATCGAGGGCGATCATCGGACGCGTTCCCGCCCGGAAGATGATCCCTTCCTCGCCATCGGATTCTTCGAACATCCAGCCGATATTCGTGTCGAGCGCACCGACGAGGCGATGCAGCATCGGAAGCGACGGTGATGCCTTTCCGTTCTCGATCTTCGACAGCAGGCTCTCCGAGCAGTTCGCCGCCAGTGCCAGCGCCTTCAAGGTCATCCCGCGCGTCTGCCGCGACAGCCGCAACCGCATGCCCAGCCGGGAGGGGTTCGCAAGAGGCACGTCGGGGAGATCAGGCTTTGCGGCGGTCACATTCAATCCTTCGAGCAGATCAGGCAGGTTTGCAAAGTCTCAAAATCCACGGATCATCGTCCTTCGCTTCCAAGGTGTAACATCCAGCTTTAATCAGGATCAAGTTCCTTGAAAGCGCATCCGTCTCGCGCGCCGCACAGCGTCTGTCCGTCTTGACCACGATCCGCCCGTGCGGGATGGCTCAGTAGAGCAGCCGCGTCCTGATCGTTCCCGGTATCGCGCGCAGCACCTGAAGGATTTCGTCGGCGGCCTGGGTCAGGCTCTCGACTTCGATGACGACGTAACCGGTGTCGCCATGGGTCTGCAGGAATTCGGCGGTGATGTTCACACCGCGCGACGAGAAGATCTCGTTCAACCGGATGAGCATGCCGGGGCGGTTTTCGTGGACATGAATGAAGCGCGTGCCGTTCGGGCGCTCGGGCAGCTGGACCTGCGGAAAATTGACGGCGCCCATGGTCGAGCCGATGTCGGAATACTCGACCAGCTTTCTGGCGACTTCCCCGCCGATCCGCTCCTGGGCCTCTTCGGTCGAGCCGCCGACATGCGGTGTCAGAATGACATTGTCCAAGCCCTGCAGCGGGCTTTCGAAACGGTCGTTGTTGGAGGCCGGTTCCTTGGGAAACACATCGACCGCAGCGCCGGCCAGATGGCCGTCCTTCAGGACCTTTGCAAGCGCATCGATATCGACCACGGTCCCGCGGGAATTGTTGATGAAGATGGCGCCCTTCTTCATGCGGCGCAGTTCGGTTTCGGTGATCATATTGTGCGTCGATGCCGTTTCCGGAACGTGCATCGTCACGTAGTCCGAAATTTCGAGGAGCTCGCCGAGCGACGCCATCGATTCAGAGTTCCCGCGGCGCAGCCTGTCGGAGAGATCGAAATAGCGGACGACCATGCCCATGCTTTCGGCAAGGGCACTCAGCTGCGAGCCGATATTGCCGTAGCCGACGATGCCGAGGGTCTTGCCGCGGACTTCATGGCTGCCGACGGCGGATTTCTGCCATCCGCCCTGATGCGCGGAAACGGACCGCGGAAAGATCTGCCGGGTCAGCATGATGATCTCGCCGATCACCAGTTCGGCCACCGAGCGTGTGTTCGAATACGGCGCGTTGAAGACCGGAATGCCGCGGTGACGGGCCGCGTCCAGATCCACCTGGTTGGTGCCGACGGAGAAACAGCCGACGGCGATGAGCTTGCGGGCGGAATCGAAGATCTCTTCCCTCAGTTGCGTTCGAGACCGGATGCCGATGATATGGGCATCGGCGATATGGGCTTTGAGATCCTTGTCGTCGAGCGCCTTCGGCAGATGCACGAGGTTTGTGTATCCGCAGGACAGGAAGTAATCCACCGCGCTCTGGCTGATGCCTTCAAGCAGGAGCACGGAAATGCGGTCACGCGCGAGAGAGAGCTGAATAGGCATGGATGAACCTTCGTTTTCCGTAGGGGAACAGGTGATGTCGTTTGCCGGTCTTTGCGGCGCATTTCAACGATGCTTTGCGACCATCCGATAAAAACTGCAAGCAACAATAGGCTGCCGACGCGCATGGCCGGAGAGGGGCAGGCCGATCGGCAGTCTGGTCAGGCGGGCATGAGAGGCGCGGATTGACGGCCAGGATGCGAGCCTCCCCGACACCTACGGCGCCAGCGAGATCCAGACGTCGAGCGCGCACAAAGGGAGATAGAGCGCGGTGATGGCGGCATAATGGTTTCGCTTCCGCGAGAGAAACGCGAGAACGGGCAAGACGATCATCGGGATATCCGTGACAGCCCAAGCCGATTCGATCGGGCTCTGGAAACCAAAGACGTTCACGACGAGGCCGAACAGGAAAAATGCCGTCAACGACAGCAGCGCGAAACGACCGTCCTCCTCGAAATAGACGCGCAGCCCCCGCGCTTCGTCCTCACCGCGACTGGGCAGCAGAAGTGCGGCGGTGAGAAACAGCATCAGGGTCATCAGGACCAGGAAGAGGAATTCGCCGAACCGAAACGTCTGGCGAAGCGCCGACAACTGATTGATGGCCCACCAATACTGCAATTGCGTGAGAAACAGGATGCCGCTCCAGGCGAGGGGCACCCAGTCCAACTGCGATGACCTGCGGATGCGGAAAACGGTGACGAGCCCGGTCAGAAGCCGGGTGACGGACAGTCCGAGGACCATGGAGATGACGGTTGCGACAATCGGAAAGTTCATCGGCGTGCCATTCTGGGTATCAACCTGCCGAACCGGGACCGGCTCGGCGTGCTTATAGCATCCCTGTTCTGCGGACGCGGGTATATGGTTAGCTTATACGCACTAAATAAAACAGGGGCGCCTCCGCGCGGCACGGACATCCTTACGGAAACGGAGCCGAAAGCACCCGAGCCGATAAAAACACGCATCCCTGTCTGGACTGCTTGACAGCAATGTCGGAATGCTTTCAGCAAGGAGCAGAGGGGGGCTGATCCGTTTGTCTAAGCTTACGGTTAGATCGTCGAGGTATCGCTTTGCCTGAGAGCCAAGAACCTGAGGCGTGGTCCTCCGCATCGCTGTTTTCCGGTCCTGGAGACGTGCGGGCTTTGGGCCGCGTTCTCGACTGGGCTGCGACCCCGCTCGGGCCTGTTCAGGGCTGGTCGCAGAGCTTGCGATCGACGGTGCGCACGCTTCTATCGTCCCAATATCCGATGGTGCTCACCTGGGGCGAGGATTTCACCCAGATCTACAATGACGCCTATTCCAAGCTGATCGGCGATCGTCATCCGTCCGGTTTCGGGGGCGACATCCGCATCACGCTTGCCGAGGCGTGGGCAACGCTCGGACCGATGATCGCGCGGGTCATGGCCACGGGCATCGCCAACTGGACGCCGGCCCTGCCGCTGGAGATGCACCGCTCGGGCTATCGGGAAGAAGCCTATTTCTCGGTCAGCCATGCGCCGGCGGAGGACGATCGCGGCCGGATCGTCGGCATGCTCGCCGTCTGCTCGGAGGTCACGGACCAGATCGTCGGCGAGCGCCGCCTTCGCCTGCTCCGCGAACTCGCCGCCCGCGCCGGCGACGCCGAGGAAACCGCGCAGGCGGCAAGCGACCTCGTGGCGGCGCTTGCCGAAGATCGCCTCGACGTGCCCTTCGCCTGCCTCTATCTGCGCGATCAAGACGGTCACGCACTGGCGGCATCGCAGGGTCTGTCGTCGCCCGAGACGGCAGCGGATCTCGACTGGCGAACGGGGGATGCGGTCGACCCGTCTCCGCTCGACCGTGCCATGCAGGGCGAGACCTCGCTGGTCCACGCCGTCGATCGTCTGACGACAGCGCGTGGCGGCGCCTTCGACGATCCCGTAGAGACGGCGATATGCCTGCCGATCGTCGGCGCGCACGGCGCGGTGCTCGGCACGCTTGTTGCCGGCATCTCGCCCAACCGGGCGCTCGACGATGTCTATCGCTCCTTCTTCGAACTTCTGGCGACGCAGGTATCCGTTGCCGTCCGCAATGCGCGGGCGCGCGAGGACGAGCGCCGCCGGGCAGCCGATCTCGCGGAACTCGACCGGGCGAAAACGACGTTCTTCTCCAATGTCTCGCACGAGTTCCGCACGCCCCTGACGTTGCTGCTCGGTCCGCTCGAGCGGGCCGTCTCCGATCTGCCGGAGCGGCTGCCCGATCATCGCGACGAGCTCGACATCGCCTATCGTAACGGCTTGCGTCTCCTGCGGCTGGTCAACACCTTGCTCGACTTCTCCCGCGTCGAGGCGAAACGGGTGGAAGCGCATCTCGTGGCCTGCGACCTCGCCTGGCTGACGGCCGATCTCGCATCGATCTTCCGCTCGGCCATCGAGCGGGCAGGGCTGGAACTGCGCGTCGAGACAGAGCCTCTGCCGCAGCCGGTCCTTGTCGATCCGGACATGTACGAGAAGATCGTGCTCAATCTCCTGTCCAACGCGTTCAAGTTCACACTGGCCGGCACGATTACCGTGCGGCTTGAGGATCTTGGCGGAGCGGCGGTGTCTCTGAGCGTCGAGGATACCGGGGTCGGCATTCCCGCGGCCGAGCGGGATCGCGTCTTCGAGCGCTTTCACCGGGTCGAGGCGCAGGGCGCGCGAAGCCACGAAGGCTCGGGCATCGGCCTTGCCCTGGTCAAGCAGCTGGTGGAGCTTCACGCCGGGACGATCTCGGCGGAAAGCGAAGGGCCCGGCCGGGGAACGCGGTTCACGGTGATCCTTCCCTATGGCAGCGCGACGCCGGCCCAGGACGAAAACGGCGAAGATGCGCCGCGCGCCGCAAGGTCGCAGAGCCGCGCCTTCGTGGAGGAGGCGCTCCGCTGGTTGCCGGACGCGGAGGATGCGGATGTCGCCGAGCCTCGCTCCGGGGATCGGCGGCGCGTTCTCGTCGTGGACGACAACAGGGACATGCGCGCCTATATCCAGCGTCTCCTGCGCAACCAGTACAGCGTCTCCCTTGCCGCGAACGGCGAGGAGGCGCTGTCCGCCATCGGGACCTTTCGGCCCGATCTCGTTCTCTGCGACATCATGATGCCGAAGATGGACGGGTTCTCCCTGCTTCGCCACCTGCGGACGCAGGATGCGACCGCGGCCTTGCCGATCATCTTCCTCTCCGCGCGGGCCGGCGAGGAGGCGCGTGTGGAGAGCCTCAATGCCGGGGCCGACGACCATATCGTCAAGCCCTTCGGGTCGCAGGAATTGCTCGCCCGCATCGACGGCGCGCTGCGGCTTGCGGCCCTGCGCGGCGAAGCCGCGGCACGCCAACGCATTCTCGAAGCCGAGCTTGCGGCCGAACAGGCGGCCAGCGCGCTCGCGCGCAGCGAGCAGCACCTGCAGACGTTGACCGATGCGCTTCCGGTTCTCATTGCGCATGTCGGAAAGGATCTGCGCTACCGCTTCGTCAACCACACCTATGAGACATGGTTCGGGCAGGATCGGAGCGCTGTGATCGGCCGGCCGGTCATCGACGTGGTCGGGGAAACCGCCTTTGCCAAGATCCGGCCGAGGCTCGACGCCGTGCTTGCGGGCGAACGGCTGTGCTTTGAGGATACAGTTCATTATCCGGGGCTTGGAACGCGCCACGTGCGGGCCGATTACATCCCGGAACGGGGCGCAGACGGGCAGGTCGAAGGGTTTTACGGCCTCGTGCAGGATGTCACCGAGGCGCAGAGCCAGGCGCGGCGGCTGGCCGACAGCGAGCGGCGGATGCGCACCGTGCTCGATGCCGTGTCGGATGGCTTCTTCGCGGTCAATGTCGATGGGCAGGTGACCCTCTTCAATCGGGCCGCCGAGGAGGCCCTCGGCCTGTCGCGCGAGGCAGTGCTCGGGCAACCGCTGGCGCATGTGGTGCCCGAACTTCTCCAGCCACCCTACGACGCCTTTGTCGAGGCGGCGATGACGCAGCGCGTGACGTGCGTTTTCGAGCTGACGGACTTTCCGCATATCGATCAGGTGATCGAGATGCGCCTCGCCCCCAAGGAGGGCGGCGGCATCGCGGCCTCCTTCTCCGACATTACGGAGCGCAAGCTTTCCGAGCGACACCGCGAACTCCTCGTCAACGAGCTCAATCATCGGGTCAAGAATACGCTGGCTGTCGTCCAGTCGATCGCCATCCAGTCCTTCAAGGACGATCGCGTTCCCGCCGAGGCCAAAACGGCGTTTCAGGGGCGCCTGCTCGCTTTGTCGCAAGCCCACAATCTCCTGACCCGGGAAAGCTGGGAATCGGCGCCCTTGCGGCAGGTCATCGAGAATGCCGTTCAGCCCTTCGGCGGTCCTGGCCGCTTCCTCCTGCAGGGTCCCAACCTGCGGGTGGGGCCGAAGGCGGCCGTCAGCCTGTCGCTCGCCTTCCATGAGCTTTGCACCAATGCCGCAAAATATGGGGCGCTGCAGGGCGCGGAAGGTCGTGTGCGGATCAGCTGGTTCAAGGAGGGCGGGCATGAACCGACCTTCCGGCTCGTCTGGACGGAGGAGGGCGGGCCGCCGGTGACGGTGCCGAACCGCACAGGCTTCGGCTCGCGCCTCGTGGAGAGGGGCCTGGCGGCCGAACTGCGCGGAACGGTGGCGCTTCAATACCGCGCGGACGGTGTCGTCTGCGAGATCACGACCCCTCTTGCCAGTATACAAGGTCGCTGATGACGCTTGCCGGAAAACGCGTTCTCGTGGTCGAGGACGAAATGCTCGTTGCGATGACGCTCGAGGATACCTTGATCGATCTCGGCCTCGTGGTGGTCGGAGTTGCCATGCATCTGGAAGAAGCGCTGGAACGCGCATCGCACGAGCGGCTCGACGTCGCCGTGCTCGACATCAATCTCAACGGCGAACGGTCCTATCCCGTTGCGGACATGCTGCAGGCGCGGGGCATCCCCTTTATCTTCGCGTCCGGCTACGGACATACCGATCGGGGTACCGCCTTTCCCGACACGCCAACCCTTGCCAAGCCCTATCATCCGGACGAACTGGCCCAGGCCCTGACGCAGACCCTGGCGCAGACCGTGGCGCCGGACCGGCGCTCATAGCGGCGTGGTCCTGTTCCGTCCGGGGATGAGCGATGAGATCCGAGAAGCCCCGGTCGCCGGCAAGGGTGATCGTCAGCGTCCGGCTATTGGGCGTCCGCACCACCCAGCCGAGCGCGAGAGTGCGCGTGAGCAGCGCTGCGCCGAGCCGACCTGCAAGATGCGGCCGGCGCTCGCTCCAGTCGAGGCACATGCGGCAGAGCGGGCGTTTCGATCCGGCGATGCCGGCAAAGTCTATGCCGGCAAGGTCGATGCCGAAATCGCAGAGGAAGCGGTGACCCTCGTCCGAGACGACGCCGACGCCCTCCGACCGGTGCAGGAAGCCTCGCCGTTCGAAGGCGGCGGTCAATGCGACGGCAAGGCGGCCTGCCATATGGTCGTAGCATGTCCTTGCCTGCCGCATCGCCTCGTCGCGGGGGCCATGGCGCTTGGCCGGAGAGGCAGGCG
This sequence comes from Rhizobium sp. PP-F2F-G48, assembly GCF_004342335.1. Lineage (NCBI taxonomy): Bacteria > Pseudomonadati > Pseudomonadota > Alphaproteobacteria > Hyphomicrobiales > Rhizobiaceae > Rhizobium > Rhizobium sp. PP-F2F-G48. The sequence continues at coordinate 144,187 of NZ_SLVH01000011.1, read as the reverse complement.
CGACAGGCGAGAGCGCCATCATTGCCTCCATGGCCTGCGCGACGGCAGGAGAGCCGAGCCGGAAATAGCGGTGACGCCCCTGTCGCTCCGCGGCAATCAGGCGGCCGTCGAGAAGCTTTGCCAGATGGCCGCTTGCCGTCTGCGGCGTGATACCGGCCTGCGAGGCGAGTTCGCCCGCCGTCAAGGCTTCGCCGCCGAGGAGGGCGGCGAGCATGCTGGCGCGGGTGGGGTCGCCCATGAGATGGGCGGACTGCGCGATCATGTTGCCGGTGGGAAGGTCGATCATGCGGCGAAGACTACCCCGTCGAGGTCTGCCTGTCAGGCCCGAAAGCTTCGGCGAGGGCCGAAGCGTCTGCGGCGAAAAAGCTGTAAGGGTGCGCTTCATCGATAGCAACGATCCGGACCCCGCATGACCGAACAGCCGCCCCGCCTTGCCGTCAGCCTCCTGATGCTGCTGGCACTCGCAACGCTCTGGGGAGGCTCCTATAGCCTCATCAAGATCGGCGTTGCCACGATCCCGCCGATCACGCTGATTGCCGCGCGCACGATCATTGCCGGCAGCCTGCTGCTGGTCGTTCTTCGTCTGCGCGGGCTGAGGCTGCCGACGGATCGGCGCAATACCTGTCGCTTCATCATCCAGGCGGCTCTCAATTCCGTCCTGCCCTTCACGCTGATTGCCTGGGCGGAGCAGCATGTCGATGCGGGCCTCGCGGTCATTCTGAATTCGCTGACGCCGGTCTTTGCCTTTCTGATCAACGCGCTCATCACCCGTCATGAAGCCGTGACCGGAGCGAAACTGTTCGGCGTCGCCTTGGGCATCGTCGGCATCTGCCTCGTGGTCGGCCCCTCGGTTCTCGGCGGCTTCGGCAGCGGCGTCGTCGCGCAGCTCGCCATCATCCTTGCCGCGGTCGCCTATGGCGGTGCCGTGACCTTCGGCCGGACCTTTCGCGATCTCGACCCGATGATGCCGGCCGCGGGCTCGCTGATCTGGGGCGGCGCGATCCTGCTGCCCGTCAGCCTGCTGGTCGATCAGCCATGGACGCTTGCGCCCGCCATGTCCTCGATTACAGCCCTCCTCGTCTTGTCCGTCTTCTCGACGGCGCTTGCCTTCGTGCTCTATTTCACGCTGCTGCAAAGGCTGGGCTCGGTTGGCACCACGGCACAAGCTTACCTTCGCGTGCCCATCGGTGTCGGCATCGGCGTACTCTTTCTCGGGGAAACGCCGAGCCCGAACGCAGTGCTCGGCCTCGTTTTCGTGGTGGCAAGCGTTATCGCCATGACGCTGCCTGCACATTTTTTCTTCAGGAAAAGAAAGAGTTGACCCAAGGAGCTCTGTTGCTGCGAGGTCCGGAAGAAGTAACGGTACGGTTTTGGTAACGTTCGGGTGAGCGCTCACAAAGAACTCACGATTTCTCAATCATACGCTGTCATCCTCTCGTCAAAATGACTTTGGGGGACGGCACGTGAAGTATTTGAGAATGTCGACGCGACTCTATGCACTGGTTTTTGCAGCCGTCGTCCTGATGGCGGGAGCCATGACCTTTTCGCTGTTCCAGTCGCATGATGCGCTGATCGCCGAGAGAAAAGCGATGCTTGCGGCGATGGACGAGAACGCAGTCGCGATCTTCGCCTATTACAACAAGCTCGAGACCAGCGGGACGATGACGCGGGAAGCGGCGCAGGCCGCTTCGATCGATGCCGTCAAGGCCATGCGTTATCAGGGGACGGGCTATCTCTGGATCAACGATATGGCCCCGCGCATGATCATGCATCCGATCAAGCCGGAGCTGAACGGCAAGGACCTCTCGGGCAATACGGACCCGAACGGCAAGCATCTGTTTGTCGAATTCGTCAATGTCGTGAAGGCGCAAGGGCAGGGCTATGTCGATTACTACTGGCCGAAGCCCGGCGTGGACGAACCCGTTCTGAAGTATTCGCATGTTGCAGGCTTTGCGCCCTGGGGCTGGGTGGTGGGCACCGGCGTCTATGCCGACGATCTCGCAGCCCTTTTCCAGCAGGGCTTGATCAAGGTCGCCGCGACGACCGGCGTATCCGCGCTTCTGATCCTGGCGCTCGCGTTCAGCGTCGTGCGCAGCGTGGTCGGCCCGGTCGAGCGCCTGAAGGCGTCGATGCAGGCGATCTCCGAGGAAAACGTCTCGGAGCCCGTGCCGGAGATGGACCGCAAGGATGAAATCGGCGAGATGGCGGTGGTGCTCGATGTCCTGCGCGACAGCGTGGCCAACAGCGTTGCCGCGCGCATCCGCGAATCGGCGCAGCAGGAGCAGCTCGATCGCGAGCGGGATGTCGCAGGTGCGCGGGATCGCGCGCGAACCGATATGCAGACGGAGGCGATGGCAACGCTTGGCGTTGCGCTCGAGGCGCTGGCCCGCGGCGACCTGACGAAGGAGATCGTTGATATCGCACCGGAATATGCGAAACTTCAGGACGACTTCAATCAGGCGGTGGCCGCGCTCGGCGGCGTGATCCGCTCGATCGCCCTCTCCACCAACATCGTGCACGAGAATGCCGACCAGATCTGCGATGCGGCCAACAATCTCTCGCGACGGACCGAACAGCAGGCCGCGGCGCTCGAAGAAACGGCCGCAGCCCTCGACGAGATCACCTCGACCGTCCGCAACGCCTCCGACGGCGCTGTCGAGGCGCGCGACATGGTCAACGCCACCAAGACGAGCGCCGTGAAATCCGGCGACATCGTCCGCGACGCGGTGACCGCGATGGAGCGGATCGAGGCATCCTCGACCCAGATCGGCCAGATCATCGGTGTCATCGACGAGATCGCGTTCCAGACGAACCTTCTGGCTCTGAATGCCGGCGTCGAGGCCGCACGGGCCGGAGAGGCGGGACGCGGCTTTGCCGTCGTTGCGCAGGAAGTGCGCGAACTTGCCCAGCGCTCGGCAAAGGCTGCCAAGGAAATCAAGAGCCTGATCCACAGTTCCGCCAACGAGGTGGAGGCCGGCGTGTCGCTGGTCCGCTCGACGGGCCGGGCGCTGGGGGAGATCGAGACGCTGGTGAACAAGGTCAACGACCGCGTGGCCGCTATCGCCACGGCCGCGCGCGAGCAGGCGACCGGGCTTCAGGAGGTGAACACCGCCGTCAACAGCATGGACCAGATGACGCAGCAGAATGCGGCCATGGTCGAGGAAACGACGGCCGCGAGCCAGACGCTCGTGCAGGAAAGCCTCGCCCTGAAGACCCTGCTGCAGAACTTCCGGCTCGACAAGGAGCAGCAGCAGCGAACGCGCTTTGCGGCGTGAGGCACAGGCCGGCCCGTCCTCGCGGCGGGAGCGGGGCAGCATCAGGCGATGGCGCGAAGGCGCCGTCGCTTTTCCAGATGCGCGCTTAAGCTGTATTCCGGGCCGTATGCCGAGCGACGGATGCTGTCTGCCGTTCGGCATTGAGGCCTCCCGGATATGCGAAAAGCCCGGCGCGGTGCGGTCCAGCTCCTGCCGTTCAAAGGTTTGCGCTTAGAATACCTTAAGGTGTATATGTTAGAGTGACCTGGTGAAATGTTTGGCTGATGAAAAGTCCCATGCGAGAGAACGCTTCATTAGAAAGTCTCGATAACCACGTTATCCGGACTTGGCCGTTGGCGTTCCCAGCCGAGGCGGAGGTGCTGTTCAGGCGTCAGAACGTCGAGCAGCAGTACAAGCTCGTGTTCATCGGCTGGCTGATCGGCCTTTTTCTCTACGACCTCTTCATTATCAGCGACTATGTCCTGACGGGGGCCTATTTCCAAACTTATGTCGTCATCCGCCTGTTGTTCGTCACGCCGGTCTGTCTGGTCCTGCTCTGGGGCATCTGGCGGAAGAGCCCGTATTACGATCTCCTGGTCAGCCTGATCCCGGCGACGATGGTGGTCGGCCTGTCCACGGGCCTCATGCTGTCGGAGGGGGATTACCGGCCGCATTACGTCTTCGGCAACATCCTGCTGATGGTCTGCGGCTGCGTCGTCGGTCGGCCGCGCACCCAGTTCGTCGCCGTCATCGTTGCCCTTCAGTTCATCGGCTATCTCGCCGTGCTGCAGGTAACGGACATCTTTCCGGCGGAGAGCAAGCCGGTCAGCATCCTCTTCTACATCAGCGGCGCGGTCGTCTCGATCCTCACCGCCTATGCCGCGGAGAAATCCGTCCGCCAGTCTTTCCTGCTCGACCAGCGCATCAAATATCTGAACGCGGCGCTGAACATCCAGGCCTTGACGGACCCGCTGACGGGCCTGGCGAACCGGCGCTCCTTCGAACAGGCGACCGGCCGGCACTGGGCGAACAAGACGGCGGCACGCAAGCCGGTCGCGATCATTCTGCTCGACGTCGATCGGTTCAAGATCTTCAACGACAGCTACGGCCATTCGGCGGGCGATCTCTGCCTGAAGCGGATCGCGGGGCGGGTCGTCGCCGGGCTCGCCGGCACGGATGGGCTCGCCGTCCGCTTCGGAGGCGAGGAGATCCTGCTGTTCCTGCCGAATACCGATCTTGTCAGTGCGCGCTGCATCGCCGAGGCGATCCGCTGCGCGATTCTGGACGAGGCTGTCCCGCACCCGGCGCTCGGGCCGGATGCCGTGGTTTCCGCAAGCTTCGGCGTGGCCTCCGCGACGGTGGAAAGCTGCGAGGTTGCGGAGCTGATCATAGCGGCGGACGCGGCGCTTTATGCAGCCAAGGCAAACGGCCGCAACCAGGTCTGGCCGCAGCCGGGAGCAAGCGCATCCGTCGAGGCGAAAAGAGCCTGACCCGCGCCGCGTGACCGTCGAGGTCTCGTGCTCGCGAATGCGCGCAAACGCATGACTCACGCCTCGTTGTGATGAACGGTGATGGTCGTCGATGTCGTGTCGTTCGGCCCGAATTCGATGCCGTTGGCAAGCAGTGCGGTCGATATCGCGTGATACGTCGTCGATCGCATGGCGCGCTCACCCTCCTCGACCCGCCGGATCGAGGAGACGGAAATCCGCGCCTCGGTGGCCAGATCCTCGTGGGTCCATCCCAGCAGCAGCCGCGCTGCCCTGATCTGACGGCGCGTCAGGTTCAGGGGCGGCGTCGTGCGGTCCGCGCTGATGGTCACCGGTGCGGAAAGCGGGCGCACCATGCCGATCCATTCCGTCACCGTTCCATCCAGCTCGGCAATGGGGGCAGCGATCAGCTGGATCTCGGTCACCGTGCCGTCCGCGCAGAGCAGGGAGGTTTCGAGGTCGAAATTCGCCTGCTGGTCGAAAACCTCCTCCCAATGACGCTGTGCCGCAAGGCGGCCTTCGGGAGGGAGCCTGTCGAGCCAGCCCAGGCCCGAGGCATCGGCAACGCTTTGCCCTGAAAACTTCGACCAGGCCTGCCGAAACAGGAGACGACCGCTGAGATCGAGACCCCACTCGACGCCGCCGATCAGGGAGAGAAGTTTCTGATGCCGGGCCCAGCTTCGATCGACGATCCGTTTCAGTTCCCGGCGCTCCGTCACGTCCCGGAGAACCCCGATCGCGCGCATCGACGCGCCATGCTCGTCGAAGATCACCTCGGCGCGATGATTGATCCACCGGATCGTTCCGTCGGCGCGAATGATGCGAAAATCGATATCCATCGGATGACCGTGCATCAGGCCGGCCTCGACCAGATCATGCTGCTCGCGGTCCTCGGGATGGATCATGTGCAGGAGGTCGATCGGCATGCCGGCCTCCGCGCTCAGCATCCGATAGATACCGGCCGAGCAGGTCGTCGCACCCGTCGCAAAGTCCTTCGTCCAGAAGCCGACTTCGCCCTGGTCTTCGATCAGCTTCAGAAAATGGACGGAAGACACGCCCTGGAACTTGCGACGCTCAAGACGCTCGCCATTTGAAGTTGCACCGTGGAGATGCATGAGGCGCCTGGTCGGCATGTGTTTCCTTTCGTCGAGAGCCTACGACATCAGCATGTGACACCGGCTCCTCCAACGATGGCACCATCACCCTATAAAATGAGAGCCTTTGGGTCAATTCCGCGCCGTCAGTTCGCCCAGGGCTGACAGGTTTCGGCTCATTTCGCGCGCAGATGGCAAATTTTGCCATCTTTAATTTAGAAAACAGGAATTTATACACCTTAGCATCAGAGATCGTTGGAAGTCGGGCCCGCTTTCCCTCCCAGAAGATGCGGCTCGCTTCCGATAAAGGTCTGTTTCAGCCGGATGCGACGCGTTTCGCGGGAGCGTCTTATTGTCGCGGACCCATCGTCTTTTGCTAACCGATAGAAAGCTCCGATATGTCCTTCCTCACGAACGCCAGTATTCGCACCAAGATCCTTGCGCTTGTCATCCCGATCAGTTTTCTCGGTATCGCCAGCCTTGGGTTCGTCTCTTATCAGCTGAAGCAGACCGACACGACCTATTCGAATTTCATCGACAACGAGAGTTCTGCCGCGCTTTGGAGCGCAAGGTCTTCTTCCAGCTTCGGGGCAGCGATCGGCAATGCCTTCATGCTGCTGGCCTATGAAACCGGCGCGCCGCGCGGAGCGGAGCTCAAGAAAGCCTATCGGAACTACATCGACATCACGATCAAGCGCTTCGATACCGCTGTTGTCAAGAACCCGGAACTGGCCGACGGCATCAAAGGCTTTCGCGAGCGCTTCACCGATATCATCGCGAAGGCCGACCGTATGATCGCCCTTCACGATGAAGGACAGATCGATCAGGCGAGAACCGTGCTCGATGACGTCGGGCCACTGGCATCCGCCTGGCAATCCGACATCAAGGAATGGATCGACGCGAATGTGCATGAGCTGGGCAACGAGAGCAATGCGCTGTCAGCCGACACGAATTTCACCATCCTCGCATCCCTGCTCACGATCGGCATCACGTTCACCCTGGCGATCCTTCTCGCTCTGTTGGTCTCGACGCGGGGGATCACGACACCCATCGCGATCCTGCGCGAACGCATGAAGTCACTGGCAGCCGGCAATACCGAGGATCGCATCGAAGGCCTCGACCGGAAGGACGAAATCGGCGCCATGGGCGCGGCCGTGCAGGTCTTCCGCGACAATGCCATCGCCCGGATCCGCCTCGAACAGGAGACGGAAGCCAACCGGACCCTGTCGGAGAAGGAGCGGATCGAGCGGGAGCTCGAAAGGACGAGAGAGGCGGAGGAGGTCCGGTTTGCCGTCGAGAACCTTGCGGCCGGCCTTGCGAAACTTGCCGAGGGCGACGTGTCCTATCGCATCCAGCATCCGTTCAACGCCGCTCTCGACAGCGTTCGCGGCGACTTCAACGGCTCGGCCGAAATGCTGCATTCGGCGCTGACCAAGGTCTCGGACAATGCACGCGGCATCGATGCCGGCGCCAATGAGATCAAGTCGGCCGCCGACGAACTCGCCAAGCGGACGGAGCAGCAGGCGGCAGCGGTCGAGGAAACCGCGGCGGCGCTCGAGGAGATCACGACCGTGGTCAAGGATTCGACCCGGCGTGCCCAGGAGGCCGGCACGCTCGTCAGCCGCACGAAAGCGGGAGCCGAGCAATCCGGCAATGTGGTGCGCCGCGCCGTCCACGCCATGGAGGAAATCGCCAAATCGGCGGGCGAGATCTCCAACATCATCGGTGTGATCGACGAGATCGCGTTCCAGACCAATCTGCTGGCGCTGAACGCCGGCGTCGAAGCGGCCCGCGCCGGAGACGCAGGCAAGGGCTTTGCGGTCGTCGCACAGGAGGTGCGCGAACTGGCGCAGCGTTCGGCAACGGCGGCAAAGGAGATCAAGGCCCTGATCCACACGTCGAACGAACAGGTCCATGAAGGCGTCCAGCTGGTCGGGGATACCGGCAAGGCTCTGGAGACGATCGTCTCGGAGGTGCAGGAGATCAACCGGCACGTTTCCGCGATCGTGGACAGCGCCCAGGAACAGTCCTCCGGGCTCCAGCAGATCAACACGGCGGTGAACCTCATGGATCAGGACACGCAGAAGAACGCAGCGATGGTCGAGGAGACAACGGCGGCGAGCCATGGTCTCGCCCGCGAGGTCGCCTCGTTGAACGCGATGCTCGGGCAGTTCAGGCTTTCCCCGTCGCACGCGCGGGCACACGTCACGGCACCGCGTGAGATCGACGACCGGGACGTCTCCCACGGGTCGCCCGTGAAGGCGCTGGGCCGCAAGATCGCCTCCGCCTTCTCCGGCAATGCCGCGGTCGATATCTCGAAGGGGGCCTGGCAGGACTTTTAAACGTCGGCCCGGCTGCCTCCGTCGGGACCTCGCGTGACCTGCTTTTCGCAGCGATCGCAGCGACCGACGGAGGGCAAGCCATCGACGTGATGGTGGCCGCAAGCGTCTTCGACATGACAAAGAAAAACCTGGGATCCCGCTGCGCGGCGTCCCAGGTTCTTTTGGCTTCAAACGTCCCGACGTCGACGGTTCTGGCGACGAACGGACACTTTAGATTTCAGGCGTCTAAGCGGGCTAGACCCTCGTGCGGCGTCAGGCGCCTTCGTCAAGACGGGGCCTGACGTTACGGGGCCCGGTCGCTCCCGGCGCGGTCAGAACTCCTCCCAGCTGTCGTTGACGGCGGCATTTCCGACAAAGGCCGCGGCTGTCCTGGGTGCCGGTCGGGGTGCCGCCTTGCGGACAGGGGAGGTCGCCGTCCGGTGGACCGGGGAACCACCCATCGCGGCGGCCGTCTGGCGCAGGATCGCGGCGTTAGAAGGCGCGCCGCCCAGGGTAAACTGCCCGATCAGCTGGCGCAGCTTGCCGCTTTCATTGGCAAGCGTCGCGCCGGCCGCACTGGTCTCCTCGACCATGGCGGCGTTCTGCTGGGTCACCTGATCCATTTGGTTGACGGCGGTGTTGACCTCGCCGAGGCCGACGGACTGCTCGCGCGCCGAGGTGGCGATGGCGTCCATGTGCTGGTTGACGGTGACGATGTAGCCTTCGATCGTTCTCAAGGCGGTTCCCGTCTCGCTCACCAGCTTGACGCCGTTCTGGACCTCGATCGATGAGTTGCGGATCAGTTCCTTGATCTCCTTGGCGGCCTTTGCCGAGCGTTGCGCCAGTTCGCGGACTTCCTGGGCGACGACGGCGAAGCCCTTGCCGGCTTCCCCGGCCCGCGCGGCTTCCACGCCGGCATTCAGCGCGAGAAGATTGGTCTGGAAGGCGATCTCGTCGATGACGCCGATGATGTTGGAGACCTCGTTCGAGGAGGCCTCGATCTTGCCCATGGCCTCCACGGCTTTCGAAACGACCTTGCCGGACTCGCTCGCGCTGGCATTGGCCTGCACGGCGACGCTGCGGGCTTCATCGGCACGCTTGGACGAGTTCGAGACGTTGGCCGTGATCTGGTCGAGCGCGGCGGCGGTTTCCTCGAGCGACGCCGCCTGCTGTTCCGTGCGCTTCGACAGATCGTCCGCGCCGCGGCTGATTTCCTGGCTGCCGCTGTCGATCGAACCCGTCGCCTGGGCGACGGCCTGAAGCGTTTCGGCCAGCTGCGCCACCGCACCGTTCAGATCATGGCGCAGCGCTTCGAAATCGGGTGCGAAGGGTTCGCTCAATGTGAAGGAGAGGTCACCGGCAGCAAGCTGCTTCAGGCCGGCTGCCAGCCCCGCCGTCGCCGCGTTGAGGCGAAGCTGGGCGGCGGCCTCCGCTTCCGCCGTCAGGCGGACGCGGTCTCGTTCCGCCTGCAGCCGGTTCTCCTCGGCATCGGCTTCGAGCTGTTTGTTGGCGATGGCAGCCTGCCGGAAGATATCCACGGCGCCCGCCATCGCGCCGATCTCGTCGGTCCGGTCCGCGAAAGGGACCTCGCTTTTCGTGTCGCCATCCGCAAGACGTCGCATCGCGCCGGTAATGCGCGCGATCGGCTTGGCGATCCCGGCGATGACGAAGGCGATGGCGCACACCCCGAAGATCACGCCGAGCGCGGCGAGAATATACGCAAGATTGATGGAGTCTTCGATCAGATGCTGGTTCTCGACCCCGTCGGCTGCCGCCCCAGTCTCGTTCGTCGCCACGACCTTGTCGATCACGGTGTCTATGCCGAGCGCTGCACCCTTCATCGCGGGCGAGGCGATCAGCAGCTTTGCGTCTTCATCCTTGTTGGCGCGGGAGAGGGCGACGAGTTGCGTGCCGGACGTGATGTATGTTTCCAGACTGCCCTTGAGGGCAGCGAGATCGGCGATTTCGCTCGGCTCTTTCACGAGGAGCGCGTAGCTTTCGATCGCCTTCTGCACGCTGTCGAGCGAAGAGGCGATCTTCTGTTCGGCCGCGCTCTGCTCGTCGTCACTGGTCGCGAGAACGTGGTCGCGATAGGCGATGCGGAGATCGCCCAAGGCGATATCGATGTCTTTCGAACGGGAGACGCTGGGCATCCAGTCATCGACGATGGCATCGTTATTGCCGTCGATGGAGGTCATCGAATGAATGGATGTTCCCGCAAGGATCGCGGTCATGGCAAACAGCCCGATGACCGTGCCGATGAGAGCTGTACTCAGTTTTGGACGTTTCATGGGACGCATTTCTCACGTTAGAATGTTGCCAAGAGAGCGGCCCGTGAGCTGGCGCAGCACCTTCCCACGGCCGGTAAGAGGCCGGGAACATTCTGACCACAAGTTGCGTTAAAAATGCGTGATACACGATACTTGCATGCAAGCGACCGGCGTCAGCTTCGGCGATGCGGAAGGCGTGCGGCTCCGGCCATTTCCTCCCGCATCGTTCTGGCGTTTCTCCGATTGCGGAAACGCTCTACGCCGTTGAATTCATACACGTCCAGATGCGCAATCGATCGGCATTTTGCCGGACGTGCACGGAAAGCGCGTCGGGAGCGTCTGCGGCGCTCCCGAACGTTTCAGCGCTTTTTTCTGTGTTTTTTATGATCGCAGGTCCGGCGAACACATCTCTGTGATCGTCTTAAAACTCCTCCCAGCTTTCCTTCACCGCGGCATTGCCGACGAAGGCCTTGGCGACTTTCCCCGACAGTTTTCTGGCCGGCGAGGCGATGGGTTGGTGGGACGGGGTGGCAGTCATGACGGATGCGGTCTGGCGGAGCGCGCCGGCAAGCCGGAACTGCGAGATGAGCTGACGCAGGCGCGAACTTTCGGTCGCCAGCGTCGCGCCGGCCGCGCTGGTCTCCTCGACCATGGCCGCGTTCTGCTGGGTCACCTGGTCCATCTGGTTGACGGCCGTGTTGACCTCGGCAAGGCCGACGGACTGCTCGCGGGCGGAGGTCGCGATCGAGTCCATGTGCTGGTTGACGGTGACGATATAGCCTTCGATGGTCTTCAGCGCGTCGCCGGTTTCGCTGACCAGCCGGACGCCGTTCTGCACCTCGACGGAGGAATTGCGGATCAGTTCCTTGATGTCCTTGGCGGCCTTGGCCGAGCGCTGGGCGAGTTCGCGCACCTCCTGTGCGACGACGGCAAAGCCCTTGCCGGCTTCCCCGGCGCGCGCGGCCTCGACGCCGGCATTCAGCGCCAGAAGGTTGGTCTGGAAGGCGATCTCGTCGATCACCCCGATGATGGACGAGATCTGGTTGGAGGATTCCTCGATCTTCTGCATGGCATCCACCGCATGCGCGACGACGCGGCCGGACTGCGCGGCACTATCATTGGCGATCGCGGCGACCTTGCGGGCCTCGTCCGCGCGCTTAGAAGAGTTGCTGACATTGACGGTGATCTGGTCGAGGGCGGCGGCCGTTTCTTCCAGGGCTGCGGCCTGCTGCTCGGTGCGCTTCGACAGGTCGTCGGCGCCGGCACTCACCTCGCGGCTGCCATTGTCGATCGCGCCAGTGGCATCGGTGATCGCACGCAGGGTTTCGGACAACTGGCTGACGGCGCCGTTGAAATCGGTACGAAGCGTCTCGAAATCCGTGGCAAAGGGCTCGGCGAGGTGAAAGGTCAGATCTCCGGACGCCAGATGCTTCAAGCCTTCGGCCAGGCCATTGGTGGCCTGCGCCATGTCCCGGGAGCGCAGGAGATCCGCCTGTGCCTGGCGCTGCCGCTCGTCTTCCGACAGGTTCCGGTTCGCAGCCGCTTCGGCTTCGAGCCGGATGCGGTCGATGGCATTCTGACGAAACACTGCCACGGCATCCGCCATCTGGCCGACCTCGTCCCGTCGACCGAGACCCGCGACGGCTTCCTCCGTCTGACCGTCGGCAAGCGACAGCATGCGGGAGCGAAGCCTGTCGATCGGGCCGGTGATACCCCGGCCGGTGACGAAGAGAGCGGCCATGATCATGGCTGCAAACAGAGCGGACAACGACACCAGGAAGAGTGTGATGGTGGTGTGCGTGTTCTCGGTCATCTTCGCCGTCTGCTCGCTCACATGAGCCACCATCTTCGCAACGGTGGCGCGGGCGCTCTCGCGAAATTCGTTCATCACGGGATCGGCCTTCGCCAGGATCGCGCGCGCTTCGTCGTTGCGGTTGGCTTTGCCGAGTTCCATGGCCTGACCCGTCAGCGCGAGAATGACGCGCGCATTGCTTTCGAAACGCGCCGTTTCCGCTGCCATCTCCGGCATCAGCGTCTTGATCGACTGCAGGCGTGCGTTGACCCGCTCCGTGTTCTCGTCATAGCCCTTGGTAACGCTCGCCAGATACGGATCGGCGGCATCGTAGGCCATCGACTGATAGGCGGCATAGACAGCCCCCAGCATTCCGGTGTTCAGGCGGGAGAGTTCGATCGCGGCGACGCCATCCTTGGAGATGAAGGCGTTATAGTCCTCGTCGGCCTTGTTGTAGCTTGACGAGATGGCGAGAACGCTCACGATACCCGCAGCACAGATCGGCACGATCAGCGACAGGATCTTGGTTCTGATTTTGGCATTTTTCAAGAAAGACATGAAAAGTCCTCGGAGATAGGGGTGAAGGCCGGTTTACGTACGGTTGCATGCGGTATGCGACAAAGAGAGGCTCAGGGTCTCTCCGGCGGGGGTGCCGGCTTTCTGCGGCAGAAGGTTTCAAGGTCGGAGCGAGACGCGTCATCCTCATCATCCGGGAGCCGGGTCCGGCGATCTGGCGTCGAACGTGTCATTCCAAAATCTCGACATGACTCTCTTCGCGGGGACGCGTCATTCGCGTCCGTCCGCTGGGTGATATCCGGGAGCAAAGTCATTTTGCCTGAGGCTGGGAATGGGACACGGAGATCATCTCCGTCGGTTGCCAGACGCTGAAAGGCCCTTTGCGGCCGCCGGCCGGCATCCTGCACGTCAGCGTCGATCCAAGGCCCGCCATCGGACGGGCACTTCGTTCTGAAATCGATTTCATCAAGAGAAACAATACGGGTTGCTCTCTAGACGTCTGTTGAAGGTCGCTTTGCAGCATCCGAGATCGTCTGGAACGACTTCGTATAGTCGAGGATGACGCCGAGTTTTGCTTCGAGCTCGCTGAGGAGGTCCGGCAAGTCGGAATTCTGAATGAGCGTTGCCAGTTCATCCATCGGGTCTTGCGGATTGCGCTGCGGAATGGGCAGAAACACAACTTTGTTCATGACGATGCCTCCGATTGAATGGGCGTGTCCAACGGAGATCAGGGTGGAGGCCACCGCGACGTTTTCCGCTGCTATGCCTCATCATCGGATCATTTCATTGCCTTTTCGATAAGCAAACTCTTAAGGAGCAAGCCCGAATTGATCTGGCGGAACGAAAGTCGTTCATTTGCAAAGACAAGTTGTGCGGGTGTGGAAATAGGGAACGTCAATCGTTCATTCCAAGGGGCAGAACCCCGACTGAGGCTGAGAGGCGGCCTCAGGGCTTGGCGAGTTCCAGCTCGACCAGGGTTCCGAACATGTCCCTGGGGTGGAGGAACAGGACCGGGAGACCATGGGCGCCGATGGTGGGCTCGCCGGTCCCGAGCACGCGGATGCCGTTTTCGATCACCCTGTCCCGTGCCTCGCCGATGTCGGGGACTTCGAAGCAGAGATGATGGATGCCGCCTGCGGGGTTCTTCGCAAGAAACGCCGCGATGGGCGAATTCTCGCCTAGGGGATGGAGAAGCTCGATCTTGGTATTGGGAAGCTGGATGAACACGACGGTCACGCCGTGTTCGGGAAGTGCCTGCGGTGCGGAGATGGTCGCGCCGAGCTTTTCATAAACGGCGATGGCCGCCGTCAGATCCGGCACGGCGATGGCGACGTGGTTTAGAGAGCCCAGCATGTTCGACCTCACTGATTGCGCAATTTGCCCTGCATGAGATCGATCACGGCGCGGGCCGCTTCGAGCACGTTCGTGCCGGGACCGAACACGGCGGAGACGCCGTTTTCAAGCAGGAAGTCGTAGTCCTGGCGGGGAATGACGCCGCCGACGACGACGATGACGTTGGCCGCGCCGCGCGCCTTGAGGGCCGCGACGAGCTGCGGCGCAAGCGTCTTGTGGCCGGCCGCAAGCGACGACATGCCGACGACGTGGACCTTGTGTCGGACGGCCATCTCGGCGGCTTCGTCCGGCGTCTGGAACAAAGGTGCGGCGAGAACGTCGAAACCGATATCGCCGAAGGCCGAGGCGATGATCTTGGCGCCGCGATCGTGACCGTCCTGTCCGAGTTTCGCCACCATGATCTTCGGCTTGACGCTCAGCGTCTGCGCCAGTTCGCCGAGCCGGCCGACGAGTGTCGCATATTCCGGATCGTTCTCGTAGGCCGCGCCGTAGACGTCGGTCACCACCTCGGGAACGACCGTATGGTCTCCGAAGACGACCCGCATGGCATCGGTGATCTCGCCGATCGTCGCGCGGGCCCGTGCGGCGTCCACGGCCGCGGCCAGCAGGTTTCCCTCGCCGCTGCGGGCGATGCCTGTCAGGACCGCGAGCGCCGCGGCCACCGCCTCCGAATTGCGCCGGCGCTTCGTATCCTCGATGCGCCGGACCTGGGCCGCGCGAACGGCGGCATTGTCGATGTCCAGAATGTCGATCGGATCCTCATTTTCGAGCCGGTATTTGTTGACGCCGACGATGACGGTCTCGCCGCGATCGACGGTCGCCTGCCGGCGCGTCGCGGCCTCCTCGATCCGTCTCTTCGGCATGCCGGTTGCAACGGCCTTCGTCATGCCGCCCAGGGCCTCGACCTCTTCCATCAGGGCCCAGGCCTTGTCTGCGAGTTCCTTGGTCAGGCTTTCCACGTAATAGGAGCCGGCGAGGGGATCGACTACGTTCGTCACGCCCGTCTCGTGCTGCAGGATGAGCTGGGTGTTGCGTGCGATGCGCGCGGCAAACTCCGTCGGCAGGGCGATCGCCTCGTCCAGCGCATTGGTGTGCAGGGACTGCGTGCCGCCAAGGACGGCCGACATCGCCTCGTAGGCCGTGCGGATGATGTTGTTGTACGGGTCCTGCTCCTGCAGGGACACGCCGGACGTCTGGCAATGCGTCCGCAGCATCAGGGACGATTGCTTCTTCGGATGGAAGTCGGCCATGACGCGCGACCACAGGAGACGCGCGGCGCGGAGCTTGGCGGCCTCCATGAAGAAGTTCATCCCGATCGCGAAGAAGAACGACAGGCGGCCGGCGAAGTCGTCGACCGCGAGGCCCTTGGCGATCGCCGCCCGGACATATTCGCGACCGTCCGCCAGCGTGAAGGCCAGTTCCTGCACCAGCGTCGATCCGGCCTCCTGGATGTGGTAGCCGGAGATCGAGATCGAATTGAAGCGCGGCATTTCCTTGGCCGTATATTCGATGATGTCGGCGATGATCCGCATCGAGGGTTCCGGCGGATAGATATAGGTGTTGCGGACCATGAACTCCTTCAGAATATCGTTCTGAATGGTCCCCGACAATTGCGCGCGCGGCACGCCCTGCTCCTCGCCCGCGACGATGAAATTCGCAAGGATCGGGATGACGGCGCCGTTCATGGTCATGGAGACGGACATCTCGTCGAGCGGGATGCCGTCGAACAGGATCTTCATGTCCTCGACGCTGTCGATCGCCACCCCGGCCTTGCCGACATCGCCTTCGACCCGCGGATGATCGCTGTCATAGCCGCGATGCGTGGCAAGATCGAAAGCGACGGACAGGCCCTTCTGACCCGCCGCCAGATTGCGCTTGTAGAACGCATTCGACGCTTCGGCCGTGGAGAAGCCGGCATATTGCCGGATCGTCCAGGGGCGACCCGCATACATCGTGGCGCGGGGGCCGCGCGTAAACGGCGCAAATCCCGGCAGCGAACCCAGATGGTCGGCGCCGTCGAGATCCGACGGGGTGTAGAGCGGCTTGACGTCGATCCCTTCGGGCGTGTGCCAGACGAGCGTCTCGGCCGGCGCCTTCACCTCGCGTTCGGCCAGAGCCTCCCAGTCCGCAACGGTCTTATCCCTAGACATCACGCGAACTCCATGATCAGCTCGTCGACGGCAAGGCTCTGCCCGGCCGCCGCGGCGATGCGTTTCACCGTGCCGCGTTTTTCCGCCCGCAGCGTGTTCTCCATCTTCATCGCCTCGACGGTCGCAAGCGCCTGTCCGGCCTCGATCTCCTCGCCCTCCTGCACCGCAAGGAAGGTGAGGATGCCGGGCATGGGGCAGAGCAGCATCTTGGACGTGTCCGCGGGCGCCTTCACCGGCATCAACCGGGCGAGCTCCGCCACGCGCGGCTCGCGCACATGGGCGACCACATCCATGCCGCGCCAGCGCAGGCGCAGGCCGGTGCCCGATTTCGCGATCTTCACGCCGATCTCTTCGCCGTCGATCACGAAGCGATCATGGCTCTTGCCCGGAAGCCAGGCGCTCGCGACCGCGACGGGCGGTCCGTCGGCAAAGGTGACCGTCGCCCCCTCCGCCGTCGGGGACAGCTCCAGATCGAAGGCGTGGCCAGCGAGAACCGCCACCCATTTTCGGCCGACGATCCTCTGATGGTTGCCGATCGTTCCCGAGATCTGCACGGCGCGGCTCTGGATGGCATGGTTGGCGAAGGCGGCGACCACGGCGAGTTTTCGCGCGGCATCCGCATCCGGGGCGACGCCGTGGAACCCGTCGGGAAACTCCTCGGCGATGAAGGCCGTGGTGATCTTGCCGGAGCGGAACCGGGGATGCTGCATGACGGCGGACAGGAACGGCAGATTGTGGCCGATCCCTTCCACGTCGAAATGATCGAGCGCATCGCTCATCGCGTCGATGGCCCGGAGACGATCCGGCGCCCAGGTGCAGAGCTTGGCAACCATCGGATCGTAATACATCGAGATCTCGCCGCCCTCGAAGACGCCGGTGTCGTTGCGAACGATCGTTCCGTCGGCCTTCACGCCTTCGAGCGGCGGGCGGTAGCGCGACAGGCGGCCGATGGAGGGCAGGAAGTTGCGGTAGGGATCTTCCGCATAGAGACGGCTTTCGATGGCCCAGCCGTTCAGCGTGATATCGTCCTGCGCGAGGCTCAGCTTCTCGCCGCCCGCAACCCGGATCATCTGCTCGACGAGATCGATCCCCGTCACCAGCTCGGTGACCGGGTGCTCGACCTGAAGCCGGGTGTTCATCTCGAGGAAGTAGAAATTGCGGTCGCCATCGACGATGAATTCCACCGTCCCCGCAGAGTGGTAGCCGACAGCCTGGCAGAGGGCGACCGCCTGCTCGCCCATCGAGCGTCGCGTCGCTTCGTCGATGAAGGGGGAGGGGGCTTCCTCGATGACCTTCTGGTTGCGGCGCTGGATGGAGCATTCGCGTTCGCCGAGATAGAGCACGGTGCCGTGCGTGTCGCCAAGCACCTGGATCTCGATATGGCGCGGCTGGGTCACGAACTTCTCGATGAAGATCCGGTCGTCGCCGAAGGAGGCCTTCGCCTCGTTCTTCGAGGATTGAAAACCTTCGCGCGCCTCGTCGTCGTTCCAGGCGATCCGCATCCCCTTGCCGCCGCCGCCGGCCGAGGCCTTGATCATCACGGGATAGCCGATCGATGCGGAGATCGTGACCGCCTCGGCCGCGTCCGCGATCAGCCCCATGTGACCGGGCACCGTGGACACGCCGGCTTCGGCGGCAAGCTTCTTGGAGGTGATCTTGTCGCCCATCGCCAGGATGGCCTTGACCGGCGGCCCGATGAAGGTGACGCCTGCCTTCTCCAGGGCTTCGGCGAACGCCGCATTCTCCGACAGGAAACCATAGCCGGGATGCACGGCATCGGCGCCCGTCTGGCGGATGGCGTCGAGGATGTTGTCGATGACGATATAGGACTGGCTGGAGGGGGACGGGCCGATATGCACGGCCTCGTCCGCCATCTTCACATGCAGCGCGTCCGCATCCGCATCCGAATAGACGGCGACGGTGGCAATGCCGAGCTTCCGCGCGGATTTGATGATCCGGCAGGCAATTTCACCGCGGTTTGCGATCAGAATTTTTCTAAACATCGGGCATCCCGCGCGTGAAGGTGTCTGGCGTTCGAGCGGTCCGATCCAAGGTGATGGAAACGCCGCCAATGGTTATACTCTCAGAGTTCGGCGGAAACACATCCCGCACGGTCAGGGCTCCGGTCATGCCGCCTCACAAGGGTATGGTGTCATGCTTGCGCCATCGCACGTCGCTGCGCTTGTTGCGCAACGAGGCAAAGGCGCGGGCAATGCGCCGGCGGGAGGAATGGGGCATGATCACCTCGTCGATGAAGCCCCGTTCGGCGGCGACGAAGGGATTGGCGAAGCGTTCCTCATACTCCTTCGTCCGCGCGGCGATTTTTTCAGCGTCGCCAAGCTCCGAGCGATAGAGGATTTCGGTCGCGCCCTTGGCGCCCATGACCGCGATCTCCGCCGTCGGCCAGGCATAGTTGACGTCGGCGCCGATATGCTTCGACGCCATGACGTCGTAGGCGCCGCCATAGGCCTTGCGGGTGATCAGGGTCACCATCGGCACGGTCGCCTGGCTATAGGCAAACAGCAGCTTCGCGCCGTGCTTGATGACGCCGGCATATTCCTGCGAGGTGCCGGGAAGGAAGCCGGGAACATCGACGAGCGTCAGGATGGGAATGTTGAAGGCGTCGCAGAAGCGGACGAAACGGGCCGCCTTGCGCGAAGCATCGATATCCAGGCACCCGGCCAGCACCATCGGCTGATTGGCGACGACGCCGACCGACTGGCCTTCGATCCGCAGGAAGCCTGTGATGATGTTCCTGGCGAAAGCTTCCTGGATCTCGAAGAAATCGGCTTCGTCTGCGAGCGCGAGGATCAGCTCCCGCATATCGTAGGGCTTGTTCGAGGAATCCGGAACCAGCGTGTCGAGGCGATGCTCCAGGCGCGCCGGATCGTCGTAGAACGGCCGGATCGGGGCCTGCTGGCGATTGTTGAGCGGCAGGAAATCAAACAGCAGGCGGACCTGTTCGAGCGCTTCGACATCGTTCTCGAAGGCGCCGTCCGCCACGGACGACTTGGTGGTGTGGGTCCGCGCGCCCCCCAGCTCTTCTGCCGTCACGATCTCGTTCGTGACGGTTTTCACGACGTCCGGACCCGTGACGAACATATAGGAGCTGTCGCGCACCATGAAGATGAAGTCGGTCATGGCCGGCGAGTAGACGGCGCCGCCCGCGCACGGCCCCATGATGACGGAGATCTGCGGAACGACGCCGGAGGCCTCGACATTGCGCTTGAAGACGTCGGCATAGCCGGCAAGCGATGCGACGCCTTCCTGGATGCGGGCGCCGCCCGAATCGTTGAGTCCGATCACCGGTGCGCCGTTGTTCAGGGCCATGTCCATGATCTTGCAGATCTTCTGGGCATGGGTCTCCGAGAGCGATCCGCCGAGGACGGTGAAATCCTGCGAGAAGATATAGACCTGCCGCCCGTTGATCGTGCCCCAGCCGGTCACCACGCCATCGCCGGCGATCTTCTGGCTGGCCATTCCGAAATCGACGGCCCGGTGTGTCACGTACATGTCGTATTCCTCGAACGAGCCTTCGTCCAAAAGAACCTCGATGCGTTCGCGCGCGGTCAGCTTGCCCTTGGCGTGCTGGGCATCGATCCGCTTCTGGCCGCCACCGAGTCTGGCTTCCGCACGTCGCGATTCAAGCTGTTCGAGCACCGTTCTCATGTTCTCTTCCCGCGTCCCATTCGATAGCCTCGTTCTAGCGCAGATCCGTGTTTCACAAAACACTTGAACGGGCGCGCATGTATAAATTATAAAGATGCAAACATAACTTTGCAAAGTTGCGAACATGAGCGTCGGCAAGCTGTTCATCGGACGAAAGGTCCGCGAGTTGCGGGAAGCGAACAAGGCCACGCAGGCCCAGTTCGCCGAGCGGATCGGTATCTCCACGAGCTACCTCAACCAGATCGAAAACAACCAGCGGCCGGTGTCCGCGACGGTGCTGGTGGCGCTCGCCGAGAAATTCCAGATCAATATGAGCGAGCTGTCGTCGGGCGAGGGCGACCGGCTGCTGTCGGCGCTCTCGGAAGCACTGAACGATCCCGTCTTCGAAAATCTCGCGCCCACCGCGCAGGAAATGAAACTCGTCACCCAGGGGGCGCCGAACTTCGCCCGCGCCTTTATCCGCGTCCACCAGGGCTTTCGGCGCAACAGCGAGCAGCTCGCCAGCCTCAGCGACAGTCTGGGGAGATCCGCGTCGCTGGCGGAAACGACGTCCTACGAGGAAGTCCGGGACTTCTTTCATTTCCTCGACAACTATATTCACGCGCTGGATATCGAGGCGGAACGCCTGGCGGCCGAGATCGGGCTGGGCGAGGCCGACAGCTACTCGGCTCTCACGCGGTATCTCAAGACCAGGTTCCAGATCGAGGTGCGCTGGGCTCCGTCCGAAAACGATGCGCTGCGCCGGTTCGACCGCTCGGCAGGCATCCTCTCCATCAACCGCTATGCGCCGCCGGCCACGCGCGATTTCCAGATCGCCCTGCAGATCGCCCAGCTTCATGCCCGCCAGCTTATCGATCTGATCGCGCGCGATGCCAATTTCCGGACGGTGGAGGCGGCCGAGATCTGCAAGATCGGGCTGCAGAACTATTTCGCCGGCGCGCTGCTTCTGCCCTATGGCGCATTTCTCTCGGTGGCCAAGACCCTGCGCCATGATCTCGATCTTCTCGCCGCCTGGTTCGGCGCGAGCCTGGAGCAGGTCTGCCATCGTCTGAGCACGCTCCAGCGCCCGGGCAACAAGGGCATTCCGGTCTTTTTCGCCCGGATCGATCGCGCCGGCAACATCACCAAAAGACATAGCGCGACCAAGCTTCAGTTCGCGCGGTTCGGCGCCGCCTGTCCGCTTTGGAACGTTCATGAAGCCTTCGAGGCGCAGGGGCGGATCATCCGCCAGTTGGCGGAAACGCCCGACGGCGCGCGCTATCTCTGTCTGGCAACGCAGGTCACCAAGTCCGGCGCCGGGTTTCACAGCCCGCAGCCGCGCTATGCCATCGCGTTCGGCTGCGAGATTTCCTATGCCCACGCCTTCGTCTATGCGGACGACCTGGAGACGTCGGGACGGACCGGTTTCGCGCCGATCGGTATTTCCTGCCGGATCTGCGAGCGTCTGACATGCCCGCAGCGCGCGGTACCGCCGCTCATGCGGAAACTTCATGTCGATCACGACCGGAGAGACGTGCTGCCCTACACCATCGAAGAGGCGTGAGCGTCTCGTCGCCGCGCAGAACGTGCCGCGCGACGACGACGTGTCTCGTTTCCCTTACGCCGCCTTCGGCTTGATCGGCAGGGTGGCGCGCAGCCATTTGGCGATGTGGGCGATGGCGGCATCGCTTTCGGGAACGCGGCCGGCGGCCCAGACATAGGAATGCTGCCCGCCGGCGACCGGGAGGACCTCGGTGCGCACACCGGCGGCCTTCAGGCGTTCGGCAAAGATCTCGTCCTCGCCGGCAAGCACCTCGTAGGTTCCCCAGGAGACCAGCGTCGGTGGCAGGCCGGCGAGATCGGCCTTGTTGAGGTTGATCCGGACATCGTCAAACGCGACATCGGTCCCGCCGACCCAGGCATCGCGGAAGAATTCGAGGATCTGACGGCTCAGAAGCTTGTCGGTGCCGGCATTGGCCTCGATCGCTGGGTTGGCGATCTCCAGGTCGCACCAGGGCGAGATCGAGACCACGGCGCCCGGCAGCGACTTGCCGGCATCCCGCCGGCGCAGCGCGACGGCCGCCGACAGGAAGCCGCCGATCGAATGGCCGATGGTGATGATGTTCTCGGCGGCAAAGCCCTGCGACAGCAGCCACTCGAAGGCGGCATCGACGTCGTCGACCTGGGCCGGGTATTTGTGTTCCGGCGCGCGGCGATAGTCGAGCACCAGCGCCGGCACGCCGACGGCCGTCGCGATATGGCCGGCCAGCTTGCGATCGACCGCGGCCGATGTCGTCACGCTGCCGCCCGCATGGGCGTGGAGAAGCACGAAGCTGTTATCGGCCGTTTTCGGCTGCGCCCAGATGGCCGGCACGCCATTGGCATCGACTTCGCGATAGGTCACGCCTTCCGGTTCGCTTGCCGCGAGATGAAGCCGTTCGGCGCCGAGCCGGATGGCGTCGATCTGGCCCGGCGGCGTACCGCCGGCAGCGAGCAATTGTTCGAAGGCCAGCGCCTGGGGGCTGAGGGTTACGGTTCTGTCCGTCATCGATGTTCTCCTTGTCGTGATGGTTTCGAGGATGTGGGTCCGGCGCGCCTGTCGGCGCCGTCTCCGGTTCAGCCGGCCGGCTGCAGATGCAGGGGTCCGGTCTGCGCGTCGTCGGCAACGGCTGCGGGGATCTTCGACATGGCGTATTCGGCAAGCGCTGTGATCGTCAGCGCCGGGTTGACGCCCGGATTGGCCGGCATCGCTGAGGCATCGCAGACGAGCATGTTGCGATAGCCGAAGACCTTGAGGTCCGCGTCGATCACGCCGCTCTCCGCATTCGCCCCGATCGCCGCGCCGCCGAGGAGGTGGCCCGTGTTCGGGATGCCGAGGACGGCGTCGAAGACGGTGGTTTGGGCAATGCCGCCGGTGCGCTCGGCCAGCCAGCGGATGACCTTGTCGCCGATCTCGATATAGTTCGGCGCCGGGCGCTGCGGATCGGCCTCGCTGACGAGGCGAAAGCCCTTGCCGAAGCGGCG
Source organism: Rhizobium sp. PP-F2F-G48 (assembly GCF_004342335.1). Taxonomy (NCBI): domain Bacteria; kingdom Pseudomonadati; phylum Pseudomonadota; class Alphaproteobacteria; order Hyphomicrobiales; family Rhizobiaceae; genus Rhizobium; species Rhizobium sp. PP-F2F-G48. The sequence continues at coordinate 121,278 of NZ_SLVH01000011.1, read as the reverse complement.
CTTCTTTGCCCGAAGGCGGATGCCGTTGTCCCGCGTCTGCATCACCAGCATCAGCATGGTACGCGCGCCCCAGCCCTCCTTGCGGAGCGAGTGCACCCAGGCGCGGGGGTGGCGCAGCACCTGTCCGAGCCATTTGACGACGCGGCGCCCGGATGGTGCGCCGCCCGGCATGAAGGTCCAGATCGGCCTTTGTGCGCCCGCCTTCGGCCCGAGCGTCAGGAGTTCGATCTGCGTGTCGCCGTCGAGCAGCACCCGGCTGCTGGCCGTCACATCGCGCCAGGAACCGATATCCTCCGGAAACTGAACGGAATAGATCACCTCGCTGTTGGTGCGCACGAGATCGCCGAGGCGGTCGCTGATGCGCGGCAGCAAGCCGCCATGCTTGCACTGCGCGAGGAGTTCGTTGGTCCCGACGGCGCCGCCCGCGAAGATGACGCCGCGGGCCGTATAGGATGTCCGCGTGTCCCGTGCCGCCGCGTCATGGTGCGTCGTGACGATCCGGTAGCCGTCGCCGCCGTCCGCCGCGCCGATCGGCGTGACCTCGACCACCTCCTGTTCGGGAAGAACCTGCACGCCCTTCTTCTCGGCAAACCAGAGGTAGTTCTTGGTCAGCCGGTTTGCGGCCCCGGCCCGACAGCCGCCCATGCATTCGCCGCAGCGCATGCAGCCGGTGCGCGCCGGTCCCTCGCCGCCGAAATAGGGGTCTGCGACCGTCTTGCCCGGTTCCCCGAAGAACACGCCGGTCGGGGACAGTGCGAAGCTGTCCTTCGTGCCGAACTCTTGCGCCACCTCCCGCATCAGGCCCATGGCGACCGAGTCCCATTGCGGCAGGCTGACGCCCAGCATGCGCTCCGCCTCGGCGTAATGCGGCTTCAGCGTCTGCTCCCAGCTCTGGATGCCGCGCCATTGCGGATCGTCGTAAAAGCCCGTCTGCGCGCGAAACAGCACGCCGCCATACATCAGGCTTCCCCCGCCGACGCCGGTCTGCGCGCCCGTCAGGATATGGCGAAACAGCACGGATTGCATGATGCCGTAGAGCTTGTGGGCCGGGTCCCAGACAAAGCGCTGCTTGTCCAGATCGGATGTCGGCAGGTCCTTGTCCTCGTAGCGTTTGCCTTTTTCGATGACGGCGACCCGATATCCCTTTTCGGCCAGTCGCAGCGCCGAGACGCTGCCGCCGAAGCCGGAGCCGATGATCACCCAGTCATAGTCGAGCGCATGCGTTGCCATGGTGTCCTCCTCCTTCATCCCGTTGATCCAAGCCGCAAAGACCAGGCGTTCTCCACGCCAGAGCGTTTCCGCGTTTCCTCGAACCGCAGACCGTCGCTCTGTCTATGTTTTCATTGCAGATCCGGACGAAAAACTGTTTTCGCCGGATTCGTTCTATTGCCGCTGCAGCGCGGCGGCCGGCCTGACGACCTCCGCGACCGCATCGAGGACGCCGGGGTCCTCGATGGTCGTGATATTGCCGGGGTCGCGCCCCTCGCAGATCGCCTGGATCGTCCGTCGCAGGAGCTTCCCCGATCGCGTCTTCGGCAGGGCCGAGACGAAATGGACCGCGGCCGGTCGTGCGATCGCACCGAGCGATTGCTCGACCCGTTTCAGGATCTCCTGCCGTTGCCGTGTCGCATCCTCGGCGCAGGCAATGGCTTGCCTGTCCTTGACCGTGACGAAGGCGACCGCGACCTGGCCCTTCAAGGCATCGCTGACGCCGACGACCGCCACTTCGGCAACGTTCGAGTGACCGGAGACGCTCTCCTCGATCTCGCGCGTGCCCAGCCTGTGTCCGGCGACGTTGATGACGTCATCGACACGCCCGAGGACGAAGTAGTAGCCGTCCTCGTCGCGCACGCCCCAGTCGAAGGTCGAGTAGACGTAGCGTCCGGCGAACTTCGACCAGTAGGTCGAGACGAACCGCGCATCGTCGTCGGCAACGGTCTGGATGCAGCCGGGGGGAAGCGGGCCTTCGATCACGATCAGGCCCTTGCGGTTGGCGACGGTGATGTCCTCGCCGTTCTCCTCGTCGAGCAGCCGCACGCGATAGCCGTACATCGGTACGCCCGGGGAGCCGAACCGGGTCTCGGATGTTTCCACGGCGTTCGCCAGCGCCAGGATCGGCCATCCGGATTCGGTCTGCCAGTAATTGTCGATGATCGGCGTGCCCAGAGCGTCGTTGATCCATTTCGCCGTGGGTGCGTCGAGCGGTTCGCCGGCCAGAAACAGGTTCTGCAGGCTCGAAAGGTCGGAGGCGAAGATCGGCTCGTGTGCGTATTGCTTCATCACCCGGATGGCCGTCGGCGAGCTGAACATGCCGGTGATCTTGTATTTCTCGACCAGCCGCCACCAGATGCCGGTATCCGGTTTCGTCGGCAGGCCTTCGTAAAGGATCGTCGTCATGCCTGTGATCAGCGGGGCGTAGACGATGTAGCTGTGGCCGACGACCCAGCCGATATCGCTGGTGCAGAAGAAGGTCTGGCCGGGCGCGCCGCGGAAGATGTGCTTCATGCTCGCCGCCAGCGCCACGGCGTAGCCGCCGGTATCGCGCTGCACCGCCTTCGGCGTGCCCGTCGTGCCGCTGGTGTAGAGCGTGTAGCTCGGCGCGCGCGAGTCCAGCCAGACGCAGGGGATCGTCGCACCCGCGAAGGCGGACCGGAGCGTGGCGTAGGATGCGTCGCGGCCGTCGCGCAAGGGTGCCTCGGCCAGGCCGCGATCGACGATCAGCACCGGCGGCTGCGGGATCGTGACGAGGTCCAGCGCCCTGTCGAGGAGCGGCTTGTAGGGAATGATCTTGCCGCCGCGCGATCCCGCGTCGGCGCTGATGATGAGCGCAGGCTTGGCGTCGTCGATCCGGCTGGCAAGGCTCGGGCTCGCAAACCCGCCGAAGACGACGGAATGGACCGCGCCGATCCGGGCGCAGGCGAGCATGGCGAAAACCGCCTGCGGGATCATGGGCATGTAGATCAGCACCCGGTCGCCCGTTTTCACGCCCAGCGACCGGATGATCGCCGCCATGGTCTGCACCTCGGCATGCAGATCGCGATAGGTGAACGTCGTCTCGTCGCCGGTCTCGGTGGAGACGGCCACGAGCGCCGGCTGGTCGGCGCGATCCTTGAGATGGCGGTCGACGGCATTGTGACAGAGATTGGTTTTGCCCCCCACGAACCAGTCGGCGAAGGGCGGCCGGTCATAGTCGCAGACCCGCTCGAACGGCTGCTGCCAGTCGATCAGCCCGGCCTGTTCGGTCCAGAACGCATCGGGTTCCTCGATCGAACGGCGATAGAATTCCTTGTAGGTCGTCATCCCGATACCTCCTCCCGGAAGGCGCCGTGCAGCCGCTCTGGCCGCGACGCCGCGCTTCCGTCGTCTCAAAATTGCCGGCGCCCTTACGCCGCCTGCTCTTGGCCAAGGGCCGGATCGATGCGTCCGGCCGGCGCGCCGATCAGGCCGCCATCCACCACCAGCTCGGCCGCGTGGATGGTTCTGGACTGGTCGGAGGCCAGGAACAGCGCAACCTGCGCCACCTCTTCGGTGGTGTTCAGCCGGCCCATCGGAACGGTGGTGGCGATGCCATCCATCATCTGCCGCGCCTCTCCGGGCGATGCCGCGAGGCCGTTCCAGATCGCCGATTCCGTCGGGCCGGCGATGATCGTGTTGACGCGGATGCCCTTGGGCGTCAGTTCGCAGGCCATGGCATGCGCCATGCCGACCATCGCGGCCTTGGTCGCCGCATAGATCGAAAGCCCGGCCGGCCCGAGCGAGCCCATGACCGACCCCATGAGGATGACCGAGGCGCCCGGCCGGAAATAGGGCAGCGCGGCCTGTACCGTATGAAACGGGCCGGAGAGGTTGATCGACAGGAGCCGATCGACCGTCTGCGCCGTCGTTGCCCCAAGCGGGGTCGGCGAGGCGATGCCGGCGGCCGGCAGGAGAATATCGACATGGCCGAACCGCGCTCCGACCTGCGTCAGCGCCGCCGTCAGCGTGTCCGGCACCGTCACATCGGCCTCGATCGCCAGCACCTCGGCGCCGAGAAGCGCGCTGGCCGCGTCGAGCGTCTTCCGATTGTTGCTGATGATCGCGACGCGCGCGCCTTCCGCGAGAAACAGCCTGGCGGAGGCCAGCCCGATCCCGCTATCGCCGCCCGTGATGACGGCCACCTTGTTCTGCAGTCGCATCGTGCTCTCCTCCCACACGTTGTCGTTTCTCGTCTCAAAGGGTCTCAGGCGTTCACATCGACCACCGTGCGTCCCCGGATCTTTCCCTGCAGCACGTCGGCGGCAACGCCGGCGACATCGGCAAGCGTCACCACCGTTTCCGTCCGCGTCAGTTTTTCGAGATCGAGGTCGGTCGCAAGCCGCGACCAGGCCCGAAGCCGCTCGGCCTGCGGCGCGTTGACGGAATCGATGCCGGCAAGCGTGACGTTGCGCAGGATGAAGGGCAGAACGGTGCCCGGAAGGTCCAGTCCCTGGGCCAGACCGCAGGCCGTCACGATCCCGCGATATTTCGTCTGCGCCAGAGCGTTCACCAGCGTATAGCTGCCGACCGAATCGACGACGCCGGCCCAGCGTTCGCTGGAGATCGGCGCGCCCGGTTCCGACAGCGTCCGGCGGTCGATCACCTCGGCGGCACCCAGCGCACGGAGATAGTCGGTCTCCTCCAGACGGCCCGTCGAGGCCACAACGCGGTAGCCGAGATCCGACAGGATCGAGATGGCGATCGACCCGACGCCGCCGCTGGCGCCGGTCACGAGAATGTCGCCGCGATCTGGCCTGATGCCGCCATGTTCCAGCGCCAGTACGCTGAGCATGGCGGTGTAACCGGCCGTGCCGATCGCCATGGCATTCCTCGTGGAGAGTGCGTCGGGCAGTTTGACGAGCCAGTCGCCGCTCAGCCGCGCCTTCTGCGCGTAGCCGCCATGATGCGTCTGGCTGAGACCCCAGCTGTTGGCGACGACGCGGTCGCCGACCGCGATCCCGGGATAGGTCGAGGCCTCGACCGTGCCGGCAAGGTCGATGCCCGCGATCAGGGGATAGGTCTGGATGATGTTGTGGTCGCCGCCGAGCGCCAGCGCGTCCTTGAAGTTGACGGTCGAGTAATCGACGGCCACAGTCACGTCGCCCGGCATCAGGTTCGCCTCGTCGAAGGTCACCACATCAGTCGAGATCGTGTCGCCAGGCTTGGTCGCGAGCAGTGCCTTGAAGGCCATGGGTTTTCCCTTGTTGTCTCTGTTGCCGGGGATTGCCGTTGCCGGCCGATCTCGGGCAGCAATCGGTCGTCACCGGGTGAACGCTGTCGTTCAGGATGTTTTCGAGGCGGCGCGCAGACGGAATTCGCGGTGATCGACACGGTGCCGTGCGGGATGTGAGGGGCAACGAGGGAGGTGGTTTCTTTCCCCCCGAAGCCCACCAGCCGCCATGTCCTGCTCCCCGGGCCGCTCCATAGGCCCCCCATGGGTCACAATGGGCCGACACAGCAAACACCGATCTTCCCGGCATATTCCGTTCTGGACGATCCTCCCTTCCGGCGTCGAAGCATCGACGCGAGCCCGTACAGCCTCCTACTTCTGTACCGGCGAATACATTATGAGAGCGGGACATTGCCTCCGTCAAGCGGATTGTGTACTGTGAGGTAAATTAATATGGAGCCGAGCTTGGCGGACGTTATCGAGATGCAAAAGAAGCGCGGCCGGCCGCGATTGTTCGATGTCGATACGGCCCTCGACAGCGCCGTCGATGTGTTCTGGGAAAAGGGCTACGACGGCACCGATATCGACGCGCTGACGGAGGCCATGGGCATCAACCGCCCGAGCCTCTACGCCGCCTATGGCAACAAGCGCGCCTTGTTCTTCAAGGCGGTGGGCCGCTATTACGAGCAGATCGCCATGCGCGGCCTGCCCCGGGCAAATGCTGAAGACCTCGAGCAGCCCTCTCTTCGCGACGTCATCGTCGGCTTTCTCTACGATCACGAGCAGCCCCGCGGCTGCCTGATCGCCTGCGTGCTCGCGGCCGAGGCGAATGCCAGCGACGATGCGAAGGCCGTCCTTCGGGATCTGGTCGATCGCGAACAGCGGCGCATCGAGACCTGGGCCAGCGAACGCATCGCGTCCGATCCGGGCGGCGCCAAGGCCCGCTGCTATGCCAATCTCATGATCGCAACCCTTCATTCCGTCGGCGTCAAGGCGAGCGCCGGCTTCCCGCGCGAACGGGTCGAAGCCGAAATCGATGACACGATGCGGGTTCTGGACGGGATCCTGAAAGGGTAGGGCGATCTCCCGATCGTCGCTCCGGCGGCCGTTGTCTAACCGCTGGATACGCTTTCGAAATCGAACACGGCCTGCGTTGCCAGGGCCGCGGCGCCGCGTGCCCAGGAGTTCGGGACCCAATCGGGCACGAGCTTGGGATTGGAGAAGAAGGTGCGCGCCTCCATCTCGCAGCGGATGGGGCCGAGGAGCGCCTCGCCGAAGGCGACGGCTTCTCCGCCGACGACGATCACTTCGGGATCGAACAGGTTGACCATGTCGGCGAGATGGCGGCCGATGCGCTTTCCGGCGTCCGCCACGATCGAAAGCCCCTTGTCGTCGCCGGCCTGGACGGCTTCCACGAAGGGTTCCCACGCGATCGCCTGTCCGGTGAGGCGGGTCCATTCGTCCAGCATGAACGGCTCGGCGGCGTGCGCCATGAGACAGCCGTGGCGGCCGCATTCGCATAGGCGCCCGTTCGGCACGGAGATGGTGTGCCCGAGCTTGCCGGCCGCGCTCCGGCTTCCGTGATAGATCTTGCCGTCGATGACGAGCGAGCAGCCGATCCCGGCGCCGATGGCAAGGGCTGCAAAGTTGCGATGCGTCCGGCCGGCGCCGAACAGGCGCTGCGCGACGGCAAAGGCGTTGACGTCGTCATCGATCCAGACGGGTGCATGAACCCGTTCGGCCAGCATCTCGGCGAAGGGAAGATCGCGCCAGCCGAAGCGCGGGCTTTGCAGGCAGATGCCGGTTGCCGGGTTGATCTCGCCGGGAATGGAGACGCCGATCCCCACCACCGCGTCGCTCGCTCGTCCGGCCCGCTGCAACAGGTGGGGGATGGTCGCGGCGATCGTCTCGATGATGGCAGCCGGCGCCGGGTCGCAGATGTCGACGTCGGAGGCGATCAGCGGGGTCGTGGCAAGGTCTGTCAACACGCACTCGATGTGGTGGCGATGCAGCTTGAAGCCGACCGTCAGATGCGCCTCGTAGTTGATATCGATCGGGGTCGGCCGGCGTCCCGTCGCGCCGACGACGGCCTCCCGCTCGATGACCAGTGCCTCTTCGATCAGCTCGGCGACCACGAAGGTCACCGCGGCAGCGCTGAGGCCCGTGAGCGAGGCCAGTTCCGCCCGGGAGACGGGACCTTGCTGGCGCAGGAGACGGAGGATCAGTCTCCGGTTGATGGCTCGAGATGTCGTGGGGCCGCCGCGCATGTCTTCCCTTTAATTAATTTCGTAAATTAAGTCTTGTCTGACATGGGAAGATAGGCTAGCTTTTCCGCATTGGCAATCGAGGGAGCAGGCTGCAACGACGCGTCGTCGGCCTCGGGGCGGTTGCCGATCTCGAACAAAAGAGACCCGATCGTGATCGCGACCAGCGATCGCGCGGATGGACCTGTCGTGGGAGGAGCCACTATGCGTTTGACCGATATTCAGCCTGATTTTGCACCATCGCGACGGACCTTCATGATCGGCGCGGGCGGCCTGATGGCGTCCGCGGCTATTCTTGGCCGTCCGGCGCTCGCACAATCCAAAGAACTGACGATCATTTCCAACATCGCCAACGCCCCGCAGCGCGAGGTGCTTCAGCGCCTTGCCAGCGAATTCGAAAAGGCGAGCGGGACCAAGGTCGTCATCAACAATATGGACCACGAGGCGCACAAGACCGCCATCCGCAGCTATCTCGTCGTCGGTGCGCCCGACATCTGCTTCTGGTTTTCCGGCAACCGCATGAAAGCCTTCGTCAAGCGGGATCTGTTCGACGACATCTCCGACCTCTTTGCGCGCGAAAAATATCAGGACGTCCTCGGCACCTCGACCAGTGCGGTGACGGTGGACGGCAAGCAATACGGCCTGCCGCTCGGCGGCCTGCTGTGGGGGCTGTTCTATCGCAAGGACGTGTTTGCCGAGAAGGGCTGGACGGCGCCTGCGACCTACGACGACCTGCTGTCGCTCGGTGACAAGGCGAAGTCCGCCGGCATGGTGCCGGTCAGCATGGGCACGAAGGAGATGTGGCCCGCCGCCGGCTGGTTCGATCACATGAACCTGCGCATCAACGGGCTTGAAAAGCACATGGCCCTGATGGACGGCACCATGGCCTATACCGACCCCGCCTTGACGCCCGTCTTCGACAAGTGGGAGGCGCTGATCAAGGCCGGCCTGTTCACGCCGAACCACACCTCTTCCGGCTGGGAGCAGGCCGCCGCCGCGCTGGCGCAGAAGAAGGCGGCGATGATGGATCTCGCAGGCTTCGTGAAATACGGCTTTCCGCCTGAGGAGCAGGGCCAGATCGCCTTCGCGCCCTTTCCGGAGATCACCCCCGGTCTTCCGCGCTATGAGGATTTCGCGCTGAATTCCGTCCACGTTCCGAAAAACGCCAAGAACAAGGAGGGCGCGCGGGCGTTCCTCGCCTACCTCTACCAGCCCGAAAACCTGGCGGCCTATCTTGCGCCGGAAGGCGCCGTGCCGCCCCGCAGCGATTGCCCGCCAAGTGCCGATCCGCTGGTGAACGCCGCCGTGGAAAGCCTGAAGTCGGTGAAGGGAACCGCCCAGTTCTACGATCGCGACACGGATCCGGACATGGCGCAGGAAGGCCTGAAGGGCTTTCAGGAGTTCATGGTGAAGCCGGAGCGGCGCGAGCAGATCCTGACGCGCCTCGAAGCGACGCGCAAGCGCGTCTTCAAAGCATAGGCGAACCGCGGCCGCCGCTCTCCCTGGCGCCGCCGCTCGGGCGAAGGGGTCTAACCTCTTCGCCCGATCCGTCTTCCGAGCTTGAAGACGCTCAGGCCCTTATCGCTCTCACACAGAAGCAGATCGACATGTCACGACTCTGGCGGCGCCATGGCAGCTGGCTGGCACCCACGCTCTTCATTCTTCCGGGGATCCTGCTGTTCGGGGTCGTCATCATCTTCGCGTCGCTCCAGACGATCTGGGTCTCGTTCCACGAGTGGGATGGCGTCGGCGCCATGGTCTGGGTCGGTCTCGACAACTACCGGCAGCTGATCGACGATCCGCAATTCTTCGTGTCGCTGAAGAACAATGTCATCTGGCTCGTGATGTTCATGGCCGCGCCGCCGCTGGGGCTTGCGCTGGCGCTGATGCTCAACCAGCCGATTGCCGGCATGCGGATCGTGAAGTCGCTGTTCTTCATCCCGCTCGTGCTCGCCTCGGTCACGGTCGGCGTCGTCTTCACCTGGGTCTACGATCCCACCTTCGGCCTGCTGGCGCTGATCTTCAACGCGTTCGGCGCGACCGCGCCGGCCCTGCTGTCGGACGAGACCTTCGTCACCGTGGCGGTGGTCATGGCCGCGCTCTGGCCGCAGGTCGCCTTCTGCCTCGTGCTGTTTCTGGCCGGTCTCAACAATCTCAACGAGGAGCTGATCGGGGCAGGGCGGGTGGATGGGGCGCGCGGCTTTGCCATGCTCTGGAACGTCATCCTGCCGCAGCTGCGGGAGGTGAGCTTCATCGCGCTCGCCGTCACCGTCATCGGGGCGCTGCGCTCGTTCGACATGGTCGCGGTCATGACGTCCGGCGGCCCGTTCGGTTCCTCCACCGTGCTCGCCTACCAGATGTACGAGCAGTCGATCTTCTCCTACCGCTTCGGCTATGGCGCGGCGATCGCAACCGTCCTGTTCGTGATCATGGCCGGTTTCATCGTCTGGTATCTCCGCACGCTCCTCAAGGTGGAAGAAGGAAACGCCTGATGTATCCTCGCCCCATTCCGCCCACAGCCCCCCTGCGTCGCGGCGTCTATATCGGCCTCGTCTCGCTCGTTCTTCTCCTCTGGCTGCTGCCGCTCTTCACCGTCATGGTGACGTCGCTGCGCTCCTTCGAGGAGGTCATGGCCGGCAATTACTGGGGCTGGCCGAAGAGCTTCAACCTCATCGAGAACTACACGGCCGTCTTCACCCAGACTGCCATGGCCCGCTATTTCGTCAACAGCCTCGTGATCACGCTGCCCTCCGTCGTGGGCGTGCTCGTGCTGTCCACGCTCACCGGCTACGTGCTGTCGCGCCACCGGTTCCCTGGCGCGAACCTCGTCTTCGCGCTTTTCGTCGGCGGCAATTTCCTTCCGGCGCAGATCATGATGATCCCGGTGCGCGATCTCATGGTGGCGCTCGGCCTCTACGATACCTATGCCGCGCTGATCGTCTTCCATGTGGCCTTCCAGACGGGGTTTGCGACATTGTTCATGCGCAACTTCATCGCCGCGCTGCCGGACGAGCTTTTCCAGGCGGCCCGTTCCGAAGGGGCCTCGCCCGGCCAGACGCTTGTCCACGTCGTGCTTCCCCTGGTGCGCCCGGCGCTTGCTGCGCTTGCGATCCTCACCTTCACCTTCGTCTGGAACGATTATTTCTGGGCGATCGTGCTGACCCAGAGCGATGCCGTGAAGCCGGTCACGGCGGGCCTGAGCAACCTGCGGGGCGAATATGTCTCGGCCTGGAACCTCGTCTCCGCCGCGACCGTCATCGTCGCCGTGCCCCCGGTCCTCATGTTTTTCCTCATGCAACGCCACTTCATCGCCGGACTGACCGTCGGCGCGGTGAAGGGGTGAGCAGACACCGCAAAGGATGGCTCCGCGATGGCGAGCGTTGAACTCCAGAACATCGAAAAACATTATGCCGGCTATCATGCCTTGCGCGATATCAACCTGACGATCGAGGACGGCGAGTTCGCCGTCATGGTCGGCCCCTCCGGCTGCGGAAAATCGACGCTGCTGAAGACGATCGCCGGACTGGAGAGTATCTCCTCCGGGCGCCTGCTCATCAAGAACCGCGACGTCACGAAGGAGGAGCCCGGCGACCGGGGCATTGCCATGGTCTTCCAGTCCTACGCGCTCTATCCGCATATGACGGTGGCCGAGAACATGGGCTTCGGGCTGCGCATGGCCAAGCGTCCGAAAGCGGAGATCGAGACCGCCGTCGCGCGCGCGGCGGCCATCCTGCGCTTGGAGGAGCAGCTCGACAAGCGGCCGCGACAGCTCTCCGGCGGCCAGCGCCAGCGCGTGGCGATCGGCCGCGCCATCACACGCTCGCCCGACGTGTTCCTGTTCGACGAGCCGCTCTCCAATCTCGATGCGGCGCTGCGCACGCAGATGCGCGTCGAACTCTCGACGCTGCATGCCCGGCTCGGTTCCACGATGATCTATGTGACGCACGACCAGGTCGAGGCGATGACCATGGCGAGCCGCATCGTGGTGTTGAACAAGGGTCGGATCGAGCAGGTCGGCGCGCCGCTGGAACTCTACAACAATCCGGTCAACCTGTTCGTCGCCGGCTTCCTCGGCGCGCCGCGGATGAACTTCGTGGACGGGACCGTTCGGACGGCCGACGGTCGCGGGGCCGTCGTCGAATGCGAGGGCGGCATGTCGATCCCCTTCGGCCAGCTCGAGGGCCGGGTCCAGGTCGGCGAGCATGTCACGGTCGGCATCCGGCCCGAGAAGTTGACGCTCGAGGACATCCGGTCGAGCGTGACGTTTCCCGCGGAGGTTCGGCTTGTCGAGCATCTCGGCCGCGAGACCATCCTGTACGCCGACGCGGGAAGCCTGACCACCAGCAATTCGGACAGCGGCACCGGCGCCTTCACCGTCCAGATCGGCGATGTCACGCCGTTCCGGCCCGGGGCCCCGGTGGTGATCGGCTTCGAGCCGCGCGACACCTACCTCTTTGGCGCCGACGGACGAACGGTCTCCGCACCGAAGCCCGTCGCCCGCCTCTGATACGTCTATTTCCTGCATCGACGAGGACAGATCCCATGAAGCGCACTCCCCCGGCCCCCCTCTCGGTCTGGCGCCCGCTCAATCTCGACCAGTTCCTGCTGGGCGTTCCCCATTATCCCGAGCACATCGAGGAGGCGCTCTGGCAGAGCGATGCCGAGCGCATGGCGGCGGCCGGTTTCAACGTCGTCCGACTGGGCGAATTCGCCTGGCACCTGTTCGAGCCCAGCGAGGGCGTGTTCGACTTTGCTCTGTTCGACCGCGCGATCGACGTCCTGGGCGCGGCCGGGATCAAGACGATCTTCTGCACCCCGACCGCCACGCCGCCTCGCTGGCTGACGGCGCGATATCCGGACGTGCTGCGCGTCGACGAGCGCGACAGGGTCGCGACCCATGGGTCCCGCCAGCACGCGGACACCAACAGCGCGGTCTACCGTGTCCATAGCCGGCGCATTACCCGGGCGCTGGCCGATCATTACCGCGACAACCCGCACATCATCGGCTGGCAGACCGACAACGAGCTGAACACGACGGTCTCGACCTCCTACTCGCAGGAGACGCAGGTGGCGTTCCGCGCCTATCTGGAACGCCGCTACGACAGCATCGACGCCCTGAACGTCGCCTGGGGCGGGAATTTCTGGGCAACGGCCTATGACGGCTTCGACCAGATCACCGCGCCCCACGCCGCCAATCCCGGATTCCCGAGCCCCGGCCATGTCCAGGACTACCACCGGTTTCTGGCCGACGCGACCGCCGCGTTCCAGCACGATCAGGTCGAGATCCTGCGCGCGGTCAATCCGGACTGGTTCGTCTTTCACAATCTCGGCCGGCTGGAGGATATCGACTTCCGCGGCCCGTTCGGCGAGGATCTCGACTTCATCGGCTTCGATATCTACCCGATGCTCTACGACGAGATGCGCCGCACCGGCGGCCACGCGGCAACGCAGGCCCTGCATCTCGATGTCTGCCGCGCCTATAGCGGCAACTTCATCGTGCCGGAACAGGCGTCTGGCTTCGGCAGCCAGCCCGGCTTCTCCACCATGACCCCGGAGCCGGGGGAAATGCGGCGGATGGCGCTGAGTTCCGTGGCGCGCGGCGCCGACGGCCTTCTGTTCTTCCGCTGGAGGCCGGCGCATTTCGGCGCCGAAATCTACTGGATGGGCATCATCGACCATGACGACGTTCCCCGCCGGCGCTATCGCGAGGCGATGCAATTTGCCGGCGATATCGCCCGCATCAGGCAGGATCTGCTGGGCACGACCGTGCGCATGGATATCGCCATCGCCGGTGCCGATTTCGACAATCAGGAGGCTTACAAGACCTATCCCATGGGCCTGCCGAGCCCGCTCGAGGACGGAACCCGGCTGCACCGCTATTGCTACGAGACCGGCATCGCCTGCGGGTTCATTCACCCGGCCGACGATCTCTCGCGCGTCAAGCTGCTCTACATCCCACATTGGGTGATGTGGAAGAGCGAATGGGACGCGAATGTCGAAGCCTTCGTGCGCAATGGCGGCACGCTGGTGGTCGGCGCGATGACCGGAACGCGGGACGAGAACAATCATATTCCACGCACCCTTGCGCCGGGACCTGGCCTCTCGGCCCTCTGCGGCGTGCGCGTGGAGGAATTCGGACGTGTGGCGGAACCCGGCGCCGACGGTCTCTTCGGCATGCCGGGCCCGGAATTCGGGCTCCACGTTCCGGCCCGGCGTCTGCCTGCAAGCTCGGCCCGGCGCGGCTATCGTCTGACCATCGGCAATGCGGAATATGACGCGGCGCATCTCTACGAGGTCTTCGAAACGGATCCGGACGTCGAAACGATCGGCCAGTGGAGCAACCGGTTTCTCGGCGGCCGCACGGCCATCTCCCGGCGCCGGGTGGGGAAGGGCCAAGCGATCTATGTCGGCACCTACCTGACGGATGCGCTCGTTCAGGCCTTGGTCGGTCAGCTCTCGGCGGATGTCGGTATCGCGCCGCTCGTGCCGAACCTGCCGGCAAACGTCGAGGCCACCCTGCGCGAGGGCGACGGCCGCACGCTCCTGTTCCTTCTGAACACGGAGGCGGCGTCGACCGAACTGACGGACCTTCCGGCCGGCACCGACCTTCTGACCGGCGAAGCCATTTCCGGGCATCTATCGCTCGGACCTTACGGATGCGCCGTCGTTCGGCTCCCCGATTGAGGCGCAAGCGCTCCGCGTCACGGGCCTGGACATCCTGAAGCCCGAGGCCCGGCGTTCAGGATCTGCACGGCTTCGACTGGCCCCGACAATCAAGGCTTGCACGGCGACAGCCTGTGCCGATTGTCTCGCGCCGATCAGCGCAGGAGCCCGTCGCGTCCGAACGCGTCCCAGTCCTCCAGCGCCGCCGAGGGCTCATCCGGTCCCGGCGTCGAACGTGGCGCGGCAGTCTCGGCCTTTCTCAGGGAACGCGTCAGTTTTGCCTTGTAGGCGGCGCGGCGCCGGTTCTCGGCCGTGGCCGCCTTGTCCTCGTCTCGCCATTCGTCGACGACACCGCTGTTCAGAAGCTCTTCGACGATTTTCGCATCGAAGACATGGAAGGTGATCTTCTTCGCGCGGCCCGCCAGCCGGACCGTGCGCGTGCCCGCGCTCGGAAGCCGGCCATCTGCCAGCCAGCGATGTCGCTCGCCCGGCTTGATCGTCAGGATATCTTCGATCTCGCGCGGGATCACCGGCAGGCTCTCGATCGCCTTCATGGCGGAGGAGACGATGGCGGCTGCGGCATGGAATTCGGTCTTGGCCTTTGCCGGCATCGCAAGCACCAGCTCGCCGCCGTCGAGAACGAGCAGCTTCTTCGAGGACGCGGGCAGGCGGGCCCGCAGTTCGAGGAGAAGACCCTTTGCGCGCACCGACGAGCCGAGCGTGGCGGCGGACGGCAAGGCCCAGGTCCTCAGGAGTTCGACATCATCTTTCTCGCGCTTCGACATCCCGGTGACATGGGTCGCGGATCCGCTCAAGTCAACGCGGCCATTGCGCGCGCACATCCCGGCCGTGCCCGTCGGGGGGCTTATCGCGATCTTCCGTATCTGCGCGTTGCGCGTCAGATCCTCCGTCTCACACAGGGGTTTATCGCAACCGCGACACGCTTTGGCGCGACATGCTTCAGCCGCTGCTGACCTTTAATGCCATTGCCGCCGTCCGCGCCAGGGCATCGGCCAGTTCGTTGCCGACGATATCATCATGTCCGCGACACCATGCGATTTCAATGCGGGGATTGGCTGTGAGTTGACGGTCGAGCGCCTGCCACAACGCCACATCCTGTATGAGGCGCTTCCGCTTCTTCGGGTTCGCCTCCAGACGGCGCCAGCCATTGTTTCGCCAGATCGCCCGGGCGGCATGACAGGCCGTCACCGTCTGGCGCGAGTCCGTCCAGATCGTGGCAGAAGCGCCGGCCCAGTTTGTCCCGATCCAGAGCGCCGCTTCCAGAACAGCCCGAAGCTCGAACGTGTTGTTCGACAGCCCGCGCGCAAACCCCTGCGCCCGATGGATCTCGCGGTCGTTCTGGAACGCCACGAAGGCCCAGCCACCTGTCGCGGTCTTCGGCCGAAAGGAACCGTCTGCATAGATGTCGATCACGTCCCTCTCTCTCTCTCTCTCTCTCTCAAAGATGCCGTCGTCAGGATCGATGACGCCATCATCGGCGATCTGAACAGCCCTAATTGAGCATGCCCCTGACGAGGCCGCGCAGCCATGCGTTGAAGGTCGAGTGGTGGACCCTCTCGTGCCAGAAGAGATAGATGGCCATGACGCCGAACTCTTCCGGCGCATCGACGACGGCGATGTGAGAGCGCGCGGCGAACTGGTCCGCGAAGGGCTTGGTGGTGGTGAAGACGAGATCACTGCCGGCCAGCACCATGGGCACCAGCGCATATTCCGACAGGCTGGCGCGGATGCGCCGGGAGAGACCGAGCTCGGCAAGGCGTCCGTCGATCGGGCTGACGGCGGCGCCGGAGGGCGGGTTGGGCGACAGGTGCTCGAGATCGAGATAGTCCGCCATGGCGATGCGGGAGGCGCCGGCGAGGGGATGGCCGGGGTCGAGCATGCAGACGGTCTGGCATTCCGTCAGCGTCTCGCCGCGCAGATGGGGAGAGTTCGGCTGGCGGTGGGCCAGAACGATATCGACTTCGCCCGCGTCCAGAAGCTGCTGGAGGGCGGCGATGCTGGGCATGGGCAGCATTTCCAGCACCATGCGGGGCGCGTGCCGGCGCAGATGCTGCACGAGGCGCGGCACGAGGAACGGCGTGAAGCTCGTCGCCGCGACGATCCGCACCACCCGTTCCGAGGTCTCCGGCTCGAAATCGGCTTCACGACCGACCAGGTGATCGATATCGTCGAGGACCCGGTCGATCAGGGCGACCATGTCTTGCGCGCGCGGGGTTGGGGCAAGGCCCGTGCCGCTGCGCACGAGGAGGGGATCGCCCGTCAGCGAGCGGAAGCGGCGCAGCGTCAGGCTGACGGCCGGCTGGCTGAGGCCATGGATCGCGGCCGTCCGCGAGACGCTGACTTCCGACAGAAGGGTCTTGAGCACGCGCAACTGGCGAATGTCGAGCTCGCCGCGCCGCCGCTCGCCGCCCTCCAGGCCGTCCGTGATCGCCGGTTCGATACTGCCTGCCATCTGCGTTCTTCCCGCCCTTCCGCCGATCGCCGTCTCGCCGAGGCACGCTAGAGCGCCGCGAATGTCGACATCGCCGCGGCGACCTTCGCCTTGAAGGCATCGAGTTCGGCCACCCCGTTGCCGTTCATATTGTAAAGTGCGAGATAGCGTACAGGTTTTTTCGGGCGGAAGATCGCCCAGAGAACGCGGCGTGCGACCTTGCGTGGCGGGTCGCCGACCAGCATGGCCCGGAAGCGCGGGCCGCCATAGGTGGTGATGACCGCGACCGACTGGACATTGTGCAGAATGCGGACGAGCTTGCCCTTGTCGCCTCTCGCCAGGGTGAAGGCGACGCCCGGCACGAAGACCCGGTCGAAGAACCCCTTGAGAATGGCCGGCAGCCCGAAATTCCAGACGGGATGGACGAGCACGATCGCATCGGCGGCGCGGACGCGCGCGACATAGGGCGCGATGGCCGGGGTGATGTTGATCGCCTCGTCGTGATAGTTCAGCCGCTCCTCGCGCGACAGGACCGCATCGAATCCCTCGTCATAGAGCGAGAGCAGGTCGATCTCGTGCCCCTGCTCCTCCAGCGCCTTTCGGGCGACGTCGCGCAATTGCGCACTGTAGCTGGTCTCGACCGGGTGGGCGTGGATGAGAAGGATGCGCGCCATGGCTCACGCCGCGTCCATGCTTTGCAGGCCGGCAAACACCCAGCCGCGACGGGCGCTGAAATCATAGTCCGGGTTTTCCCAGGCAACCATCTTGCCGGGGTTGAGCAGCCCCTTCGGATCGGCCTCGCCCTTGAAGGCCAACTGGCCCGCATCGGTACGCTTCATGCCGCCCTCTTCCAGCGTGTAGCGGTGCGGATTGAAGACGAGGCAGCCGTTGGTCTCGTGGATGGCGATGATCTCCTCCAGCCGCTCCTCGGTGGTGAAACGCACGATCGGCAGGCCGGAAAAGACGATGCGGCCGTCGAAGCGGATCATCTCCAGATGCAGCGGCATCTCGTCGCCGAGCATCTCGTGGATGCGCCGGACATGGTCGAAGTCGGGATATTGCGTCTGCAGATAGGTGATCGAGGGATCGACCTTCAGGCCACGCATGGTCGTGTGGTTCCAGCAGAGCTCGTAGACGGGCGGAAACTGGCGCTTGTCCTCCGGCGCGACGGTGTCCGAGCGGAACATCAGATCGCCCTTGTGATGGGTGGCGAGAAGCGCCAGCGCGTCCATCGCGTGCGGCGCTGCGATGACGACGACGAGCGAGGTGTCGCGCGCGAAGAAGCGGCGGT
The DNA here is from genome assembly GCF_004342335.1 of Rhizobium sp. PP-F2F-G48. Lineage (NCBI taxonomy): Bacteria > Pseudomonadati > Pseudomonadota > Alphaproteobacteria > Hyphomicrobiales > Rhizobiaceae > Rhizobium > Rhizobium sp. PP-F2F-G48. The sequence continues at coordinate 103,423 of NZ_SLVH01000011.1, read as the reverse complement.
AATGCGGGAAATAGTCATGCGCGACGGGCGATGCGACGACGGCGATCTCCTTGGTGAGGATGCCATCCTGGCAGGCCAGCGCCTCGGCGAAACGGGTCGCCGCCATCACGTCGGGGAAGCCGACGAGGCTGTCGATCCAGTCATAGGCGGCGGTCAGCGGCAGGGTCACGTCGGTGATGATGCCGTTGGTGCCATAGGCATGGGCGACCTTCAGGATGTCGGCACCCTCGATCTTGAGCACCCGCGGCGTCTCCTCGCAGGTGACGACGGTGAGGCCGAGAATGTTACCGAGCGCCCGCAGCCCGCCCCAGCGGATAGAGCCGACGCCGCCGGAACCGCCGGCGACGAAACCGCCGACGGTGGCCGTGCGGTAGGTCGAGGGGAAGAACCGGATCTCGCTGCCATGCGCCACCCGGGTCTGCTGGTCGATCTTCTCGAGGATGACGCCGGTCTCGGCGCGCACATGCACCGGGCTGGTCTCGATGATCCGGTTCATGTCCGCAAGGTTGAGCACGACGCCGCCCGACAGCGGCATGGCCTGCCCGTAATTGCCGGTGCCGGCCCCGCGCGGGGTGATGGCGATGTCGTGACGATAGGCGGCGGCGAGAACCTCCACCACCTCCTCTTCCGATTTCGGCGTGACGATCAGGTCCGCCGTGACATGGTCGAGCTGGCGTTTCAGCACCGGCGAGTACCAGTAGAAATCGCGGCTCTTCTTCTGGACGAGCTTCGGATTGTCCTCGACCGCAATGGAGCCGATGGCGTTGCGGAAAGCGTCGAGCGTCATGATGTCACTCCGAGAATGGGGTCGAGGTCGCGATAGTCGGGAAGCCTTGCGGAAATCACCGCGCCGGCGCGGATCACCGTGCGGTCTGCCTGCGGGCGGGAGAAGAGCTCGCCGGGCGTGCGGGCGCGCACGACCACGAGATCGGCCGGGGCGCTGGTAGCAAGCGTGCCGCCATAGGCAAAGCCGCCGGTCCGTGCCGGCACGGCGGCAATCGCGGAAAACCAGTCGGCGAGCCTGTCGGCGGGGTGATCCAGATGGCCGATGCGCACGCTTTCGCGCAGCACTTCCAGCATGTCGAGATCGCCATAGGCATAGAAGGGGTCGCGCGTATTGTCGGACGCTAGCGACACCGCGACGCCGGCCGCCTTCAGTTCGCGCAGCAGCGTGACGCCCCGCCAGCGCGGCGTGCGCCCTGGCAGGCGGTCCTGGAGATAGAGGTTGCACATGGGCAGTGACACGACCGCGATGCCGGCCTCCGCCACCCGCGCGATGGTCGCCTTCGCGTCCTCGCCCGCAAGCACCGCGAGCGAGCAGCAATGGCCGGCGAGCACACGGCCGGAAAAGCCGGTCTCAATCACCCTGTCGGCGAGCACCGAGAGGCTGCGCGAGGCGCTGTCGCCGCTTTCGTCGATGTGCAGGTCGAGATCGAGACCATGGCGGCCGGCGGCATCGATAAGATTGGCGATCGCCTCACCCGCATTGTCGAACACCGAGATCGCCCCGCCGAGCGACCCGCCATGCGCCTTCGCCGTCTGGGCGAGCGCCTCGACCAGCGCCGTGTCCAGCAGATGGTCGGGGCCGCAGAGGGCGGTTGCCTGAAGCTCGATCCGTCCGGCCCATCTCTCCCGCATTCGGGCAAAGACCGGCCAGGAGATCCCGTGCTGCGGCGGTGCGGAATCCAGATGCGTGCGGATCGCCGCCGTCCCGTGGGCGTAAGCGCAGCGCAGGGCGAACTCCATCCGCGCCTCGACATCGGCGGCCGTCCAGTTGGCGACACGATCGGCGGACACCGCCGTCAGCGCGCCCATGAAGCTGCCGTCCGGATTGGGCTGGCGCGGCGTGATGTGGCCCTTGTCGAGATGGGTGTGCAGATCCACGAAGGCCGGAAGCACGATGCCGTCGTCGGCCTCGAGCACGGTCTCGCCCGGCTCGGGCGCAAGCGTGCCCGCCGGCGCGATCGCCGCGATGCGCGCCTCCGACAGCCGCAGATCGACGGGGGAGAAACCGTCCGGCCCGGCGATGCGGCCGCGGCGGACGAGGAGGGCGGGACTGTCGGGGTTCAGGGACGTCATGAGGCTCAATTCTCCCGCGCCAGAGCGCTTTCGTGCCAGCGCCGCAGCGCCAGCCAAGCCAGGATCGAGGTCAGTGCGAAGATGGCGACGCCGGTCGCCGACAGCAGCACCAGGGCAGCAAAAAGGCGGGGAATGTTCAAGCGGTACTGCGCCTCCAGCAGCCGGAAGGCGAGGCCCGAGCCTGCGCCGGCCGAGCCCGCCGCGAATTCCGCAACGACGGCGGCGATCAGCGACAGTCCGCCGCCGATCTTCAGCCCCGTCATGAAATAGGGCAAGGCCGCCGGCAGTTTCAGCAGGCGCAGCTGCTGCCAGCGGGTCGCGCCATACAGGTCGTAGAGATTGAGCAGATTGTGATCGACGCTCTTCAGCCCCTGCACCATGTTCGACAAAATCGGGAAGAACGCGACGAGGAAGGCGCAGATCATGATCGCCACCTGCGTCGAGGAGACATAGACGAGGATCAGCGGCGCGATGGCGACGATCGGCGTGACCTGCAGGATCACGGCGTAAGGGTAGAGCGCCAGCTCTACCCAGCGCGACTGGACGAGGAGGACGGCGAGAAGCGTGCCGCCGATCAGTGCGAGGATGAGCGCGGAGAAGGTGATGCGCAGCGTGACGAGCAGCGCCGGATAGAGCGTGCCCCAGTCCTTCACCAGCGTGCGCGCGATCAGGCTCGGGGCCGGCAGGATATAGGGCGGCACGGCGTTGACGCGGACATAGACCTCCCAGGCGAGCAGCGTCAGCCCGAGCATGATGGCGGGAACGGCCAGCCGGAGAAGACGGTCGCGGCTGCGCGCGGTCTTTGCCAGCCCGGCCGGCACGGCTGCGGAAACGCCGGTCATCTCAGGCTCCCTCACCGGCGGGCGGCGCATGCATCGCGCCGGCCAGCGCCTGCGAGACCGTGCGGCAGAGATCGCCATAGGTCTCGGACAGGCGGAACGCCTCGTCCCTCTCCCGTCCCTCCGGTCGCGGCAGGACCATGTCGGAGACGACGCGGCCGGGCCGCGCGCCCATGACGGCGATGCGGCTTGAGAGATAGGCGGCCTCGAAGACGGAATGGGTGACGAACACCACGGTCAGATCCTTCTCGTTCCAGAGACGCAGCACGTCGTCGTTCAGCTTCTGGCGGGTGATCTCGTCGAGCGCGCCGAAGGGCTCGTCCATCAGCAGCAGCTTCGGATCGGTCACTAGCGCGCGGGCGATCGACACCCGCATGCGCATCCCGCCGGACAATTCGCGTGGATAGGCCTTGGCGAAATCCTTGAGGCCGACGGTTTCGAGCGCCGCCATCACCCGGTCGCGCACCTCGCCTTTCGAACCGCCCTTCAGCCGCAGCGGCAGATAGGCATTGTCAAACACCGGCTTCCACGGCATCAGCGTCGGCTCCTGGAAGACGAAGCCGACATCGGCATCCGGCCGGCCGTCGCGTTCGATCCGCGAGGCGGGCCAGTCAACCGTGCCCTGCGACGGCCTTCCGAGACCCGCGATGATCCGCAGCGCCGTCGACTTGCCGCAGCCGGAGGGGCCGAGCAGGCTGACAAACTCGCCCATGCGGATGTCCATCGTCATTCGCGAGAGGGCGAGCGTGCCGTTGGAGAAGCGCTTCGTCACGTCCCTGAGCGACACGACGCTGCGGGAGGAGGAGGCCCCGGCCACTGGACCCGTCATTGCCGGGGCAGCCTTATCCGGTGTTGTGTCGTCCGGTGTTGCTGGGGTGAGTGCCCGCCGCATCGGATCAGGACTTCTTCAGGTCCATTCCGACCTTTTTGCAGGTGAACTGCAACGTATAGGACTTCTTGAAATCGAGGTCCTTCTTGACGACGTCGATGGCGGCCATTTTATCGTAGAAGTCCTTGTAATGCGCATCCGTCATGCAGCCGATGCCGCCCGCCTTGGCGTCTCCGGATTCCAGCACGTCGAATTCCTTCATCTTGGCGAGCGAGAAGGCGAGCTGCTCGTCGCTCATGTCGGGATTGTCGGTCTTGATCAGCGCGTTGGCCGCCTTGTTGTCGGCATAGAGATAGTTGTACCAGCCGATCGCCGTCGCATCGACGAAGCGTTGCACAAGATCCGGGTTTTTCTCGACCAGCGCTGTCTGCGTCTCGATCGTCGTGGAATAGGGGTCGTAGCCGGCATCGGCGAGCAGGAAGACTTTTGGCTTGAAGCCGGCCTGGCGCTCGATCTCGAAGGGCTCCGACGTGATGTAGCCCTGCTGGGCGGAGGTCTTGTCGGCGAGGAACGGGCCGGGATTGAACTGGTAGGGCTTGAACTGCTCGTCGGAAAAGCCCTTGAAATTGGCCTTCATCCACGAGAAGTAGGTCGTATAGCCTTCCTTGCCCATGAAGATCGTCTTGGCCTTGGCCAGATCGGAAAACGTATCGATTCCCGCATCGGGATGGGCGATAATGCCCTGCGGATCCTTCTGGAAAATGGCCGCGACCGTGACGAGCGGGATGCCCTCGGCCACCGCATCGAACGAGCCGAGCGTTCCGCCCATGTAGAAATCGATCTGGCCGGCGATCAGCAGGTTGCGGTTGGCAGCCTGCGGGCCACCCTGGCGGATGCTGACGTCGAGCCCGTATTTTGCATAGGTGCCGTCAGCGATGGCCTGGTAGTAGCCGCCGTGCTCGGCCTGGGCGAGCCAGTTGGTGCCGAAGGTGACCTTGTCCGCCGCCAGGGCCGGCGCGGCCGAGAGGGCGAGGGAAAGAAGGAATGCAGAGACGGAGACGTTCGGCATGGCGACAGGGTCCTTCGGGGGCCAGGGAGCGGCGGGAATAAGTTGAGCTGATGAAATCTGTGGTATTCGGCCTTCTAATGTGTAGAGTATCAGCGGAATACGATGATACTAAAAGAGGCATGCACAATTGCAAGGCATTTTTTCGGAAATCTCGGCGGCTCCCTCTTGCGGCATCTCCGCCAGCCACCCGGTGGCGGTCCCGGATATCGCACCCCCCTTCGCCGCCTATAGTCATGGCGTCGAGGTGATGGCCGGCGCCCGGCTGGTGTTCGCCTCCGGGCAGCTCGGTCTTGCGCCCGACGGGACAGTGCCCTCCGGTTGCGAGGCGCAGGCGGACATCTGCTTTGCCAATGTGAAAGCCATCCTCGCCTGCGCCGGCATGACGCTTGCGCATGTCGTCAGGATCAACGCCTATGTGTCGGCCCGCGAGCACATGGCGGCCTATATGCGCGTGCGCGACCGGCTGTTTGCCGACCATCCGCCTGCCTCCACCCTGATGATCGTCGGCGGCTTCACGCGGGAGGAATTCCTGGTGGAGATCGAGGTGGTGGCCGCAGCGCCGCCCTGCGACACCACCCGCACGACGGCAGAGGAAGCAGCGGCATGAGCACAGCGCGCAAGGTCTGGTGGGGCGATTTCGCGACCACGGATTTCACCGGCATCGACCCGATGGAGACGATCGCGCTGCTGCCGATCGCAGCCACCGAACAGCACGGTCCGCATCTCGGCTGCGGCACGGACGCGACGATTGCGCGCGGCATGCTGAAGACGCTGATCCCGCTGCTGCCCGGGGATCTCGATGTGCGCATCCTGCCGATCCAGTCCGTCGGCAAATCGAACGAGCACCTGCATGCGCCGGGCACGCTGACCATTCCGGCAACCGTGCTGATCGAGCATTGGCTGGCGCTCGGACAGTCGGTCGCCTGCGCCGGCATCCGCAAGCTCGTCATCGTCAATGCGCATGGCGGCAACGAGGAGGTCATGGGCATCGTCGCCCGCGAACTGCGCGTGACCGCCGGCATGCTGGTCGCGAAAACCTCGTGGTCGCGTTTCGGCAAGCCGGACGGCCTGTTTTCGGATGTCGAGAACCGCTTCGGCATCCATGGCGGCGATGCCGAGACCTCGCTGATCCTCCATTTCCGCCCGCAGGCGATCGACATGGAGAAGGCCGAGAATTTCGCCTCCGTCGTCGAAAGGGACGAGGAGACGTTTGCGCTGCTGCGCGCCACCGGCAATCATGCCTATGCCTGGATCGCCAGCGACCTCAACCCCCATGGCGCCGTCGGCGAAGCCGCGAAAGCCACGCGCGACAAGGGACAGGCTTTGGCCGACCATCAGGCCCGAGGCCTGGTGACGCTGCTGCAGGACATGCGCAAAGCGCCCTTGCCGGTCTAGGCTGCAGCTGAGGTTGCAACCGGCCATTTTTTAGCCGGCGAACGACCATTGTCTCCGCGCCTGCAAAGGGTCGAGGACTTGCCGGACTGTCACGCTTTCGCACAATAGGCGCGCCATCCTCCATAGGCACTGATATCCGCAGCGTCGGCCCCGATCGCGACCTGCTCGCAGAGAAAGCCCTTGGCCGATGTGCCATCGGAAAGGGCAATGGTGCCGATGCCCAAAGGGGCCGGTATCGCGGCGACGAAGCTGCCGAAGGCTGCGGGCGTCAGCCGCCAGACCTCCACCTCGATCTCCGTGCCCTGTCTTTCAGCGACCCGCACGAGGCCCGGCTTCGGCGGCACCGTGCCGGCAAGCGCGTAGAGCCGGTAGGCTGCGGATGTCCGGGCGGTGCGGGAAAACTGCCCGTCGAGATCGACAAGCTGACGGTTGAGCGGCATGCCGGAGAGATGCGCGCCGACGACGACGAGGTCGATAAGACGGTCGTTGGACATGTTCGGTTCATAAGCGACGGGCGCAGGTTGCGGCCAGCCTGTGGCACCGAGCGTGAGGCCGCTTGCGGCGTGAAGTGTTTGCCCGAGCGTTGCGAGCAGACCGTCCTTACCGGCAGGGGCAAGCAGAGTGACGCTTGCCGGCAGGCCGTCCGGTCGAGTGGCCGTGGGCACGGCGATGCCGCACATATCGAGCAGATTGACGAAGTTCGTGTAGGTACCGAGCCGCGAATTCTCGCGGATCGGCTCGGCCTCGAGCTCGGCAACGGTATAGTGGCGCGGGGCGGTCGGCACGCAGAAGAGATCGACCGAGGCGATGACGGGCGCGAGCGTCTTCTTCAGCGCCTGAAGGGCATAGAGGCCGTTGAAGGCATCGGCTGCCGACAGCGTCTTCGCACCGCCATAGATCTTGCGGGTGACCGGGTGAAACGCGTCTTCGCGGCGGTCGAAGAAGTCCTTGACCGCGGCATAGCGTTCGGCGACCCAGGCGCCTTCGTAGAGGAGGTTCGCCACGTCGTAGAAGGGGCCGAACGGGATCTCGACCAGTCTGTGGCCGAGTCGTTCGAGGGTTTCGAGCGCCTGCCCGTAGGCCGCTTCCATCGCGGTGTCGCCGAAGAAGGCGCGGTCGGCGCTGGCGGGAATGCCGATCGTGAGGACGGGCGGGGCGATGCGGGAAGCCTCGGGCAAATCGCGGGAATAGGCGTCTGCCGGGTCGGGCCGGGCCGCGACGGAAAACACGCTCCAGGCATCCTCGACCGTCAGCGCGAAGATCGAGACGCAATCGAGCGTGCGGCAGGCGGGAATGACGCCGGTCGTCGAGAGCGCGCCGAGGCTCGGCTTGAGCCCGACGATGTTGTTGAGCCCGGCGGGAATGCGGCCCGAGCCCGCCGTGTCTGTGCCGAGCGCAAACGAGACGATGCCGTGCGCGGTGGCGACCGCCGAGCCCGAGGACGAGCCGCCGGGCACGAGCGCGGGATCGATGGCGTTTTTCGGGATCGGATAGGGCGAGCGGACGCCGACAAGGCCGGTCGCGAACTGGTCGAGATTGGTCTTGCCGATGACCAGCGCACCGGCTTCTCTCAACAGGTGCACGACCTCCGCGTCGGTTTCGGGCACGTAGGCATAATCCGGGCAGGCGGCCGTGGTCGGCAGGCCCGCGACGTCGATATTGTCCTTCACCGCGAAGGGGATGCCGAAGAGTGGTTTTTCGGGATCGTAGGCGCCGAGACGTTGCGCCTCCGCCAGCACGCCCTGCCGGTCGGCCAGGTGCAGGAAGATGCCGGGATCGTTCACTGCGGCGATGCGGGCGAAGACCTGCTCCACGATCTCGGCAACGCTGCCGCCCTTGCGATAGAAGTCGGCGAGCGAAGCGATGTCGAAAGCCGGGCGTTCGCGTGTCGATCGACCGGTCATGTCCTGTCCTCCTCGAGGATCGTCACGGGCCGGTCCCACTGGATCAGCACCACGCATCCCGCTGTGCTCCAGACGGAATGCTCGGTTCCCATCGCATTCACGATATAGCGGCCTTCGCCATAATCGCCCGTCTCGTCCGACTGCACGCCTTCGAGAACGAGGATGGTTTCGAGCCCTTCATGCCTGTGGCGCGGCACCGAGGCGCCGGACTCGTATTTCAGCAGCGCCACGCCCGGCTGGTCGCCATCGAAACGTTTGATCCAGTGGATCGTCACGCCTTGCCGGAAGGCCTCGTAGGCAAGATCCTTCCAGCCGCCCGAGGGCGAGAAATCGCGTGTGGTTTCAGGCATGGGGCAGTCCTTTCAGAATGTCGTCGAGATGCGCCGTCCAGCCGACGATGGCGCCCTGGGCGCGGATCATGGCGAGGGTCGCGGCCTTGAAGTCGGGGAAGTAGCTTTCGGTCGCCTCCTCGCAGAGCAGGCATTCATAGCCGCGATCGTTGGCCTCGCGCATGGTCGTCTGCACGCAGACCTCCGTGGTGACGCCGGCAAAAACGAGCTGGGTGATGCCCTTCTGTTTCAGGATCTCGCCGAGCGGGGTCGCGTAGAAAGCGCCTTTGCCGGGCTTCTCGATCACGATCTCGCCGTCGATGGGCGCGAGATCGGGCAGGATGGCCGTGCCGGGTTCTCCGACGATCAGCACGCGGCCCATCGGCCCCTCGTCGCCGATCCGCAGCGCCGGGCTGCCGCGGTCGCGCTTGGCGGGTGGCAGGTCGGAAAGGTCGGGCCGGTGGCACTCCATCGTGTGGATCACCGGCAGGCCGGCGGTGCGAAAGCCCTCGATCAGGCGTTTCACGTCCGGCACGATCCGGCCGATGCGGGAAACGTCGTTGCCAAGGCTCGCGCCGAAGCCGCCGGGCTCTGCGAAATCGCGCTGCATGTCGATGACGACAAGCGCCATCTCGCCAAAGCGTGCCGGGAAGGCGAAGGGTTCTGCCGTGATCTCCGCCATCAGTGATGCCCCGCCATATGTGCCCCGATGACGCCGATATCGGCGCTGCGCGCCGCCGTCTCGTAGACGAGCCTGCCTTCCGAGATGACGACGATGCGGTCGGAGAGTTCGAGAAGCTCGTCCAGATCTTCCGACAACAGCAGCACCGCCGTGCCGGAATTGCGCGCCTTCATGATGCGGGCGCGAATTTCGGCGACCGCCGAGAAATCGAGCCCGAAACAGGGGTTGGAGACGATCAGCAGATCGACATCGCCCGTGAGTTCCCGGGCGAGCACGGCACGCTGCACATTGCCGCCCGAAAGGGCGGCGATGGGCGACGAGGCGGACGCCGTCTTCACCTTGAAGTCGGAGATGAGCGTTGTCGCCCGCGCCTTCATGCCGGCCTTTGAAAGCCAGATCGCCTGCCCGCCATCGGGCTTGAGGTCGAAGGTGCGGAAGGAGAGGTTCTCGCTCACCGTCATGCGCGGCGCGCAGGCATTCTGCAGCGGCTCCTCCGGGATGAAGCGGACGTTGTTTTTGCGCGTTTCCGCACGGGTCGCGCCGTAGGCCGCACCGTTGACCTCGATGGTGCCGGTCGAGGTTGGGCGTTGGCCGGCCAGAAGCTCGGTCACCTCCTTCTGCCCGTTGCCGGAAATGCCGGCGATGCCGACGATCTCGCCCGCGCGCACCGCAAGGTCGTCAATCTCGATGGTCTTCAGCCCGGAACGATCCGGCGCCTTCACGCGGGAGAGACGCAGCACCGTGTCCGCCGTGTCAGCAACCGGTGCACGGCTGTCGAGTTCGGCAAGCTTCACATCGCCGATCATCAGGGCCGCCATGTCGGCGGTGGAAAGATCGCCGATCGCGCCCGCACCGACCAGCTTGCCGCGGCGCAGGATGGAGACGGCGTCGGCGAACTTGGTGATTTCGTGGAACTTGTGGGAGATCATCAGGACGGTCAGCCCGCCGCTGTCCGTCAGCCCCCGCACGAGCCCCAGCATCTCGTCGGCCTCCGCCGGCGTCAGGACGGACGTGGGTTCGTCGAGGATCAGGAAGGAGCGACCCAGGTAGAGTTGCTTGACGATTTCGAGCTTCTGCTTCTCACCGGCGGCAAGCTCGCGCACCGGCCGGTCGAGCGGGATCCGGAACGGCATGCGTTCCATGAAGCGCGCGAGGTCTTTGCGCTCTTGTCCCCAGTTGATCACCGCCGGCACGTCCGCGCGGCTGATGACGAGGTTTTCGGCCCCGGTCAGCGAGGGGACGAGGGTGAAATGCTGGTAGACCATGCCGAGGCCGACGGTGGCGGCATCGCGCGGCGAGGCGACGGAGACCTCGCGACCATCGACCACCAGCGAACCCGAAGTCGCGTGGTAGAAGCCCATGATGCATTTGACCAGCGTCGATTTGCCGGCGCCGTTTTCGCCGAGCAGCGCATGGAAGGAGCCGGCAGGCACGCGGATCGACACGTCGTCCAGCGCCGTGAAGCTGCCGAAGCGCATGGTCATGCCGATGGTCTCGATGCCGACGGCCGTTCCCGAGGGCGGAACCGGGGTATCGCGAATGACAGGCATGTCAGCTCTCCTTTTGTCCGATGGTCTCGCGTTCCACGATGATGGCGACGGGCCCGCCGCCCGGCGGCCCCTGATGCTCCGCACCGCCCGAGACATAAAGGTCTGTCATGCCGAAGACGCCGGCGAGCACGCCGCCGACGAAAGCGCGGGCGTGACGGGTGCCGGCGATGTCGGAATCGTCCAGCATCGTGTGACGTCGCCCGCCGACCATGCCGGAGGGGTCGGGCTCCGCCTTGGCGAGAACGGCCGTGAGCCGCGCCGCGTCGGGCAGGCGCGCCCGTGCGGCTTTCACCGGGGCCGCGTCGATGGCGTTCGCCATCACGGCGTGGTCGATGGCGAACGGACCGCGCCAGGACTTGCTCATGCCGAGCACGACGATCTCGTGATCGGTCAGCTCGACGCCGGCCGAGGTCGAGGCGCAGCGGGAAAAGAGGTCGAGGCGGGCGCCGATGGCGGCGTCGGCGATCTCGCTCGCGTCGATCTCACCCAGCGCCACGGCGACGCCGAGGGCGGAGGCGCCGCGCGACAGCCCCATGGATTTCAGTGTGTCCCGGGTCGCCACCGTCTCGCCCGCAGCATCGGCCTCACCGATGCGCGCAAGCGTCAGAAGCGGGCATTTGATCTGGACGAAATGGACGTCCGCGGGGTCGTCGATACCGGCATCCGCCATGGCGGCCGTCACGCCTTGCGCGACGAGACGCACCTGCTCCCGGCGGCCGAGATGATGGAAGGGAAGGTGGGGCGTGCGCGATGCGCCGATGGCGAGCGCCGTCCCCGTCGTCCCCTCCAAGGCGTCGGCCACGGCTTCCCGGGCGAAAACCGTCCAGTGCGGCGACAGCGCGCCCTCCGTTCCGCCGGACATGACGAGGCAGGGCGCCTCGACACCCTGCCGCGCAAACAACGCCTCGAAGCTCGCCGTGGCGTAGCCGCGGGTGAAATCGTTGACGCAGCCATTGCCCTCTGTCTTGCCGAGGATGGCGACGACCGTCTCCGGCTTCAGCCCGGCGGCGAACAGCGCCTCCACGCCGGACACGTCGGCCGGACCGCTGGCCGGCACCCGCCAGACGGAGGCTTGCAGCACCTCGGGTTTCGAAGGGGCCATCAGGGCAGGGCCTCGATCAGGCTCGCGGAATTCGAGACCGCGCCGAAGACGCCGCCCTGCATCTTGACCATCTTGATGGCGGCGAGGTGGTTGCCGTAGTCGGTCGCGCCGCAGCAGTCTTCCAGCATGACGCATTCGAAGCCCCGATCATTGGCCTCCCGCATGGTGGTGGAGACGCAGACATCGGTGGTGATGCCGGTGAGGATCAGGTTTTCGATGCGTTTCTGGTTCAGGATTAGCTCCAGATCGGTGGCGCAGAACGAGCCCTTGCCGGGCTTGTCGATGATCGTCTCTCCGTCAATCGGATAGAGGTCCGGGATGATGTCCCAGCCGGGCTCGCCGCGCGTCAGAATCCGGCCGCAGGGACCGGGATCGCCGATGCCGGCACCGATGCGCTGCGAGCGCCAGCGCTTGTTGGCCGGCAGGTCGGCGAGATCCGGTCGATGGCCCTCGCGGGTGTGGATGATGTGGTAGCCCTTGGCCCGCATGGCCGCGAGCACCGCGCCGATCGGCGCGATCGGTGCCCGGACGAGCGCGAGATCGTAGCCCATGTGATCGACATAGCCGCCCTTGCCGCAGAAGTCGGTCTGCATGTCGATGATCACGAGCGCGGTATTGTCGGGCCGCAGCTTGCCGTTATAGGGCCAGGGATAGGGGTCGGCGGTGATGTAGCGTCCAGCGGCTTCGGTGATCGCATCCATGATCTTCTCTTCTATTCCGCAGCCAGCTTGGCGCTCTCGCCGTATTTCCGGGTGGGTTTTTCAAAGCCGCAGGGGGTGCCGTCGGTGACCTTCACGTCGTCCTCCCAGGGCAGTCGATAAGTCCCGGCGACGAGGTCGTGCATGTAGCTGTAGGGCGCATCGCCCGCCCCGCCGGCGACCGCGACATAGCCGCGATGGCCGAGCTGGTAGATGTTGTTTTCCACCCCCCAGCCGCGCCTCGCCTCGCGCACCAGATCCGGCCGGACCTCCGCCGTGATGATCTCGTTGACCCGCCCCGATGTGCCATGCGCGACGATCGTACCCTCGAAATTGCAGATCATGCCTTCGCCCATGCTGTCGAACGTGCCGTCCGAGCCGCACATGCAGACGCTGGCGGTGACCATGAGGTTGCAGAAGGCATTCGACTGGTTGGTGAAGCGCCAGGACTCGCGGATCGGCGCGGTATAGCCGGCCGTGCGGATCATGATCTCGGCGCCCTTGTAGGCGCATTCGCGCGCCATCTCCGGGAACATGCCGTCATGGCAGATGATGAGCGCGAGCTTGGCACCCTTCGGCCCGTCGATGACGGGAATGCCGAGATCGCCCGGCTCCCAAGGCTCGACGGGTACCCACGGGTGCATCTTGCGGTAATAGAGCTTCAGTTCGCCCTGATCGTCGATCACGATGCCGGAATTATACGGCATACCACCCGGATTCCGCTCCATGATCGAGAAGCATCCCCAGATCGCGTTCTCTTTGCAGGCCGTCTTGAAGGCCGCGACCTCGGGTCCGTCGAGATCGCACATGATCTCGGGGTTGATGTCCATGGAGAGGCCGTGCAGGGCATATTCCGGGAAGACCACGAGATCCATGCCGGGCTGGTTACGCCGGGCCTTGGCCACGAGATCGACGACCAGCTGCGTCTGGCGGGCTAAGTCCGCCTTCGTCACGGTCAGGGGCAGTTGCAGCTGCACGAGACCGATGCCGACGCCGTGTTGCGATATGTTGAGACCACCCAGACCGTTCATGGGCAAATTCCTCTATTTCGTCAGGGAGAGCTCGCCCGGTGCGCCGGACAGGGCGCGATGGGGCGAGGATGTGGCAATGAGGATGGCAAGCGTCAGAACGTAGGGCGCCGCATAGAAGAGATAGTAGCCTTGCGTCACGCCCACCGACTGAAGCGCCGGCCCGAGCGCGCCGGTGCCGCCGAAGAGGAGAGCAGCGAGGAAACAGTTGATCGGGTTCCAGCGGGCGAAAATGACGAGCGCGACCGCCATCAGGCCCTGGCCGGACGAGATGCCTTCGTTCCAGGAGCCGGGATAATAGAGCGAGAGATAGGCCCCGCCGACAGCGGCCAGTGCGCCGCCAAGCGCTGTGGCGAGAAGACGAACGCGGTCCGGAGCGATTCCCATCGCGCGGGCGGCATCGGTGGAGTCGCCGACGACGCGCAGGATAAGGCCCGGGCGCGTGTTGCGGAATGCCCAGGTGAGAAAGAGCGCCAGCAGGAAGCCGATGAAGAACAGCACGTTGATGTTCAGCGCCGCCTGCACCTGCGGGTAGGATGACCAGTCGCCGAGCGGAATGGACGGCAGCTTCGGCGCCGACGGCTGGATGAAGGGCTTGCCGAGGAAGAAGGCGAAGCCGAGCCCGAACTGCATCATGGCGATGCCGATGGCGATGTCGTTGACCCGGGGAAAGCGGCAGATGAAGCCGTGGATGAGCCCGAAGACCGAGCCCGCAGCCATGGCCGCGAGCACGCCGAGCCACGGCGATCCCGTCAGCACCGCCACGGCATAGGCCGTCATCGCGCCAAAGACGAGCGTGCCTTCGAGCCCGAGATTGATGCGGCCCGAACGCTCGGTGATGGCCTCGCCGAGCGAGACGAAGATGAAGGGCGTGGAGACCCGGATGGCGCCCGCGATGATGGCGAGGGGCACGCCCCAGAGGCCGATATCCGTCTGGCTCATGTCCGGTTTCCTTTCCGGATGTCCGGCCAGAGATCGGGATTGAAGACCTTGAAACGGCCGTAGAAGGTTTCGCAGAAGAGGATGACGATGAAGAGCGTGCCTTGCAGCGCGACCACCGTGGCATCGGGTAGCCCCATTCGCCGCTGGATCAGGCCGCCGGACGCCTCCAGTCCGCCGAGCAGGATGGCGATGGGAATGATGGCCAGCGGATTGTGCCGGGCGAGGAAGGCGACGAGGATGCCCGTATAGCCATAGCCGGCGGCGAGCGACGCATTGGCGCTGCCCTGCACGGCGGCGACCTCCAGCATGCCGGCGAGGCCAGCGAAACTGCCGGCGATGGCCGTGAAGCCGACGATGAGCCGGCCGACCGGCAGGCCCTGGATCTGCGCGGCCCGCACATTGCCGCCCGCCATGCGTGCGGCAAAGCCGAAGCGCGTTGCCTCGATCAGGACATAGGAGAGGATGCAGGCGACCACCGCGATGATCAGGCCCCAATGGACGTCCATCCCCGGAATAGCGCCGATCCTGTAGTCTGCCGGCAGGGGAAAGGTGGACGGCTTGTTGAGGCTGGCGGGATCGCGCAGCGGCCCTTCCACCAGCTGGTTCATCAGCGCAATGGCGATATAGGAGAGCAGCAGCGACGAGATCGTCTCGTTGACACCGCGATAATGGCGCAGGAACCCCACCGCGCCGATCCAGATGCCGCCGCCGAGCATCGCGGCGAGCGCCATGCCGACGAGCGCCGGATAGGGCGGGAGGATGCCGGTGAGCGGCGTGGCGATCGCCGCGGCCGCGACGCCGCCGAGCACCAGCGCGCCCTCGCCGCCGATGATGACGAGGCCGAGCCGCGCCGGCAAAGCCACGCAGAGCGCGGTGAGAAGCAGAGGGGCTGCCCGCGAAAGGCTATTCTGGAGCGAGAACCAGCTGCCGAAGCCGCCGGCATATATGATCTGGAACAGCGCGACCGGCGACTTGCCGATCGCAAGGATGAAGACCGAGAACAGGGCCAGACCGGCAAGGATGGCGCCAAGGCCGATGACCACGGGCTCTGCCCGCCGCGCCAGCCATTCGAGAGCCGGGCGGAAGGACGTGACCCCGCCGGGTTCCAGCGACAGGGCGGAATTATGGGCTTCGACTGTCATGACGCGTCTCCGTTGACGGGATGATCAGGCTTGACGGGGGTTCCGGCGTCAGACGATGTCAGGAGGTCGAACCGACGACGCCCTCGACCAGATAGGCCATGCTTTCCAGATCGATCGCGTCCTCGGCATAAGCCTTGTCGGCGGAGATCACGGCATTGCCCTTGTTGTCCTTCAGGGGGCCCTTGAATACCGAGAGCTTGCCGGTCATCGCCTCGGCGTGGGCCGCCTCGAAGGCCTTGCGGCCCTCCTCCGGCACACCGGGGCCGAGCGGGCTCATCTTGACGAAGCCGTCCTTCAGGCCGCCGCGCACGAAATTGCCGAGCTTTTCGCCGGCCTGCGCCTTCTTGATGAAATCGGCATAGACATTGCCCCAGGCCCATTCGGCGCCGGTCAGATATTTTTCGGGCGCAAGCGGGCTCTGGTTGGCGTGGTAGCCGCAGACGAAGGCGCCGCGGCCGGCGGCGGTCTCGACCACCACCTTCGGGCTGTCGACATGGCAGGTGATGACGTCGACGCCCTGATCGACCAGTGCATTGGTGGCCTCGGCCTCCTTGATGGCGAGCGACCACTCGCCGGTGAAGATGACCTGGCAGGTGATGGCGGGATCGACCGAGCGGGCGCCGAGCAGGAAGGCATTGACGTTCTGCAGCACCTGCGGGATCGGCTTGGCGCCCACGAAGCCGATCTTCTTGCTTTTGGAGGCGTGGCCGGCGGCGATGCCGTTCAGATACTGGCCCTGATGGATAAAGCCGAAATAGGATCCGGTATTGGCGGGGTGCTTGCTCTCCTGCCACAGGCCGCCGCAATGGCGGAACTGGGTGTCGGGATATTTTGCCGCCATCGCCAGCATGTGGGGATCGAAATATCCGAAGGAGGTCGGGAAGATGAGCGAAGCGCCGTCGAGGTTGATCATCGACTCCATCGTCTTCTGGACATCGACGGTCTCGGGCACGTTTTCCTCCTCAACGACCGTGATGCCCGGAATGGCCTTGATGACGGCGGCACCTTCGGCATGCGCCTGGTTGTAGCCGTAGTCGTCCTTTGGCCCGACATAGATGAATCCGACGGTGAGCGCTTCCTGCGCGAAAGCGGTCGACCCCGTAAGGCCCGGCACGGCCAACGTCGCAAGGCCCGCGGCGGAGGCCTGGAGAAACTGTCGGCGGTTCATGGAAAAGCGGTTGATCATCGTCATGTTCCCCGTGCGGCGGTGGGCCGGTGGCTGTTGGACATGAAAGTGTATGCAATGACCGTGCCACTTCATAACGCATTGGAAAGGCTAAGCGCCATGATGCGCCCAAGACAGGCATGATAAAAGTGCATGCAGTTTGAGATCAAAATGCCTATTTTTCCATCGCCACGTCGTTTGCGCTCTGACGGATGCATAAAACCTGCAGGCGCTGTCGAGGGATCATCGATTAAAGTACATCTTTTCAGTATCTTAAACAGATTATTGACATGCTCCGAGATGCCCGTCATCTGTATGCAGTGATGAGACTGACCTCGAGACGAACGTGACGAAAGCAAAACGGAAGACCGTCACCCGCACTGGAACGACCGTCGAGCAGATGGTGCGCGCGATCGCCGACATGATCGTGACCGGTATCCTGGTGCCCGGGGAGCGGCTCGACGAGCTATCGCTGGCGGCCCGCTTCGAGGTGTCCCGGACGCCGGTGCGCGAGGCCCTGCGCGAACTCGGCGCCATGGGCCTGGTCGGCCGGGAGCCGAACCGCAGCGCGATCGTCAAGACCGTCGAGGAAGCCCATCTTCACGCGATGTTCGAGGCGATGGCCGAACTCGAAGGCATCTGCGCCCGTCTTTCCGCAACGCGGATGGACGCAGACGAACGCCATGCGCTCGAACAGGAGCACCGGGCGTCGATGCAGCTCGTCACCGCCGGTGTCCCTGAGGACTATGCCGCCTACAACACGGAATTCCACAACCGGCTCTATCGCGGCGCCCATAACGATCACCTTTTGGAACTGGCGACGCAGACGCGCGCAAGGCTCGCCCCGTTCCGCCACGCTCAGTTCCGCCTGTCAGGCCGGCTTTCGAAATCCTACGAAGAACATCATCGGATCGTCACCGCCATCCTGCGCGCCGACGCCACCGCTGCCGGAAAGGCAGCCTATGATCACGTCTCGATCGTCAGCGATGCGAGCACCGTTTTCGCCGTCGCGCGCATCTGAGGTTCAGTGTCGGCACCCGAGGCGAAGGCCGATGAAGTGGCGGCGTCGGTCGGCACTCTGGCAGGACGCCTGGATGACGAGCCTTGCGCTTAGGGCTCTGACGCAGAACAGCGTGGTCGGTGGGAGTGCCATCATAGGCGCCATCGGCAGTGAGCTGGCCGGTTCCCTCCTTGGATCGCTCCCGGATCGCCTCATTCGTCTCCTGGCGGCGCACACTGCATGCGGCGGTATCAACGAAAAGGTTCGATCCTCAATCGATCGTCCTCAGACAACGATCAATCGCTCGCGCGGCATCGTCCAAGGCCGTTCTGTGGGACTTCGCCCCGGAAAGCGCATTGTGCACCTCCTCGCCGAGGATGCGTTCGATGGCCGTGTATTGCGGAATGTTTGGACGCTGCCACGTGTGGAGGAGGTTCTTCTTGGCGAGCTGATCGACGAACCGCACGATCGGTGAGCTGGCGGCGGCCTCGGGATCGGCGCTGACGGAAAATCGGGGTGCGATGGGGAAGCCATTTTTCACATGCGCCTTCATCGCCTCGCGTGACGCCATCCAGGCGATCGCGTCGGCGGCCAGTTCGACCCTTTCGTCCGGAAGGTTCGTCGGGATGCAGAACAGGAACCCGCCGATCGGCGAGGCGCGCGTGCCGCCGGGGCCGGAGGGCTGCGGCAGATATTCCACGCGCCGCTTGACCACGGACTGGACGTCATATTCGAACCGGGCCGTGCGCATGGTCCAGAAATAGCCAAGGCTCGCCTTGCCCTTCATGAAGACGTCGAGGGCGCGGTCCCAGGCCATGTCCAGAATGTTCGGCGGCGAAACCTCGATCAGGCGGCGCATGAATTCGAGAGCTGCAAGGCCGGCCTCCGACGAAATGGTACAGTGCAGTTTCTCGAGATCGACCCCCTCGAGCGTGAAGCCGGCCCGCGTCTTGCGGAGCGATATGGCCGGCTGGCCGCACGCGCCGAGGAAGAACATGAAGCTGGAAGCGATCGGCATGCCGCGCGCGCCGTCCCAGACGGCGCCATACATGCCGTGGGCGGGCGCGTGGAAATGCCGGCCGGCGGCGATCACGTCATCGAACGTGCGCGGGAAGTCGAGACCGGCCTCGGAAAACAGGTCTCTGCGGGCGGCAAGGATTTCCACGGTGCAATATCCCGGAACGCCGTAATCCATGCCGTCCCACTTGGCCGTGGACCAGATGGACGGGTGGAAGTCGAGAGGGTTGATGCCCGTCTTCTGGATCAATGCATCGATCGGCCGGATGACGTCCTTCTCGACGCACTCGCCGAGCCAGGGAATGTTGATGGCGATGACGTCGTAGTCCGAGACCGTATTCTTCCGGTTCTCGAGCACGCGGCGATAGAGATCCGGCAGGGCCAGGAGATCGAAGTTCTTGCGCGAGGCCAGATTGTTGCGAAAATCGGCCCACATATTGCGCATGGCGGAGAAGTAATTGTCGTCGTTGAGGAGAAACCGAAGCTCGATCTGGGATTCCGCCCGTTTCTGCACGAGCCGCATCGGCGGGATGATGTGCGAGCCGAGAGGCGTTCCACCGAAATAATAGTCGTCCTCCTGCTCGCCGCTGCGCAGGCCGAGGGTCTGGGCAAGCAGGGATTTCGTCTTCCCGGCATAGGCCTGGAAGGATTTGAGCAGAGGCTCGCTCGGCTGCAAGGCAAAGCTCTTGCCGGTCTGGCCTTTCGCCACTTTGACGATATAGCCGCTGTCGATCAGGCGATTGATGAGCCGCATCGAGGTCGCATAGGGAAGACCGGATTCCTGTCCGAGCGTCGAGATGGAGACGGTCTGGCTGTGGATGTGCGACTTGATGAGAAAGGTGACGATCCTCCAGACGGGATCTTCGTCGAAGCCGCCGATCACGTCCTGGAAAGGCCGCCGGGTTCGTTCCAGGAACTCGATCACCCGAAGCATCTCATATTCGTTCACGTCGGCCTCCCGCCCGTCGTGTCAAACCATCTTGACGATCGTCACACTTGTGCGTTCGCTGCCGAAAACGTGCAAGGGATATGTGGACGATCGCGAAGCGGTCATTCCGCTGGGGGACGGGACAGGCCGGCAAGCCGCTCGGCCTGTTCGAACAGGACGAAGAAGTCCTTTTCCGCCAGGCCGTCCGTATAGGCGGCCTCGTATTGCTGACGGATCATGGACGCCAGATACATCGGCACATGGTCGGATCGGGCGGCGCCGAGGATCAGATCGAAGTCCTTCATCATCTGCGAGACGGAAAACGCCGGATCGAAGTTGCGATCGACCAGCAGGTCGCGCTTGTAGGCGATCAGCGGCGAGGCGACCGCGCTTTCGCAGATGACGGACAGCATCGTCTCGACGCTCAGATTGCCTTTCAGACCCAGCGTCAGGGCTTCCCCCAGAATGGCCGAGGTCGCGCCGACGAGCGCGTTGAGAACCAGCTTGAGGTAGCGCGCCTCTTCCGCCGGCCCGACATAGAAGCAGCGGGAGGCGAAGCATTGGAACATCGGCTCGATGCGCCGGAATGTCGGCTCGGGACCGGAGGCGAGCACGGATAGCGTGCCGGACGACGCGCTGGCCGTGCTTCCGGAAACCGGAGCGCGCAGATAGGCGACGCCGAGCGCCGTCATGGCCGCGTCGACCTCCGCCGAGATCGCGGGAGAGACCGTGCTCATCTCGATGAGCGTCTGCCCGGCGGTCATCACGCTCGCGAGACCTCCGGGGGAAAAGACCAGATCCCGCAGGACGGCGTCGTTGGGGATCGTCAGGACGATCACGTCGGAGGCCGCCGAGAGATCCTCGAGAGAATGCGCGACATTCGCACCCTCGGCCACGATCGTCGCCCGGTTTTCGGGCAAGGGCTCATACACATGCAGGGGAAAACCGGCCTCAAGGACACGGCGGCTCATAGGGGCGCCCATCTTGCCGATTCCAGCCCAGCCGACCGAGAATTTGTCGCTCATTCTGTCCTCCCGTCTTTCCGGATGGCCGTCCAAAGCGAGCTTGTCGGCCATATGCTGTGAGAGCCGCGCTGCTCCACCAGAAGCGGTTCTCACAGCATAGGGCCGACCGGACGTCGGCGTTCATCCCACCGCCTCACTATGGACGGCTGAAAAGAGAATGCTCGGCCTAAAATATCCATTTCGGACAATAATGGGTTTGTGGCGCGGGACGATTATCAACTAGCCTTCGAAAGCGTTCGCAGGACGTTGCATTGGAGGAATGCGACATCCCGGCATCGCGCTACTGCCGACGGGCATCGTCCTGTCGCAGACGCGCGTCTTGCCGTCGAGTGCGACGACGGAGGAGCATCGATGGACCTGTCAGCAAGGCGGCCTTCGCGCCGAGACGTCGTCTCGCGCAGCGGAAGCCCTCGCCGCGCAAACATCGCGCAGCTTCAACGACCGGGTGAATGAGGGAGGCCGGCGACGGCGATCGTCAGGGCGATGATCGCTCAAGCGCATGTCGGGACCGAAAAGGAGGAGTCATGACGGAATCGGTACAGGGAAAGGTCGTCATCGTGACGGGTTCCGGGCGCGGCATCGGAGCAGGCATTGCCCGCGACCTCGCAGCCAAGGGCGCGAAACTGGTGATCGCCGACGTGAACGGCGACGCCGCGAAGGCTGTGGCGTCGGCCATCTCCGCCGAGGGTGGCGCGGCACATGCGGCAGCCGCCGATGTTTCCGATCGGGCCAGCGTCAAGGCGCTGATTGACGAGACGGTCTCGCGTTTCGGCCGGCTCGACGTCATGTTCAACAATGCCGGCATCAGCCAGACATGCCCCTTCCTCGACGTCACCGAGGACGACTTCAACCGCATCATGAAGATCAACGGCCTCGGCGTGCTGATCGGCACGCAGGAGGCGGCCCGGCAGATGATCGCGCAGGGCGGTGGCGGCAAGATCATCAACACGGCCTCGATCGCGGGAAAACAGGGATATCCGCTGTTTGCACATTACTGCGCCTCCAAGTTCGCGGTCGTTGCGATCACGCAGGCGGCGGCCCGCGCATTGGCCGACCACAGGATTACCGTCAACTGCTTCGGCCCGGGGGTCGTGGCAACGGAGCTCTGGCAGCAGCTCGATCGCGAATTCATGGAGCACGGCCTGACCTCCAGACCCGAGCAGGCCATCAACGAATTCTCGCAGTCCATTCTGCTCGGCCGGGTTTCCGTGCCCAAGGATATCACCGGCGTCACCACGTTTCTGGCCTCGCCGGCGTCCGACTACATCACCGGCCAGACCGTGATGGTCGATGGCGGCATGGTTCTCATCTGAGGCCATGACAGACACCATACTGGAGGAATGACCATGAAGGCGGTTCGATACTATACAAAGAAGGACATCCGCGTCGAAGACGTCCCGGCCCCGTCAGGACCGCTCGGCGACGACATGGTCCTGATCGAGCCGCTGGTCTGCGGCATCTGCGGGACGGATATTCACGAATACATCGCGGGACCGATCGTGACGCCGAGCGCGCCGCATGTCTATTCCGGCGCGACGCTGCCGCAGATCCTCGGACACGAGCTTTCGGCGCGCGTCGTCGAGGTCGGCCGGAACATCACGCATGTCTCGCCCGGATCCCGCGTCTCCATCCAGCCGCTGATCTCCCCGCGCGACGACTACTACGGTCGGCGCGGCCTGTTCCACCTGAGCGAGAAGATGGCCTGTTTCGGCCTTTCCTGGGAATGGGGCGGCATGGCGGAACGGGCAGTCGTCAACGGCTACAACGTCTTCCCCGTTCCCGACAGCGTCAGCGACGTTCAGGCGGCGATGATCGAACCGGCCGCCGTGGCGGTCTACGGCGTGGACCGGGGCGGCGTCGAGGCGGGGAGCACGGTTCTCGTCTCCGGCGTCGGCCCGATCGGCGCGCTCGTTCTGCTCGCCACGCGCGCGGCCGGTGCGACGACGATCTTCGTCTCCGAACCCAATGCCAACCGACGGGCGCTTGCCCAGAAGCTGGTCCCGGAAGCCATCGTCTTCGATCCGCGCGAGACGGACGCCGTCGCGCTGTTTCGCGCGCATACCGAGGAAGGCGTGGGCGTCGATGTCGCGCTGGAATGCGTGGGGGCCGAAGCCTCGCTCAATCTCTGCGCCCAGGCGGTCAAGCGGCAGGGCACCGTCGTGCAGGTCGGGCTTCATGTCCGCCCCGCGGCGATCGACGCGATGCTCTGGGCGCTCAAGGACATCACGGTCGAGGCCGTCTGGTGCTACCCGGTGACGATCTGGCCGCGGATCGCGCAGATGATCGGCGCCGGCATCTTCCCGGTCGAGCAGATCGTCACCGCGCAGATCTCCCCCGACGACGTCGTCGAGAAGGGGTTCGAGGCGCTGATCGATCCGAACGCGTCGCACATGAAGATTCTCGTGAACATGAAGGGCTGAGCGATGAAGCATCCCATGGATCTGACCGGCCGGAAAATTCTCGTCACGGGTGCCGCGGGCGGCATCGGCGGGGCCACGTCCCGGCATTTGGCAGCGCTGGGTGCCACCGTCATCGCGGCCGATCGCGACGCTGCCGTCGAGGCGACACGGGACGCGATCGTCGCGGCCGGGGGTCAAGCCGACCTCGTGACGTTCGACGTGGCGGACCTCTCCTCCGTGGCGGCGGCGGCGAAGGCGGTCGAGGAAAAGCACGGCGCGCTCGATGGCATCTTCGCCAATGCCGGCATGTCCTACGAGCGGACGGCCATCGACCATAGCGAAGCGGACTGGCGCACCGTGATGGGCGTCAACCTGGATGGCGTCTTCTGGACCGTCAAATCGTTCGGCCGATCGATGATCGAAGCGGGCAGGGGTGCCATCGTCATGACGGCCTCGATCGCAGGCGTGAAGGCCGTCCGGCCGGAGCTCCACGTCGGATACGACGTTTCGAAAGCCGGCGTCGCCCATATGTGCCGGGTTCTGGCCGCCGAATGGGCCAAGACCGGCGTTCGCGTCAATGCGGTCGGTCCCGGCTACACCGATACCATCATGCTGGCCGAAGTCGGCCGCACCCAGCCCGCCGTCATGAAGCAATGGCTCGACGACACGCCGATCGGCCGTCTCATCCGTCCGGAAGAGATCGCGTCCGGGGTCGCCTTTCTCCTGTCGGACGCATCGAGCGGCATTACCGGCCAGCTGCTGATGGTCGATGGCGGCTATTCGATTTCCTGAACAACACGGAGGTATTCCCATGCACTTCATCGTTCACTGCCTTGACCATCCCGACGCCGTCGAAAAGCGTCTCGCCAACTATGATGCCCACAAGGCCTATCTCGGCGCGGGGAAGACGAAGACCGTCATTTCCGGGCCGCTTCTGGCCGACGACAACGAAACCATGATCGGGTCGCTCTTCCTTTTCGAAGCCGACACGCGGGAGGAGATCGTTGACTTCAACAAGGCCGACCCCTTCACATCCGCCGGCGTCTGGAAGTCCGTCAACATCCATCCCTTCAGCAAGCGGGTGGACAACCGATGACCGCGGTCGAGACGCAGCCGGTGCGGGCGGCGATCGTCGGGCTCGGCTGGTGGGGCAAGAAAATGGCGACGCTGGTCAATGCCGGCGGTGCGGAGATGCACTTCGTGCGCGGGATCGATCCCGATCCGGCGGCCTCCGCTTTCGCCGACGACCTGGGACTTCGCGTCTCGTCCGATCTGGCGGATGCGCTGAAAGATCCCCTGATCGAGGCCGTCATCTTGGCGACGCCGCATTCGCTGCATCAGAGCCAGATCGCCCAGGCGGTCGCAGCCGGCAAACATGTGTTCTGCGAAAAACCGCTGGCGATGACGCGACGGGATGCCGAGGCGTCCGTCGCCCTTTGCCGCGAGGCGGGGCTGGTGCTCGGCATGGGCCACGAACGGCGCTTCGAGCCGCCGGTCGCCGAGATCCTGGAGGCCGCGGAAAGCGGCAGACTGGGCCGGCTGCTGCAGATCGAGTCGAACTTCAGCCACGATAAATTTCTCACGCTCGACCCGTCCAACTGGCGGCTGAATGCCGAACAGGCGCCGGCAGGCGGGATGACCGCGACGGGCATCCATCTCACCGACCTCTCCGTCAAGCTGATGGGTCCGGCGCGGGATGTGCGCGTCATCTGCGAGAACCTGGCGTCGGGCATTCCCCAGGGCGATACGATGAGCGCCCATATCCGCTTTGCCAATGGCGGCTCGTCCTATGTGTCGGCGACCCTGGCGACGCCCTTCGTCTCGCGCTTTGCCGTGTTCGGCACGCTCGGCTGGATCGAGGTGCGCGACAAGGCCCATGTGGAATCGCCGGACGGCTGGATCGTCACCGAGGGCTGGAAAGGCAAGCCGATCACGGTGCGCGAGGTCGCACCGGCCGAGCCCGTCCGCGACAACCTGCGCGCCTTTGCCCGTGCCGTGCGCGGCACAGAGGCCTACCCCATCACCGGGGAGGACATGATCAACAACATCGCGCTTCTCGAAGCGATCATCCGGTCCGCGCGCTCCGGCGTCGTCGAGACCCTCTGACAGGGAGAGCAGCATGAAGGCCTTGGTTTTCGAAGCGCCCGACAGGCCCGTCATCATCGATGCGGCGATGCCGGACATATCCCCCAACGAAGTGCTGGTGCGGACCCGCGCGGTCGGCATCTGCCATTCCGACTACGAGCTTCTCGCCGGGCGATACATCATTCCGATCTCCTATCCGGTTACGCCGGGACATGAATGGAGCGGCGAGATCGTCGAAGTCGGGCGCAACGTCACGGGATTCAAGGTCGGGGATCGCGTCGTCGGCGAATGCGTGGTGCGCACGCCGGAGCGGCTCCATCATTTCGGCTTTTCGCTGAGCGGTGCCGATCGCGAGTACTTCAACGTCAATCCGGAATGGCTGCATAAGCTGCCGGACGCCGTGGACGACAAGAAAGCGGCTCTCATCGAGCCTTTCACCTGCGGCTTCTATGCCGTCCTGCGATCCGGCGGCACGAATGCGAGCGAAACGGTGGTTGTCTCGGGCGGTGGAACGATCGGTCTGGTCTCGGCGGCCGCCGCCATCGGCATGGGCGCGCGCGTCATCGTGGTCGATCCGCTTGCTGCCCGTCGCGATGTGGCGCTCAGGCTGGGTGCGGATGCGGCGATCGACCCGTCCGATGGCGGCGCGGGCGAGCGCATTCGCGAGATGACCGGCGGTCACGGGGCCGACCTCGTCGTCGAGGCGTCCGGGCACGACGCCTCGCTGGCAGCCGCCTTCGACTATGCGAAGGAGGACGGTCGCATGTCGATGGTCGGCATCAACATCGGCCGGCAGGTTCCCGTCGTCATCGGGCAGATCCAGATGAAGAACCTGACCGTCAAGGGCTGCATCGGCTCCCCCGGCGTCTGGCCCGCCGCGATCCGTTTCCTGGAGAAAACCGGCATCGATCTCTCGCCGATCCAGACCCATGACTATGCGCTCACCGACGCCGTCGAGGCCTTCGGCTTCGGCAAGGACGCGACGAAGAGCATCAAGATCACTCTGTTGAACGGTTGACCCCATGGAACATCACGCCCTCATCGTCGGTGCCACCGGCATTGCCGGAAGCAATCTCGCCGAGCACCTCTTGCGCCGGGGGGACTGGACCGTCTCGGGGCTTTCGCGGTCCGAGAGCCCGCTTTCGGGCGTCCGCACCCTGAAATGCGACCTGACGGATGCCCAATCCGTCAGCCGCGCCCTCGACGGCGTGCATCCGAGCCATGTCTTCATCACCGCCTGGTCGCGGCAGGACACCGAGGAGGAGAACTGCAAGGTCAATGGCGGCATCGTGCGCAACGTGCTCGACGCGCTTCGCGGACGCGGCGTTCGCCATGTCGCGCTCGTCACCGGGACCAAGCACTATCTCGGTCCCTTCGAGTCCTATGCGAAGGTCGCACCGGAAACGCCCTTCCGCGAAGAACAGGCGCGTCTTCCGAACCAGAATTTCTACTATGTGCAGGAGGACGAGATCTTCAGCGCCGCTTCGCGGGAAGGCTTCACCTGGTCGGTGCATCGCCCTCACACCCTGATCGGCTATGCGGTGGGCAACGCGATGAACATGGCCGCGACGCTCGGGGTCTACGCGTCGATCTGCAAGGAAACCGGGATGCCGTTCAGCTTCCCCGGCTCTCCGGAACAGTGGCAGGCCGCTACCGACGTCACCGATGCCCGCATTCTCGCCCGGCAACTGGCCTGGGCCGCCACCACCCCGGACGCGGCGGATCTCGCTTACAACATCGTCAACGGCGACATTTTTCGCTGGAAATGGCTGTGGCCCCGCATCGCGGCCTATTTCGACATCGCGGCCGCACCCTATTCCGGTGCGCCCGAACCGCTGGAGGTCAGGATGGCGGATGCAGGCCCGATCTGGGACCGCATCGTCGCCCAACACGATCTGAAGAAAAACCCGCTCTCGCGGGTCGCCTCCTTCTGGCACACCGATGCCGACCTCGGGCGGCAGGTCGAGACGTTCAACGACATGGCGCGCAGCCGGAAGCTCGGCTTCCTCGACTATCAGGACACGACCCTGTCCTTCACGGACGCTTTCGACCGGCTTCGCGCCGATCGCATCATTCCGTAAGCGAAGGAGAGACGCCATGACCGACAGCGACACGCAACCGCCGGCGATCGGCTATTTCACCGAGGAAAACTCGGTCGCGACCGTCAATGCCCGCATGGGGAGAGATGTCGAGCCGCGGTTGGCGACCGTCATGGCGAGCCTCGTGAAGCACCTGCATGCGTTCGCGCGCGATGTCGAGCTGACCTCGGCCGAATGGGAACATGCCATCGGTTTCCTCACCAGAACCGGACAGATCTGCAGCGGCGAGCGACAGGAGTTCATTCTGCTGTCGGACACGCTCGGGCTGTCGATGCTGGTCGATGCGATCAACAATCGCCGGCCCGAGGGCGCGACCGAGAACACCGTCTTCGGCCCCTTCCACGTCGAGGGCGCGCCCGTGCGGGAGATGGGTGAGCGGATCTGTCTCGATGGAAAGGGCGAGAGCTGCCTTTTCATCGGGCGGGTCGTCGATCTCGATGGCCATCCGGTCGAAGGCGCCCGCATCGACGTGTGGTCCGACAATGCGGAGGGCTATTACGATGTGCAGCAACCCGAAACGCAGCCGAAATGGAACAATCGCGGCGTCTTCGTCACGGGGCCGGATGGTGCCTACAGCTTCGTCGGGATCAAGCCGGTCTCATACCCCATTCCGGATGACGGGCCGGTCGGCCGGATGCTGGCCCATCTCGGGCGGCATCCCTACCGCCCGGCGCATATGCACTACATGATCCGCGCCGAGGGCTTCCAGAAACTGGTCACGCACACCTTCGTCGGCGGCGATGCCTATCTGACCTCCGATGCGGTCTTCGGCGTGAAGAAGACGCTCGTCGCGCCTTTTGTCCGCGTGGAGGACGGCGAGACGCTCTGGCGGTCCGATTTCGATTTCCGGCTCGTGCCCCTGACCAACAGAAACGGGAGATAGCGGTGCAAGACTTCATCTATACGGGACATCCCGGCCGGGTCATTTTCGGCAGCGGTACGGTCGCGCGTCTGGGAGACGAGGCCGAACGCCTCGGGGTCAAGCGTCTCCTTGTGCTCTCGACACCGGAGCAGGCCGGGCAGGCGGAGGAGATCGCCCGCCACCTCGGCGCGCGCGTCGCCGGCGTCTATGCGAAAGCGACCATGCACACGCCCGTCGAGATCACGACCGACGCGATGCGTACCGTGGAAACCCTCGGCGCGGACGCGGTCGTTTCGATCGGCGGCGGCTCGACGACCGGTCTCGGCAAGGCCATCGCCTTTCGCACAGACCTGCCGCAGATCGTCGTTCCCACCACCTATGCCGGGTCCGAGGCGACCCCGATCCTGGGCGAGACGGAGAATGGCCGGAAAGTCACGACATCCAATGCCCGCATTCTTCCCGAGGTCATCGTCTACGATATCGACCTGACGCTGACGCTGCCTGTGCCGATGTCGGTGACCAGCGGGCTCAACGCCATCGCCCATGCCGTCGAAGCGCTCTATGCGCGCGAGGCGAACCCCGTCATCTCGCTTCTGGCCGAACAGGGCATCGCCGCCTTCGCGCGATCCCTTCCCGCCATTGCCGCAAAGCCGGACGACCGCGCGGCCCGCGCCGATGCGCTCTATGGCGCCTGGCTGTGCGGTGTCTGCCTCGGTTCCGTGGGCATGGCCCTGCATCACAAGCTCTGCCACACGCTGGGCGGCATGTTCAACCTTCCGCATGCGCCGATGCACACCGCGGTGCTGCCGCATGCGGTCGCCTATAATCACTCGGCCGCGCCCGACGCGATGGCGCGGGTGGCAAAGGCACTGGGCACCGAGGATGCGGCCACCGGCCTCTTCGATCTCGCCTCCGGGCTCGGCGCCACGATGGACCTGACATCCCTCGGCATGCCGAAGACGGGCATCGACGCGGCCGTCGAACAGGCTCTCTCGAACGCCTACTGGAACCCGAAACCGCTCACCCGTGACGGGCTTCGCCAATTGCTCGCGCACGCCGCCGACGGCCGCAGGCCGCACTCCGACTAGCGGCCGAAGCGACCCTTGCGGGTCCGTCTATCCTCCTCAGGGTCCGAACATCCAGAATGGATAAAAATGACCTTTAAATACGACTTTATATTTTTATAGTCGAATGAGGATGGCGCCTGGTGGAGAGGCGTTTACGGGAGGATAAATTCATGGCAAGCCACAACAGTGGCGGCTTAAGCCGTCGTTCTATGCTTAAAAACACAATGATTATGGCGGGATCAGCGCTTTTTGCGCCTGCTTTACTGCGAAAAACGGCGAGGGCGTCTGACGAGACGATCACCATTCTCAATACGTTTCCGACAATGGCAAACGAATACTGGCAGGGCTGGGATGCCGGCTGCAAGCTGGCCAGCGAGCAGCTCGGCTTGAAATACATGTCCCAGACGTTCGAGGACTCGATCGAGAAGCAGATTTCCCAGATCGAACAGGCGCCGTCGCTCGGCGTCAACGCCGTCGTCACCTTCGCGCAGAATGCCGAGGTCATCAAGGCGCTCGCAGCGACGGCCAGCCAGGTCGGGATCAAGTTGGCCAACGCCCACTCGACGGCTGCCTGGCTCCACGCCGATGATGCCGCCTATGGCGATGCCTACCTTCTCTACAGCCAGCCGGACAATATCCGCGGCATCGCGGCGATGGCGCAGGCGCTGTTCGACAAGATCGGCAACAAGGGCAAGGTTCTCTACGTCGGCGGGCTGCCCGGCAATTTCTCCGCGGATAGCCGCATGGCCGGCGTCCAGCTCGCCCTCGGCAACAATCCGGACATCGTGCTCGTGGCGAACGAGCCCGGCGGCGAGAACCGTGTCGCGGCCAGACCCGTCGTCGAGAACCTGCTGACCGCGCATCCCGATGTCGCGGCGATCATCTCCTACAATGACGACACGGCGATCGCCGTTCTCGACGTCCTTCGCGAACGCGGACTGACGGGCTCGATCGTGACGGCCGGCAACGATGCCACGCGCGAAATGCTGAACCGGATGCGGGAGGATGACAGCGCCCTCGGCACCGTGTCGATCAACGCTCCGTTCATGACCGGCTATTCCGTCGTGACGCTCTACGACGCTCTCGAAGGCATCACCTACGACCCCCTGGAAAAGATGCGCTACTTCGACTCGCTCTTCCTGGACTCGCCCGAGGCTGCCGAGACATATCTCGCCGCCATGGACCCAAGCGGCCGGATCGATTTCGACTTCAAGGGCATGTCGCGGCACGTCAACGGCGACAACTGGAAGGTCCAGTGGGGAATGGAAGTGATCGATCCCTCGAACTTCTGGGGCAAGATCGAGTCCATGACATCGCTCAAGCCGGCGAACTGGGCACTGCCGGAGAAGGTCGCAGCGTCGATCCAGGCCGGCAATGTCGGGAAGCTCAATGCGATGTACAAAGCACACTCCGCTCCAGGTCCCTTGAGCGCGGTGACCGGTCTCACCCGCGCGAAGAAGACGGTTCTCGGGTTCTCCTGAGCCGATGACCGGGTCGCCCGCACGCGTGGCCCGGTCGTTTTCCCCCGGACGGAAGCGAGCCATCATGCATCTCGAATTGCGCAATGTGACCAAGACCTATCCGGGCGTCGCCGCCCTCAGCGACGTGTCGTTTTCCATCCGCCATGGCGAGACCCTGGGTCTCGTGGGCGAGAACGGCGCCGGCAAGAGCACGCTTCTGGATATTCTCTGTGGTCTGCAACAGCCGAACGCCGGGTCATTGTCCCTGCACGGCCGGAAGGTCGTCTTCGACACGCCGCGTCAGGCAACGGTGGCGGGCGTGTCCCGGGTGCACCAGGAACAGTCGCTCATTCTCGTCTATCCGGTGTACCAGAACCTGTTCCTCGGCCTCGAAGAGCATTTCACCCGCTTCGGGATCGTGCAGTTTGGAAAGATGCAGGCCGAGGCCACGCGGATTCTCGCCGATCTCGGCGTCGGTCTGGATGCGGCGGCGATCACGGGGGATCTGAATTTCGGCACGCGCCAGCTGATCGAGATCGCCCGCGTCGTCGCCCAGTCGGAAATCCTGAAGATCGATCATCCGCTGGTCCTTCTGGATGAGCCGACCGCCTCCCTGTCGGGGTCCGAGCTCGATCTCTTCTACCGCATCGTCGCACGGCTCAAATCGACCTATCGTGCGTCCATCGTGTTCATTTCCCATCGTCTGGAAGAGGTGCTGAGGCTCAGCGACCGGGTGCTCGTGCTGAAGGACGGCCGCGTGGTCGACGACGATGTGCAGCAGCCGACCGAGGCCAAGCTGCATGGACTGATGGTGGGCCGTGCCCGCCTGACGGATTTCTATGCGACCGACCGGCAGCGCACCACATTCGGTGCGGCTGTGCTGACCCTCTCGCACTTTTCGTCGGATCAGTTCGAGGATGTCTCGCTGACCATCCACGAGGGCGAGATCGTGGGGATCGGCGGTCTCGTGCAATCGGGCAAGACCGAGCTGGGCCGGGCCATCCTCGGTGTCGAGCGTGCCCGAGGTGCCGTGACGATCTCCGGCGAGAACGTCATCGGCGCCTCGCCGTCGAACCGCATCCAGCGGGGCGTAGGGTACGTTCCGCTCCATCGTCATCTCGACGGTGTCATGCTCGGACGGTCGATCCGGGACAACATCGTCCTTCCCTCCCTGGACGATTTCACCCGGAGCGGCGTGGTGGCCTACGCCAAGGCCGACGCCTTCGTCGCCGAGCGGATGACGGAACTGCGCGTCAAGGCGCCCAGTGCGAACACGCTGGTCGGGGCGCTGAGCGGCGGCAACCAGCAGAAGGTCGTTCTCGCGAAATGGCTCGCCCGCAATCCGCGCCTTCTGGTCATCGACAATCCGACGCGCGGCGTCGATGCCGGCGCCAAGGAGGAGATCTATCGGCTGCTTCGCGATGTCGCCGACCGGGGCTGCGCGATCCTGCTGATTTCCGACGACCTCGTCGAACTCATCGAAATGTCCAACACCATCCATTTCCTCTCGAGCGGCCGCATATCGACTCCGGTCCCGGCGCCGGCGGATCACAAACCCAAGGAGCAGGACGTCATCGCGATGATGTTCTGAACAACCGGCCGAAACGCGAGACGTGAGGACTTTTCATGTACGACATCCATAAACTGGGCAAGCTGACCCCGTTCCTCGCCGCGCTGGCGCTCATCGTGTTCTTTTCGCTGATGCAGCCGGCGTTCCTGACCTGGCCCAATCTCTGGAACATCATCCGCCAGTCGTCCGTGCTTTTGGTCGCCTCGATGGGCGTGACCTTCGTGATCCTGATCGGATCCATCGATCTCTCGGTCGGCGCCGTCATGACGTTGGCAGCCGTCTGCGCGATTTCTCTGGTGCCGGTCGTCGGAGAAGCCGGCATCGTGGCGGGGCTGCTGGTCGGGGCCCTGTGTGGTGCCTTCAACGGCTTTCTCAACGCCGTGCTCAAGCTTCCGAGCTTTCTGGTCACGCTTGGCGCGCTGTTCATCTTCCAAAGTCTCGCCTTGATCGTTTCGGGCGGCAGACCGTTGCCCTGGACGACGCCGGTGTCGAGCGCGCTCGCGGGTGGCGTGGTTTTCGGGACCTTTCCCAAGATCGGCCTTTGGGCGATCGGGATTCTGGTGCTCTGCGCCTTCGTGGCCAAGTACACGCGGTTCGGCCAGTATATCTACGCCATGGGCGACAACGAGCGCACGACGAGAATGTCCGGCATATCCACGGTCAAGCTGAAGCTTATGGTCTTCACGGTCGCAGGCCTGATTTCCGGACTGGCCGGTATCCTCTTAGGCATTCGGACATTTTCCGCAGCGCCGGGAATGGGAGATCCCTTTCTCCTCGATACGATCGCCGCCGTGGTTCTGGGAGGGACATCCCTGACGGGCGGCGTCGGCGGACCGCTTCGAACGGTACTGGGGGTTCTGGTGATCGTCATTCTCGCGAACGGCATGACCTTGCTGCAGGTCGACTCGTTCTACCAGATCGGCATCCGCGGCGCGGTGGTCATTCTGGCAGTCCTCGTCACGACCAAACGCGGACGTCTGGACCAGATCGTCAAGTAATGGCGACGGCATCATCGAAGAAAGGCGCGTCATGAGCAGGATCACGGCCGTGTGGGAGGCAACATTGATCTGTCTTTCCCTTTCCGGCTCGTCGCACATCATAGACGACGGCCAGACGAGACAATACGGGCGGCCGATATCGCTGCCGATACGCCGCGATGATCAGAAATCCTCCCGAGACCCGGATGCGGCGATCTCTTGATGAGGCCGCATCCGGCCACTCGATCACAATCAACCCGGAGATAGTCCAATGATCAAGCATATCGTCATGTGGGACGTGCGCGGCGAAACGGCTGAGGAAAAGCTGTCGACCGCAGCCGTCGTGAAGGCGAAGTTCGAAGCCCTTGCCGGCATCATACCCGGGCTGAGAACGCTCGAGATCGGCATCGATATCAGCCGGATATCCTACGCCTGCGATGTCGTCCTCTACTCCGAGTTCGACAGCATCGACGCCCTGAATTCCTATGCGGATCACCCTGAGCATCAGCGTGTGAAGGCGGAACTGGAAGGCCTGCGCATCGCGCGCCATCAGGTGGACTATCGCGTCGGGCCGACGCAAACGCCGACGGACCCGTAACCGCGGCGGGACCGTCCGCCAAACGCGACACATCCGGACGCTGGATCGTGAACAGCATCGTTCAGAAGGAGACCGATCATGACTTGGAACAGGGACGCCAGACCACGGATCGCCTTTCTGGGAACCGGCGCGCAAGGCGCATCGATCGGCGCGGATTTCGCGCTCGCAGGGCTCGACGTGACGTTCATCGAGCAATGGCCGGACCATGTCGCCGCCATTCGCGAGAAGGGCATCACGGTCAACCTGCCGACACGAACGATCAACGCAAAAGTCCCGGCCCTTCATCTCTGTCAGGTCGCCGAGGTCAAGGAGCCTTTCGATCTCGTGTTTCTGGTCGTGAAGGCTTACGACACCAAATGGGCCTGCCAGCTGATCGAGCCGGTTCTGGCCAAGGACGGCCTGATCGTCGGTCTGCAGAACGGCATGACGCATGAGGATATCGCGGACATCGTCGGGCGCGAGCGGACCATCGGCGCGGTGATCGAGATTGCCTCCAATATGTGGGAGCCCGGGATCACCCATCGCCAGAACGATCACGAGACATCGTGGTTCGCCCTGGGTGCGCTCGACCCGGAGACCCAGCCGCGCGTGGAGGCCGTGGCAGAGCTTTTGCGCAACGCCGGGACCGTCGAAGTCTTCGACGATATCCGCTCGGCCAAGTGGATGAAGCTCGTGGTCAACGCCGCCAAACTGATCCCGTCGGCGATCGTCGATATGGCGCTCGGCGATGCAGCCCGCGCACCGGGCATGCTGGAAGTGATGCGCGCCGCCGGTTATGAGGCCATCCACGCAGCGCTTGCCGACGGTGCGACGATCGTCCCGATCATCGGCATGCCGCCGGTGACCACCAATCACCCGGAGCGCTATGTCGACCAGATCTTCGAGAAGGTTCTCACGGTCTTTTCGCAGGCCGATACGTTGACGACATCTCTGCAGGATTGGCGCAAGGGCCGGCGCGCGGAGATCCGGGAGGTCAACGGCTGGGTCGTCGACATTCTCAAGGCGCATGGCCGGCCCGCGCCGGTCAACCAGCGCGTCATGGAGATGGCCTTCGACATCGAGAGCGGCCGGCTGAACGCAGGACCGGACAATGCGAAACGCCTGATCGAAGCAAGCCAGACGGCCCTCGGCGCCCCGTAACCGCGTTTCCGGCATCGATTTTCTGAGCGCGTTGATCCGGGTTTGAGACCGACCGGCGGCGGGCAGGAGAGGGTGGATCGGGACCGTCTCCGGCAGTTATCCAAACCGGATATTTTCATTCTTTCCACGCGAGCGGAAATGCCTGAAACTGTAAGCAGGCGGTTTAGGAGGAACCGCTTTCTTCTCGATACAGCACTCGCGCCAGTAACGTTCTGCGAAAACCACCCGATTGTGGTCGAACGCGGTGCCGGCCGACTGTGCGTTTCTGGAAGAAGGCACCGTCTTATTGAACGGTCTGAAGAACAAAGCGTTGGAGGCGGCAGACGATGGATCTCGACGCGACGATCGCCGGCCGTTCATCTTGCACCGCGCGTGATGACGTCAGGGTTTGCCCGGCCGGATGAGGTCTTCGAAAGCCTCGTCACGGGC
Organism: Rhizobium sp. PP-F2F-G48; assembly: GCF_004342335.1. NCBI lineage: Bacteria > Pseudomonadati > Pseudomonadota > Alphaproteobacteria > Hyphomicrobiales > Rhizobiaceae > Rhizobium > Rhizobium sp. PP-F2F-G48. The sequence goes on along the minus strand of NZ_SLVH01000011.1, from coordinate 68,014 downwards.
CGACGGACGGGTCCCGGTGGGATGCCGCCGTCGTCCGCCAGAGCCGTCACACAACAGGAGGAGGAACGACATGGTGACCACGGAAAGCCCCGCATCATGACGGCGCGCACGATCTCGCCGACGACGCCGGGTCGCGATGGCATGTTTTCCATGCCCTTGGCGCGCAGTTTCGTCACCGTCGTCTTCTCGACGCTGCTGCTTCTGGTTCTCTGCCTGATCCTGGCGCCATCGAGCGTGTCCTGGGGCGCCTTGTCCGGCAGCATCCCGTTTGCCGCCATCATCGCCATCGTCGGTCTCGGGCAGTTGCTGGTCGTCCAGCATGGCGGGTTCGATCTGTCCCTGCCGGGCGCCGTGTCCCTTGCCGTCGTCGTGTCGACCCATTATCCGCAGCAGGATGACGGTCTCCTCTATCAGGCGGTTCTGCTGGCCTTTGCCTTCGCGCTTGTCGCGGGCTTCCTGAACGGTCTTCTCGTCAGCGTCTTCCGGTTGAACGCGATCATCGCGACGATCGGCGTCAATGCGCTGCTTTACGGCGCCGTCTTCGCCACATCGGGTGGCGTCCCCTCGATCACCACGAACCTTCTGGCCGAGATCGCCGGAGGCGAGACGCTGGGCCTGCCGAATGCGCTGCTCTTCACGATCGTCGCCACCGCCCTCGTGTCGTTCGTTCTGAAGAAGACGGTCGCCGGCCGGCGTTTCGAGGCGATCGGCGCCAGCCCGCCGGCCGGCCGGGCTGCGGGTCTCAATGTGCGGGTCCATCAGATGATGGCCTATGTCTACGCCCAGCTGCTCTATTGCCTCGCCGGCATCCTTATTGCCGGCATCACGCGCGAGCCGACGGCCTTTCAGGGTGACAGTCTGTTGTTGCCCTCGGTCGCGGTCGTCGTTCTCGGCGGGACGTCGCTGCTGGGCGGGCGCGGCTACCCGATATCGACGGTCATCGCCGCCTTTTTCCTCAACCAATTGAGCCAGTTCGCACTCTCAGTCGGAGTGCCCTATTCGGCTCAGACCATCATCCAGGCGCTGGCACTGGGTTTTGGCATCGGTGTTTACTCGCTCCGCTGGACGGTAAACGTAAGAAAAACGACTGGAACGAAAACTGTGGAGGAGAGAACATGACGTATTCGACGTTTGCCAAAATGCTGACCGTTTCGGTCGGGGCTGTGATCGCTGGGATGGGAAGCGTCGGGCTTGCCAAGGCCGCGCCGCCCGCCTGGTGCGGACCCAAGAAGGCAACCCTGGCTCTGCTGGATGGCTATGGCGGCAACAGCTGGCGGCAGGTGACGACGGCATCGGGCAAGCAGGTCGTCGACCTTTGCCCCAGCATCACAAAATATGAATATGCCGACGGGCAGGGCGATACGCAAAAGGCGATCTCCGACATCAAGGGCATGGCCGCCAAGGGTATCGACGCGCTCGTCGTCTTCGGCGATGCCGGGCCGGCCGTGCTGCCGGCGATCACCAGCGTCCACAAGGCCGGCAAGATCATCGTGCCCTATCGCGTCGCCGTGGGCGGCAAGGAAGAGAAGAACTACGCCAAGTTCATCGGTTCGTCCTTCGAAAACGACGGCGTGACCTGGGGCAAATGGATCAAGAGCGTTCTGCCCAAAGGCGGCAATGTCCTGTTTCTGAGCGGCCCTGCTGGAAACAGCCAGGGTCTGGACGAGCTGAAGGGCCTGAAGAGCGTGCTGGGCGCCGAGTATGTCTTCGTCAATCCGGAGCCCTTCGGCGTGACCAACTGGGATCCGGCCCTGACCCAGAAGGTCCTGACCGCCGAGATCGCCAAGAACCCGAAGATCGATGTGATCGTCTCCGATTTCGGTCCGTCGCTGGTCGGTGCATTGCCGGCCTTCACGAAGCAGGGCCGGTCCATCCCCGCGATCGCCACGTCCGACGGCAACTCGCTCGGCTGCTTCTGGCAGGAAAGTCAGGCCAGCAACCCGGATTTCAAGCTGTTCACGGTCGCAACGGGCAATGACAACGTGCGCCTCGCCGTCCAGTGGGCGGTCGCGCTCGCCACGGGCGGGGAGAAGCCGAAGGCGGAAATCTTCGAGGCTCCGGCCTTCGAAGACTCCGTCTCGGGCAAGCCGAACGCCGTCCAGTGCCGCAAGGATCTGCCCGGCGCGATCTACATGTCATCCGAGCTTTCTCCCGAAGACCAGGCCAAAGCTGTCGGCCGCTGAGCGGACGGCATCCTGAAAACGCCCGGAGGGATGTCACTCCGGGCCAGAAACGCGAGGCGGGTGACGGGACATGGCGGAAGCAAAGCTCAAGAACATCGAGGAACCGGCGGGCGAGGTCGTCATTCGTCTGGCCGGCATTTCCAAGTATTTTTCGGTCGTTCCTGCGCTCACCGATGTGAATGTGGAATTCTATGCCGGTGAGGTCCACGCCATTCTCGGGGAGAACGGGGCCGGCAAATCGACGCTGATGAACATCATTTCGGGCACGCTCCGGCCGACGGACGGCGAGATCAGCTTCCAGGGCGAGCCGATCAGCCAGATGACGCCGGACATGGCGAAGGCCCGCGGCATCGGGATCTGCTTCCAGCATCCCGCCATTCTCGAGGATCTCTCGATCCTCGAAAACCTGCGGGTCGCCCTGCCGTCCTCGCTTTTTTCGGGCCGCGACGCCCACGCCGTCGGCAGCGACATTCTCGCCACCATGGGGCTGAAGGTGCCGCTGCGCATGCGGGCGGACGGTCTGACGGTCGCGCAGAAACACCTCTTCGAGATCGCGAAGGCGCTCGCGCTGAAGCCGAAGGTGCTGATCCTCGACGAGCCCACGGCGTCGCTCGACCAGGAGTCGACCGATAGGCTGTTTCAGCGCATCCGGGAGATCGCGGCGGCGGGAACCGCGGTCATCTACATCACGCACCGGCTCGCCGAACTCCGCCAGATCGCCCAGCGTGTCACCGTCCTGCGGGACGGGCGCGTTCGCGGCGGCGCGATGGTGCGCGACGTCGGCGATACCGAGCTCGTCAATCTGATCGTCGGGCGCACGCTCAAGGCGGCGTTTCCGCCGAAGGCGCAAGGCGCCGCGCAGGAAACCGGATTGTCGGTTGCGGGCATCACCACCGGCGACCTCAAGAACATCAGTTTCGATGTCCGGCGCGGCGAGATCGTCGGCATCGCGGGCGTGGCGGGCAACGGCCAGCCCGAACTGATGCGGGTGCTGGCCGGACTGGTCCCGGCCGAAGGCACGGTCATGCTGCGCGGCCGGTCGCTCGATCAGCGCGAACTGCTCCGGGCCGCCGCCTTCATGCCGTCGGACCGGCATATCGAAGGCGTGGCCAGCGGCCTGACGGTTCGCGAGAACGCGACCTATTCCGCGCTCGAGAAATTCGCGGTCGGCGGCATCATGAGCCGGACGAGGGAGCGCGATCAGGTCAAATCCATCTTTGCCGAGCTGGCGGTGAAGACACCGGGGCTCGAAGCGCCGATCCTCGCTCTGTCCGGGGGCAACCAGCAGAAGGTCGTCATGTCGCGGGCTCTTCTGTCGGACCCCGGCCTCATCGTCGCCGACGAGCCGACCCAGGGCGTCGATGTCGGCGCCCGTTTCGAGATCTACCGTATCCTGCGGGAAGTGTCGGATGCCGGGACACCGGTCGTCGTCAACTCGTCCGATGCGGTCGAGCTGGAGGGACTGTGCGACAAGGTCATCGTCCTGTCGCGGGGGCACATCGTCGAGACCCTGGTCGGCAGCGAGGTGACGGAAGGCCGGATCGTCGCCGCCGCCGTCAACGCGACGACCCATGTCGGAGAAGCCCCGAAGACGGAGGCGTCCACGACGGGCGGTCTCCGGCATCTGCTCCAATCGGACAATGCGCCGGCCATCCCGCTCGCCATCGTGACGATCCTTCTCGGTCTCTACGTCTATGGCCAGAACGAGAATTTCTTCTCGGTCTACAACATCTACAATATCCTTCTCCTCGCCACGGCGCTGGGGTTCATCGCGATGGGCCAGACGGTCGCGCTGCTGATGGGCGGCATCGACCTGTCCGTCGGTCCGCTCGCCGGTTTCCTGGTGGTCGTCGCCTCCTTCTTCATCAACGATGATCAATCGACCGGGGTGCTGCTCGCAGGCTTCCTGCTGATGTTTGCCGGCGCGTTCATCACGGGCACCATCAACGGCCTCCTCATCCGCTTCGCGAACTTCACGCCGATCGCCGCGACCCTTGCCATGTACATCGCGATCCAGGGTTTCAGCTTTCTGCTGCGCGACAATCCGGATGGCTACATCAACACGACCGTGACGGACTGGATCAACTGGCAATGGGGGCCCTTCCCGGTGGCCTTCCTGGTGCTGGTGGCGTTCACGCTCGGCGGCGAGTCCCTGCTGCGCCGCAGCCGGATCGGCTGGCGCCTGAGGGCGGTCGGTTCGGACGAACACTCTTCCCGCCGCGCCGGGATCCGGGTCAACCGGACCTATGTCGCAGGCTATATCCTCTGCTCGCTGCTCACCGGGCTCGGCGCCATCATGCTGATGACGCAGATCGGCGTCGGAGATCCGCGTCAGGGCGTCAATTACACGCTGGCCAGCATCACGGCCGTCGTTCTCGGCGGCACCAGCCTGTCCGGCGGACGGGGGACATTCATCGGCACCTTGCTCGGCGCGATCCTTTTGACCGAAGTCCTGAACGCCGTGACCTTCCTCGGCCTGACGCAGACCTACCAGTATTTCTTCCAGGGCATTCTGGTGGTGGTCGCAGCGCTCGTCTATTCGGGCATCAGACGCCGCGCGACGTCGTGAACTCTCTGTTTGTGCGTAGACACGTCCCCAATTACCTTCCCGGGCCGAATGGCGAGGATGTCGCCGGAGCAGAGCAACTGCGCCAGCGCGCCGCAGCGAAACAGCATTAAAGCTAGACACTTCAACAAAGGATTGTGAAACATGCCCTTCATTTAATGTGAAATCGAGCAGGGTCTGACCGACGATCAGAAAACCGAAATCGTCAGCCGCATGATCGACGTGACGAACAAGGCGATCGGCTCATCCCGCGAGCACATCAACGTCGTCCTGCGGGAACACCCCGCCATCAACATCGGCGAAACCGGCCGTGCGAACCTGGCTTTGATCAGCAGCCAACAGCGTTAGATTACGTTCCTGGCCTTCGGTGAGCCTGGCTCACCGTCGCGCCACCGATAGCCGGAAATGACCCTGAACCAGCGACGACAACGGTGTTCGAAAGGTATTTCCATGACCGTTAAAGCCGTTTCTGCTGCGGTTTTTCAATGCCGAGGATCCGTCTACCAACTGTCATCTATCGCCTCGATGTCGGAATATTTTCCATGCTGATGCAGTATTTCTAATAAGCAAGTTCCGTTCGGACCCAACGGTCTCAACGTGCTGATGGCGTCGCCGACGGTGCAGCGATCATATCGCCAACCCGACTCCGCCGAGGACAACGGAGGATATCTGCGCGAGTCTCGCGTGGCCGAGGACGGCATAGCCGGGGCGCTGCAAGCCGGACGGGTTGGCCTTTCCATCTTTCAGTAGTGACGCACCATCCGAAGGCGGGGCAAAATGGCCGAGGGGTTGAAACGGCGGCGCAGATGGGCTTCTGATACGGTCATTCGGGTTCGACATCGGCCCAGACTGATCGTCACGGGAGAGAAAGCATGTTTACGCATATCATGATCGGCAGCAACGACCTCGAGCGGGCGCGAGGCTTTTACGACGCCACCTTTATGGCCTTGGGCGGGCCCCGCGGCGAGGTGGATGCACGGGGAAGGCTGATCTATGTTTACGAAGGTGGCCGGCTGATGATTACCAGGCCGATCGACGGCAAGCCGGCGACGGCCGCGAATGGCGGAACGATCGGCATCGCCGCACCGACATCCGCCCATGTCCAGGCCTGGCACGCGGCCGGGACCGCGCATGGCGGCACGGCGATCGAGAGCCCGCCGGCCGAACGGTCGAATGGTTCCTTCGTCGCCTACCTCCGCGATCCGGATGGAAACAAACTGAGCGCGCGAACTGCGGCGAGCCGGTGAGACCCGCAGATGCGCGAGGGGAGGGCAACCGCGGAGGGCCAACCCCTCAAGCGCGGTTCACCCGCCGATGATGCTGCGTCTGGGGGCTGAGGCTTGATGCCTGTTGCCGGCGGCCGTCTCTCGATCAAGGTCTGGCTTCCGAATGTCCTTCTTGAAAAGACTGTTTCGACGGAGCCGGGCGATATTCCCGGTCGCCCCCTGGCCGGACAGTCCGCCGCCGCGCGCGCTTTCGATGTTGGCGGATGGCACCAACCCGATCCACCGCCTGCTGGATGACTGGCGGTTGCCTCGGCACGAGACGCGCGCGCAGTTGACCGCCCGTCTCGGCCTGTCGCCGGGCGGCCTCTCTCATCGCGAGATGCTGGCCCTGCCGGAGGCGATCCGCCTTGCCGGGGCTTTGGAGCCCTGGACAGCCGATGGCTCCGACCGCATCCCGCCGCAGTTTCCGATCGGCCGTTTCTCGAGTGTCGTCTGGTTCGAGGACGATGCGCATGCGAATCTCAGGCGCATCGCCGGCGATCTCGCGACGAAACTGGGCCCCGCGCCGACCGGACAACACTGGAATACGCTGGTCGCCGCCTGGCGGGCGGGCACCGCGCGCATCTCGCTGATCGCCTGGCCGCCCGAGCTGCAGCCGTCGGATCTGGCGATCGACGCGGAAAAACGCGATCCGCGTCTGCGGACGGCCTGCCATGTCCATGTCGAGACCGGCTATTGCCTTCCATTGAGCAGCCAGGAGAGGGACTGGGTCGCGGGCTTCCGGCCGATCCGGATGGCAGGTTCCGTGGGAACAGAGCGCATGGCGAAAGCCGGGACGGCGGCGGCTCACGAGACCGAACTCGAATATGTCCGCGATCCCTCCGGGCTGGTGGCCGACCGGCAGGGCAGGATGGGCCTGTCGGCAGACGGGCGAGCGCTGATCGTGGTGTCGAACCAGCTCTACGTCATGCCGCGCGCCTCGATCCTTCGCTTGGATGTCACCCGCCTGACGCGCGCCAAGGGAGCTGGCGGCTCCTCGCTCAGGGCCATCTGCCGCACGCAGGCGCCGGGAACGGATGGTCTTTCCGTCCATGTCGCCCAGTCCTCAGATCCCGACGGGATGACGGCGCTGGCCGAGGATCTCGGCGCCGGATTGGGATGCCCCGTGTCCATCGGACCCTATGAACCGGACTGTTGAGCGTCCTGCGGCGGCGGCCGTTTCGCGGCTCACCGCAGATCGTAAACCGCCGTCCCCAGGAGGTGAATGGTTTGCACCGCGTCCGGGTCCTCGGTCGGCTGGCTGAGCATCAGTGCCAGCCGCTCGCTCCGGCGATGCCGGAAGATGACGGAATGGCTCGACCCCTCATCCTTCTCGCCGATCCGCGCCCAGGACGCGCCGAAGGCTTCGGTCGCCAGGGCGGCATCCGTTGCGGAGGCGAAGTCGCCGAAGCCAACGCCGACGATGTGGCACATCGGGATCTCGGTGGACACGGTCAGCGCAAAACCGGCGCGATCGCTGACGTCGATCCGGAAGGAGCGGTTGCCTTTGCGCAGGCGCGGTGGTGGTTTCAAATCGTCGGGAATGGAGGCCACTTCGGAGACCCGATCGCCAAGCCGCATCGCGGCCAAGAACGGCGCCGGCCCGTCCGCCCAGCTTTTCGGCTCGAGGATCCAGGTCTCGCAACCGCGAAGCACGCCGGCAAGGCCAGCCTCGATCGCCCCTCGCGTCGATCCGTCCTGCGCACGGACAGGCTGCGCCAGCAGGACGATCGCCAGGCCCAGGTGCAGGCCATATCTCATGTTTCCACCTTCTCCGGAGCGTTCCAGGTCATTCCCCGATATATAGCGCACGTCCTCGCGCCGTCACAAACAGGCGGTAACGAGGGGTTGGTCATCCCGCCGCCCCGTGACGGGGCGACACGGGGCGGCGCCGGTCAGGCCTGGCTCCGTCATGAGCCAGTGCCGTTATGCGCGAGGTGGGACATGCCGCAGAAAGAGAGAGGATGGTTGGGGCCTTCAGGTCCGCAGCCAGTCCGCAAGCGTCACTCTGCCCTTGGTGAACGCCCCGCCGGGGACCAGCGAACCTGTGACGACCGGGGCGCCGAAATAGTCGATGCCGGTTTCCGCGCGGGTCGGCCGGGGGTCGCCCCTGGCGTCGAGATAGGTCCTGGCGAAGGATTGGAACGCGGCACGTTCGGGTCCTGCGAGGTCGATCGTGCCGTTCTTCGGCGCGCCGAGCGCGACCTCGACAAGAGCTGAAGCGACGTCGGCCGCTGCGATCGGCTGGAAGTCGATGTCCGGAACCGTGACGGTGCCGTCTGCGGAATAGGCGTCGATCAGGGTCTCGATGAACTCGTGAAACTGCGTTGCACGCACGATGCTATAGGCCTGGCCCGACGCCGCGACGGCCTCTTCCTGCGCCAGCTTGCCGGCCATATACGGGTTGGCGGCAAGGCCGTCGGCGTTGACGATCGACAGAACCACGTGATGGCGCACCCCCGCGGCCCTTCCGGCCGTCGTCAGGTTGCGGCTCGATGTCGCGAAGAAATCGGTGATGACCGCCGTGTCGAACGACATCATGTTCGACACGTCGATCACGGCATCCGCGCCTGTCAGCGCCTCCACGAGTCCCTCTCCCGTATAGGCATTGACGCCGTTTCGGGAGCTTGCAATGACGGCCTCGTGGCCGCCGTCTTGCAGACGCTTCACTGCTTTCGAGCCGATCAGGCCCGTGCCGCCGATGACGACAACCTTCTTGGACATGCTCATTTTGCTGTCTCCTGTGACGAGGCGCGATTGCCCGCCTTGCGTTCGTGGCGTTCGAGGAAGGCGCATCCACGCGCGGCGATCCCGCCGTCGTCGGCAGCGCCGAGGTCGGTTACGAGGTCCGCGACGGACACCTTGGCAAGTTCCGCGCGATAGGCCTTCTCGGCCTTCAGCATCGCGGTGTTGATCTGGCAGGGCCTGGTGAAGTAACGCCCCGGCAGAGGGTTGGGCCCGCGCTGTCGGATCTCGGCGCAGCGGAAGGCGGGCGCCGGTCCTTCGACCGCGATAACGATATCGAGCAGGCTGATCTCCCCGGGCGCCTTCGCAAGGCGATAGCCGCCCTTCGGCCCCGGCGTCGTCGCCACGATCCCCGCACCGGAAAGCGCCTGCAAATGTTTCAAGAGATAGCTGGTGGACACGCCGTGAAGTTCGGCAAGTGCCGCTGCCGACAGCACGCCGTCGTCGGACAACCCTGCCAGGAATGCCGTGCAGTGAATGGCCTGCTCGACGCCTTCGCTCAGTTTCATGGTACATCTCCTAATCATGGATATAAAATATCCATGATTAGGATTGCGGTCAATCGTCGATCTGTGAACGGTGCGTTCGCCAGGATCCGGCCTGTCGCCGCACCGCTCCCATCCGGGAAGGTGGGAACGGCTCCGGGTTGAGGGACGGCGCTGCGTTGAAGCCGGCAGGCGCGTCGAGCGATCTGCAGGCTGTTCCGGCGGCTTCGGTCAACCGCCTACGAGGTCGCCATCTGCCACTTCGGCAGGGGGACGGCGTTCAGCAACGTCCGCGTATAGTCGTGGACGGGGGCCGCAAAGAGCGCGGTGGTTTCGTTCTCCTCGACGATACGGCCCTGTTTCATGACGAGGATGCGATCGGCGAAATGGCGCACGATCGGCAGGTCGTGCGTGATGAAGATGTAGGACAGGCCGAGCCGGTTGCGCAGGTCCGCCAGAAGGTCGATGACCTGCGCCTGGATCGACACATCGAGGGCCGATACCGCCTCGTCGCAAATGATCAGTTCCGGCTCGCTCGCCAGTGCGCGGGCGATAGCGATCCGCTGGCGCTGTCCGCCGGAAAACTGGTGGATGTAGCGGCCTTCATGCTCGGCCTTCAGGCCGACGAGGTCCAGAAGCTCCACGACGCGGTCTCTCCAGCGTGCGCGTGGCAGGATGTCGCCGTGGATCTGCCATGGTTCCGAGATGATCGAGCGGACGCTCATGTGCGGGTTCATCGAGCCGTACGGGTCCTGAAACACCATCTGCACCCGGCGACGAAAGGCCATCAGGTCCTTTCCCGTGAGATCGAAGATGTTCTGCCCGGCAAAGATCGCCTTGCCCGAGGTCGGTTCGTTCAGGCGCATCAGCATGCGCGCGACGCTCGACTTGCCGGAACCGCTCTCGCCGACGATGCCCAGCGTTTCGCCTTTGCAGAGGTGAAAGCCGACATCCTCCACCGCTTTGAACACGGATTTTCCGGTAAATGCGCCGGATGACAGGACGTAATCCTTGCCGAGTCCCTCGACCTTGAGCAGCACCGCATCGGCCCGTTCTCTGGAGCGCTTGTGGCCGGCATCGGCGGCTTCGCCATGCGGCAGCGCGGCGATCAGTTTCCGGGTATAGGCGTGTTGCGGCGTCTCGAACACGTCTCTGGCCGGTCCGGTTTCCACCACCTTGCCGCCATTCATGACGATGATCCGGTCCGCCATGGACGCGGCCACCTCGAGATCGTGGGTGATCATGATCAGCGCCATGCCGGTTTCTCGCTGCAGATCGCGCAGCAGGTCCAGGATCTGCGCCTGAACGCTGACATCGAGCGCCGTGGTCGGCTCGTCGGCAATCAGGATGTCGGGTTTGAGCGCGATGGCGATGGCGATCATGATGCGCTGGCGCTGGCCGCCGGAGAACTGGTGGGGATAATGATCGATCCGCTGCTCGGGCTCGGGAATGCCGACGCGGCGCATGAGGTCGAGGATCCGGGAGCGCAGGTCGCCGTCGCCGTCGCCATGGCTGCGATAGACCTCCTCGATCTGCCGGCCGACCGTGTAGACCGGGTTCAGCGAGGCGAGGGGGTCTTGGAAAATCATCGCGATGCGCCGGCCGTTGAGCGCCCGCCGCTTGTCCTCGTCGAGGCGCGCAAGCTCCTGGCCGTCGAACAGGCAGCGGCCGGAGACGATGTGGCCGGGCGGGCAATCGACCAGCCCCATCAGCGTGCTGGTACTGACACTCTTGCCCGAGCCGCTCTCGCCGAGAATGACCAGCGTCTCGCCGCGCGCGACATGGAAGGAGACGTCGTCGACCGCGCGGACGGGATCGCCATCGGAGAGAAAGTCGACCGTCAGTCCCTCGACCCGAAGGAGGGGAGCGGGCATTCCCGCGTCTTCGATCCTGCTCATCGGGCAGCCTTTCTCAGAGCCTGCAACCGCCAGCGCTGCTGCGGGTCGGCGACGGTGCGCGCCCAGTTGGAGAGAATGTTGAGCGACAAGGTCGTCAGCATGATCGCAAGGCCCGGCCAGAAGGCGATCCACCACGCCGTCTGCAGATAGCCGCGCCCGTTCGCCACCATCGCACCCCAGGTGAAATCGGGCGGCTGGATGCCGAGGCCGAGGAAGCTCAGTGCGGATTCGGCAAGGATCACGGTCGCGAAATCGATGGCCGAGATCGTGACCAGCGTCGGCAGAACGAGCGGCGCGATATGGCGGAAGACGATGCGCATCGGCGAGGCGCCCATCGAGCGGGCCGCGCTGACGAACATCCGCTCGCGAAGCTCCAGCACCTCGGCGCGGGCGGTTCGCAGGTAGATCGGCAGGCGCGTGATCGCCAGCACGATGACGAGGTTCGTCATGCTGGGCCCGAGCGTATAGAGAACGATCAGGGCGAGGAGCAGCGACGGAAAGCTCATGATCACATCGGCGAAACGCTGGATGACGTGGCTGTACCAGCGCTCGGAATAGCCGGCGACCAGCCCGAGCGCGCCGCCGACCAGCATGGAACTGAACACGGCGGCCGCAGCGATGAAGATCGTGTTCTGCGCGCCGACGATCAGCCGCGCCAGGATGGGGCGCCCGAGCGTGTCTGCCCCGAGCACGTAGAGAAAACCGCCATTGAAGGTGAAAGGCGCCAGGTTCCGCTGCCGCAGCCCGAGCCGTGCGGCGGCGTCGCCGACGAGCAGGGGGCCGAACATGACCAGGAGCAGGAGCAGGAGCAGGACCAGAAAGAGGGCGGACGCGAAGGCCATCTTGTCGCGCCAGAGATAGGAAAGGAGCGGCATGCGCGGAGAGATCGCCGCGACGGGAGCCGAAAGAAGCGTCATCGGGCGAGCCTTCTAGTAGCGGATGCGGGGATCGAGGAATGCGTAGAGGAGATCGATCGCGATGTTGAGCAGGAAGATCGCGACGGCCGTCACGAGGATGGTCGACTGGACGACCGCGAAATCGCGCTGGATGATCGAGTCGATCATCAGCTTGCCGATGCCCGGCCAGCCGAAGATGGATTCGACCACGACCGCGCCGTTGACGAGCCCTGTCGCGAGGTCCCCCGCAACCGTGACGATCGGCAGCAGCGAATTGCGCAGCGCATGGCCGAAGATGATCTCGCGGCGCGGCATGCCCTTGGCACGGGCCGTCTTGATATAGGCGGCGGACAGGGCCGACAGCATCGTGCCGCGAACCACCTGCACCAAGAGACCGAACGGCCGCAGCGTCAGCACGAAGATCGGGAGCACCCAATGCGAAGCACTTCCGGTGCCGGAGGTCGGCAGCCATCCGAACCCGACCGCAAAGAGAAGGATGCCGACGATGGCGATCCAGAAATCGGGCGCGCTGGCGCCGGCAAGCGAGACGAGGCTGGCGATGCGGTCGAACAGGCTACCCGGACGGGCCGCGGCGAGCGATCCGACGACGATGGCAAGCGACGTCGCCAGCGCGATGGCGAGAAAGGCAAGCTTCAGCGTTTCCGGAAACGCCTCCAGCGCGACCTCCATGGCCGAGCGGTTCTGCCGAAGCGACTGGCCGAAATCGAGTTGCGCCAGATTGCCGAGATAGGTGAAGAACTGGACGATCGCCGGCTGATCGAGCCCGTTCAGCCGTGCGAACTGGGCGCGGGCATCGGCGCTCGCGTCCAGGGGCAGGTAGAGCGCGGAGGGGTCGCCGGTCAGGCGTGTCAGGAAGAAGACGAGCGTGACCAGGCCGATGATCGAGATCAGGCTGTACGACGCACGACGTCCGAGATAGCGGAGCATGGCAGGCCCTCGTTTGAGACCGTATCAGCCGGCGGAGGGCCGGCATGGCGGACAGACGCGCGGCAAGGCACCGCGCGTCTTTTCCGTTCTCAGGACTTGATGCCGATATTGGCCAGCGGGATTTCGCTGTTGGTGGTGATATCCGGCTTCCAGTCGAGGCGCTTGCCGACGCGCGTGTAGCCGATCATGTGGAACATCGGGATATCGGACACAACATCGGTTCGGACCTTGGCAAAGAGGGCCTTGAACTTCGCCGTGCGGTCGTCGCCGGTTGCCGCCAGCGCCTCGTCCACCTGCTTGTCGAGCGCCGGATCGTTCACGGTCGCATAATTGCCGGTCGAGCGATAGAAGATCGGAAGGGTGAACGCCGCGTCGCCCTTGTTGTTGTCGTGCATCATCTGCAGCATGTTGGCACCCCGGTTCTCCGGATAAGGCTTCTGCAGGTAGCGCAGCCAGTCGGCGACATCGAGCATGGTCAGCTTTACGTTCAGCCCGGCGTCCTGCCACATGGCGACCATGGCCTCCATGGCTTCCGAGCCGTTGGGATAGATGCCGTTGCGGCCGATGAGGGTGATCTCGGTTTCGACCGGGACGCCCGCAGCCTTGGCCTCTTCCACCAGCTTCTTGGCCTCTGCGGCATCATAGGTCCAGGGCGAGAGGGCATCGTCATGGCCGTTGATGCCGGGCACCACCATCTGCGACGCGCGCTTGATGTCGTCTCCGAACAATTGGGCGAGCCCCTCCCAGTCGATGGCGAGGTTCAGGGCCTTGCGGATGCGCAGATCGTCAAGCGGCGGCTGCGCCGCATCGATGCGGATCGCCGTCGTCTCGGAGTTGAGATAGGAGAAGTCCGTTTCCGGATTGGACGCATCCTGGATCGCGATCGACGGGGTCAGGTCAGCCTCGCCGGTTTCGATCATGGCGGCCCGGATCGAGGACTCTGCGCGCCAGACATAGGTCGCCGCCGTCACGTTCGGTTTGTCGCCCCAGTATTTGTCGAAACTGACAAGTTCGACGGTCTGCGTGTTGAAGGTCTTCAGGCGAAACGGCCCTGTGCCGACCGGATCGTTGACCGCCTTGTCGGCCGGCGTCTTCGGCGACACCACCATGACCACGCTGAGCAAGGTGGGCAGGATCGGCTCCGGGCGATCGGACTTGATCTCCACCGTCAGGTCGTCAACGGCGCTCACCGTCAGCTTGGCATCGCCGAACTTCGCCATGTTGTTGCAGTTCAGCTTGCCGCCCGTCATGCGCTCGATCGAAAAGGCCACCGCCGCCGCGTTGAAGGGCTCGCCATCCTGGAAGGTCACGCCGTCCCTGAGCTTCAGCCGCCATGTCTGCGGATCGACCTGGCTCCATTCGGTCGCGAGCTTCGGGCGCGGCTGCCCGGTCGCCGCATCGATGACCGTGAGCGGTTCCACCACGTTCTGGGCGAGAATCTGCCCGACATTGGTGATGATAGTGCCGCAGGGCTCGAGGTTTGCTGGCTGCTCCGGCAGCACGATGCGGATCGCCGTGGCGTCCTGCGCCATGGCATAGGATGCCGACGCCGCGGCCAGCAGGCCTCCTGCGATAAGACGTAATGTGATGCCAGTCATGTTGCTCCTCCCGATTGAACACGATGTCGTCTGAAGTCGTTCGGACCGCTGCGCGCGATGGTCAGGGCGCTGTCGTCCGATCCGTGATCCGATGGATGCGGCCACCGCCTCTCCCTGCGCGGCGGCGGCACGCGTCGTCAGGCGCCGGCGGCCTCGATGAGGCTTGCCAGCATCTGCTTTTCGTCAGGGGTCAGGTCCGTCAGGGGCGGACGAACCGGCCCCGGCGTCTGGCCGATCAGGTCGACGCCGGCCTTGATGATGGAAACGGCGTAGCCGGCTTCGCGGTCGCGCAGGGTGGCGAACGGGAAAAAGAAGCGGTTGAGGATATCCTCCATCGTCGCCCGGTCGCCCGCCCGCATCGCCTTATAGAAGCGCTGCGCCAGCGCCGGCACGAAATTGAACACGGCGGAGGAGTAGGTCGTGACGCCGACGCTGTTGAACCCTTCGGCAAACAGCTCATGCGTCGGCATGCCGCCGATATAGCAGAGCCTGTCCCCCAGCTTGGCGGTGACGTGACGGACCAGATCGACCCGTCCGGTGCCGTCCTTGAAGCCGATCAGGTTCGGGCAGGCCTCGGCGAGCCGCGCGACGGTGTCGGCGGTCGCAACCGAATTGGCTCTGTTGTAGAGAATGACCCCGAGCGGCGTGGACTGGCAGACCGATTTGACGTGCCGGTAAATCCCCTCCTGCGACGCTTCCATTAGATAATGCGGCAGCAGCAGCAGGCCATCCGCGCCGGCCCGCTCCGCCTGGCGCGCGGTGTCTATGGCAAGCGTGGTGCCGTAGCCGCAGCCCGTGATGATCGGCACGCTGCCGGAGGCCTCTTTCGCCGCCTTCGTAACCAGGCCGACTTCTTCCGGCGACAGCGAAAAGAACTCGCCCGTGCCGCCGGCTGCAAAGAGCGCCGCCGCATCGAAGCCGGAAAGCCACGCCACATGCCGGCTGTAACTCTCCAGGTGAAGGCTCAGGTCCGCGTTGAAATGGGTGACCGGAAACGACAGCAGACCCGATGCGATGGCCGATTTGATTTCCTCAGGCGACAACAGAACCTCCCAGTCGTTGAAGGCTCAAGTCGTATTATGACTTTTGAGATGAGTCAATCCTTAGTCGGCGGCTTATACTTCGGTTGCGACACCAGGGAGCGGTATCGCGCCATGCCGGTCAGGAGATGCAGGCGCATGGCTTCGCGGGCGGTTTCAGGCTCCTGCGCGGAGATGGCATCGGCAATGGCACGGTGCTCGTCCAGAATCGGATGATCGCGGCTCGGCAGGGGATCGACGCCGCCCATGACGCTTTTGAACTTCACGCGCGGGATCATCCGGCGGCCGATATGCTCGAGGAAGGTGCGGAAGCGGGCATTGTTGGTGGCGGTGGCCACCGCCATGTGGAACTGGAAATCCACCTCGTCCGTCGGCTTTCCCATGTCCATCAGATCCCCGAAGCGCTGGACCTGCGCCTGGATTTCCGCCTCCTGCGCCGGCGATCGACGCGACGCGGCAAGGCCTGCGGCTTCCACTTCGACGCCGATGCGAAGCTCCAGTTCTTCGATGATGTCGGAGATCCGATCCGTTTCCCGGCTGAAGAGATCCTGCAGCGGGTCGCCCTGTCGCGACGCGATGACGAAGACACCGGCTCCCTGGCGCGACTCGACCATGCCATCGGCCCGCAGCGCCGCGATCGCCTCGCGGATGACGGTGCGGCTGAAGCCGAAGCGGCTGATCAGAACCGGTTCCGTCGGAAGCTTGTCCCCGACCGTATAGACGCCCTCCCTGATCTGGGCCCGGATGATGTCGACGACGTCACTCGAATAGCGTCGCCCCCTTTGTGGTGCTGCGCTCATGGGAGAGGCCTTGCGATATCGGATGACTGTCTAAAATTCGTATGATGACAATGGTGCATGAGCGCGCGTGCCGGTCCACTTCCTCGTTGTGAGGGTGAAGATCTGCTCGTCACGAAACCAAGTCAATGCATCCGGTGCGATGCCGATCGAGATCCGGTCGCCGGCGGCCGCAAAACGCAACCGGGGACGCCATCGTCATTCGCCATCGTCGTTCGCCCACGCCGGACAAAGGCAAAACCTTGGGCCGTGAAGGCAGGACCGGGAGCCGTGAAGGCAGGATATGCGGCCACCTTCACGGCCGCATATCGAGACGATCTCGTTGGTCCGGGAACGGTTACATCGCCGGGAGGATCGCGATATCGCGAAGGTCGTTGCTGAGGCCGGTGATCGCACCGATTTCCGTCGCGGCACCGGTCTCGAGATTGACGCTGTAGAGCGTCTTGCCGGCGGCGAGATAGGCGGCGTTGCCGCCCGTCTCCATGCCCTGGATGTCGAAGGCGCAGGTGGCCGGCTTGTCCTTGAGGCCGAGCTTGCCGATGGCTTTCAAGGTGCCGTCATTCGGCTTGGTCTGCTGGATCAGGCCGCCGATCGTCGCATCGATGTTGTACATCGCGGTCTTCTCCGGCTTGCCGATCGAGTTCGTGTAGGCCGCAGCGACGATATCGGGCGTCTCGCCCTTGTGCATGTCGCCCTCTTCATAAGCGAGCGTGCCATCGACCGTGACGGCACCCGTATCCGGGTGGACGCGGTGGTTGGTGGTGCCGGTCATGAAACGCAGACGATCCGCCACCGGGTTGAAATCGACCACCACAGGTGCGGCCGTCATCGCCAGCGCCTTGTCCATCTTGGCAACCGACGTTGCGGCACCCGTCTCAAGGTCGATCGTGACGATCTCGCTTTCCGGGGTGACGCCGATGACGGTCTTGTTTCCGGGACGGAAATCGATGCCGACCAACCTGTCGACACCGGTGACATCCATGCTCTTCGTGACGGCGGGCTTGTCCGTATCGAACAGGACGAGGGTCTTGTCGCCGGTCAGGCCGAGGACCGGCGCGGCAAACAGGCTGCCGGTGCTGGCAACCAGAAGAGTGGAGGTGATCAAGGCGAAGCGAACGGTCATCATGGAATTCTCCCGTTGTGTTGTTCCATTTCGGAAGACATCTGCGCGCGCACGGCGATGCTTCCTGTCTTGAAGACACGGGAGCAGGGCCGTTTGGATGCAGCCACATGAAAAATATTCTCAAAGCGCATCCAATCCTGCGCGCCGGCGGGTAGAGTGGGTCAGACCGCACGGATGGTGCGGCGAAGGAAAAGGATTTCGATGTCGATGGGCTCACCGCCGGACGATCTGACGACGGCCCTTGCCGCCTGCGCGAAGGGTGACCGCACGGCATTGCGCAGGATCTTCGATCGGGAGGCTGGACGTCTGGTCACCGTCGCCGAACGCATCGTGCGGCGGCGCGACCTTGCCGAAGAGGTGGTTCAGGAAAGCTTCATCCGCATCTGGACGCAGGCCCACCAGTATCAGCCGGATCGCGGTTCGGCCCGCGGCTGGATCTATGCCATCGTTCGCAACCGCGCGCTCAATCTGCTGCGCGACGGCAGTCGGGAATATACGGTCGAGGATGTCGAGGTGCTGCGCGAGCGCGAACAGGTGGATCATGTCATGGCGGCCTGGCACCGGCTCGATCGCACCTCCCGCCTTCACGATTGTCTGGGTGCGCTCGAGGAAACCAAGCGGCGCGGCATTCTCATGGCCTATATCGGCGGATATTCCCATGGCGAGATCGCCGGCCGGCTCCGCATTCCGCTGGGCACGACGAAGTCCTGGATCCGGCGCGGCCTCTCCGCATTGCGGGAGTGCATGGCATGAGCGACGAGCGGGTCGATCAGAACGGGCGGGGCGATATCGGCGTCGTCGCCGACGAATATGTGCTGGGCCTTCTGGATGCGGCGGACATGCTGCGGATCGAGGCCGATCTGGAGAACGATCCCGATCTCAAGGCCGCCATCGCCGCCAGCCGCGAGCGATTTCTGCCGCTGGACGATACGGCGGAGGCCGCCATCGTCGGGGACCAGCTCTGGAGCCGCATCGAAACCGGGCTTTCGGCGCAACATGCGGGCAGCACGGGCAGGCACAAGGCGACCGCAAACGACAACAGGCCGGGCGGCTGGCGCGCGACGGCGCTTGGCGCCACGGCGGCGGCTGTCACGCTCGCCATTGCGCTCACGTTCAGCCTGATTCGCACTGTCGATCCGCTGGTGGTGGCTGTGCTCGTCAACGAGACCGGCGACATCAAGGCGATCGTCGAGGATTTCGGCAACGAGACGGCGGCCGTCCGGCTTCTGGCGGATTTCGCCGTTCCCGAGGGCAAGACGATCGAGGTCTGGACCCTGCCATCGCCCGAACGCGGCCCGGTTTCCCTCGGCCTGATCGACGACGCGCGCTCGGCCCGGCTGGACGGGCCCACCCTCCCCAAGCCGCACGACAGCCAGCTCTACGAACTGACCCTGGAACAGACGGGCGGCTCCCCGACGGGCAGGCCGACAGGCCTCATCCTCGCAAAGGGATTTGCGAAGATGGCGCGGTGAGGGACGGTTGGGGAGGAAAATAGCGCTTGGCAGCGCGTTCACCGTCGCGGATAACCGTCCTGCGCGTCTTGAAGCCCGCGCCTGAGCCTCTCGTCCCCTCGGCGCGGGAAACGAGACCATGACGGTGGCTCGACACCTCGGATCTATGCAGATCCCCTTATGTGTGCGACGGAAGACCGTCATCGACTTCGGCGACGACCGCCCACCACGCTCTGGCCGGTGCGGTAAGATGTGGTGAAACGATATTAGGGCCGGCATGACCATCGCAAAGCCAATTCGTGCCTGTCTGAACGGCTTTGCGCTGCTGGCAGCAGCGGCCATCATCACCGTCGCCTTCGTTCCAGAGGGCAACCTGCACTGTGACGAGCCTTACTTGGTCGAAAAGAGCCCCGACGGACACTGGACACTGACGGTTTGCGGCCGGCCGATGTTCTTCGCCATGCCGGGTAGCGGAAGCGATGCACCCGGCTGGATCGTCCTTCGCGATGAGAATGGCGCCATTCGAGGCGTTTCAGACCTTGGAATGCTGCAGCTTTATGGGGGAGCCGTGTCCGGTTCAAAGCTCGAATGGTCGAACGATCGCGTGACACGCAGGATGGTTCTCGATCTGCCGTTGGACCGGGCAACGAACCTCTTGGAGCGCTGGTGGACCGACCGCATCTGGCGGCTGCGCGCACTGGCCGGCCTGACACCGGACGACGACGCGCTTCGCTAAAAGCCGTGCGGCTTCGGCTGCGGGAATGGACGCGCCGCCACACAGGACGGTGGTCGCGTGCACTGCCACGCCCGAATTCGTCGCGGCTGGAGCACGTCAACCGCCGAAACAGTCTTCGGCGTCTGGCTTGTCATCAATACAATTTCTCACGAGTGGTGCCTTCGGCAAAGCCGGATCTGAAGATCAGCCTGATGCCTTAAAGGACAGCCGCGGGCGAGAGGTTGCGGATCTGCCAGGTTGAGTTCACGTGTCAACGCATCCGGATCGGGCGTTTCCAACGGCGTGTCGGGAACACCGTTCGAAGAATCCGCGATCGCCGATGCGTTCGCAAAATCTGTCTGCTCTGCGGCGTCCAGCACGACGATCGCAACCGGCGAGGCATTGAACAGACGGCGGCCCGAAAAATCGCTGAAACGAGTTCTCCTCAACCAACGTTTCGGGCCTGTCCGAACGGGTTCAACCGCACGATCCGCGCCATAGATGAGCGCGAACCAGAAGGTTACAGTTATTCCCAAGGAACGAGTTCGGCAAAGCGATCGCCCGCGCAATATCCCGGGGTTCAAAGAACTCGTACAAAAAATGCGGCGGCAATCGCGGGCTTCGAAGCCCATAAAAACACCGAACCGCCAAAAGTTCCATAAGATTAATTATGCCATCGGCATGTGTAGCCGCAAAGTTGAAGTGTCCTGTTTCTGCAAAGTTAGAGTGTCACACTCCCCGCGTTTGATAACGCGGAGACGAGCAGATGGGATTGATAGCGATGAGCGAGCGCGATCTTCAGCGGATCGAGGTTTTGTCAAAGGTTGTTGCCGGCCGGATGACATTGGTATCGGCGGCGCATGTGCTTTGTCTGAGCGAGCGCCAGATCCGCCGGTTGCTGGAGCGCATGCGCACGGGTAGTGCAGCGTCGATCCGCCACAAAGCGATCGGCCGGCCATCGAACAATCGGATCAGCGCCGGTATTCGGAATTACGCTGTATCGCTGGTTCGCGAACGATATGCGGATTTCGGACCGACCCTGGCGAGCGAGAAGCTTGCCGAGCGGGATGGATTGCGTGTGTCGCGCGAGACGTTGCGTGGCTGGATGTCGCAGGCGGGACTTTGGCTATCGCGCAAGCAGCGCCGCACGTTTCATCGGCCACGGCTGCGACGCGAAGCCTATGGGGAGCTTGTGCAGATCGACGGGTCGGAGCACCGTTGGTTTGAGGATCGCGGGCCGCCATGTTCGCTGCTGGTGTTTGTCGATGATGCGACGGGCAGGTTGATGCAACTGCATTTCGTGCGGTCCGAAAGCGCCTTCACCTATTTCGAGGCGCTGGCGCTCTATCTCACGCATCACGGTGCGCCGATCGCGTTTTATTCCGACAAGCATTCGGTGTTCCGGGTGGCGAGACAGGATGCCAAGGGCGGCCAGGGCATGACCCAGTTCGGGCGTGCGCTTTGCGAGCTAAACATCGAGATTCTCTGTGCAAATTCGAGCCAGGCCAAGGGTCGTGTCGAGCGGATGAACCGCACGCTACAGGACCGGTTGATCAAGGAACTGCGACTGGCCGGCATTGACACCATGGAGGCCGGCAATGCGTTCCTGCCGGGATTCATGGAGGCCTACAATGCGCGATTTGCGGTCGTCCCTGCCCGGCCGGACGACGTGCATCGGCCGATGAACCTGGCGCCGGATCGGCTGGCCGAGATCCTGTGCAAGCGGGAACAGCGCTATGTCGGCGCACAACTGACGTTTTCGTTCGAGCGCAAGCGGATCATGCTAGAAGAGACCGAGGTGACGCGTGGTCTGGTTGGTCACTATGTCGAGACCTATGCCTATGCGGACGGCCGGCTGGATGTGCGCTGGAAGGGCCATTGCCTACTCTATACGGTGTTCAACAAGGATCAGCGGGTGACGCATGCGGCGATCACCGAGAACAAACGGCTCGGTGACGTCCTGGCCTATATCAAGGAGCGTCAGGAGACGCTCGACAAGCCTGACGTAAAGACCAACAGCAACAAGAACGGCTATGTCAAACGCGCTCCCGGATCCAGCCGGCGCACGGACGTCACGAAGGATCCGGCGGTTATTGCGCGACGGGAGAAGGCATTGTTGCGGCGGCAGGCTGCCGAGTGAATGACGGATCGGATCGTCCAAAAGCTCAAGCCGAAGCGGTGTGCCCCACCCGCCCCGATCTGATCTTGCAGTTGCGATCAGCCGACCAGATCGGGGCTGGTCGCGAAGCCGTTTGGTGACCGGTCGGACATTTCTACTTTGCACAACGCCGGACATTTCAATCCTGCTGCCATAGCATGTGTAGCGGGGGCAGATTCCATTTTCAAATGCAACGAGGACAACAATAGCCCTGGTTTCAGGAGGATGGAATGGCCCGCTCTTTTGTGCAGTTGAGTTTGGATGAACGCCGCATCATCGCGCGGATGCATGAGAAGAAGATCAGTCAGGCGGAGATCGCGCGCGCCCTTCACCGCGACCGCTCAACGATCTGCCGGGAACTGCGACGCAATTTCTGGCATGATCGTGACGTTCCGATTGCCGAAGGATACTGGCACGTCACTGCACATGGGATGGCGGTCGACCGGCGGCGCAAATACCGCAAGCTGCTGCGCGATCCTGGTCTGTGTGCCGCCGTGATAGATCGCTTGAAGGATGGCTGGTCGCTGGAACAGATTTCCGGGCGGCTGCGGCTTGCCGGCGGTGTTGCCACCCGGCTGAGCGATGAGACAATCTACCCGTATGTCTATTCCCAGGAAGGCCAGGATCAGCAGCTGGGACAGCATCTGCCTGAGCGACGCCGCAGACGGCGATCGAGATAGGCACGCAAACCCAGAAGCCTCGTCTTTCCAATGGAATGCGCCATTCGCAACAGACCTGACATCATCAATTCCCGAAGTGAATTCGGTCACTGGGAAGCGGATTTGATGATCTCCAGAAAGGAGCATGGCGCCGCAAACATCGCCACCGTCGTGGAGCGCAAGAGCCGTTACACTCTGCTGTTTCGCAACAACGACCGGCGCTCGAAACCGATCATGAGCCAGTTGATCCGGCATCTGGCACCCCTGCCCGTCCAAGCCAGGCAAAGCCTGACATTCGATCGAGGGTTGGAGTTCGTATCATGGCGCGAGCTCGAGCACGGCATGGGAACGACCGCCTGGTTCTGCGACCCCGAGGCTCCATGGCAGAAGGGCACGGTCGAGAACACAAACAAGCGTGTTCGACGATACCTGCCGCCGGAAACGATCGTGCTGGATGTCAGCAATCAGGAGATCCGTTCCTTGTGTGACCGACTGAATGACACGCCGCGCAAGTGCCTGGGATTTCAAACGCCAAGGGAGATGTTCAGCAGACATCTATTGGCTCTGGAAAGGCAATGCGTGTAGCTTTCGAAGTAAAGTTGCATTCGATCTGGAACCAGCAGGCTTGCAACGGTGCTCAATAGCGCGGGTCCCTCGCGAGAACGACGCGGATTTGAAGCTCGTCTCGCTGCATCGACGACCGAAGGCATGCAGTGGGATTTAGCGCTTCGGGAACAAATTCGGCGCCGGCGGAAAACGAAATCGCTCCTGAGCCTGACTAAGAATCTCTCGTTGCACCTGTGTGCCGAGCGCCTGAACCATACGAATATCCACCCCGCGCTCGATCGTTAAGCCGAGGGATTTTGCAGTTTGGGCAACGTCACCCTTGTGTAACGCCGAGCGCTCATTTGGAGAAAGCCGTCGGTTTAGCGCGAGCATCAAGCTGGAAAGCTCACGTCTGAGACCAGGGCTTTTGCGCAACAGGTGAGACTGCCCGTCAGGATGCGCCTCAAGTACCTCCGCCAAGGCTGGCGATGGCACCTTGAGCTCCTGACGCTGGCGGTGCTGCTCCTCTCGATGGCGAGACAACAATTGATGCCGCTCGAACTCCACCTTCTGACCATAGTCGGCCAGGGCCGCGGTCAGTTGTGGCGCATGCGCTTTCGCGGTCTGGCGTGAGGGGCTTTCCGACCGGAACCAGCTTCCGCCTTCTCCCGCCAAGGGTCCGAGCTTGCCGGACCGCATATCCTCTGCAGCCGAAGCGCCCTCAGACGCCGATCCGATCTGCCGCGTCAGAGACGCGACGGTAGAACTTTCCCCGTAGACGAGACGCGCGATCTCGCCGCGCTTTTCCGCAAGTCGGACCGACGCATCGAGCTTCTGCCTGATCTCTCCCTCGTCAAGATCCGGCAGCTCACGGGCCGGGATCAGGACGCCCGAGGTCGGGAGGCGCACTTCGGCCGGATGCAGCCGATATCCCGTACCAAGCCTGCGTTCGTTGTCGGCGACACTGGTCACGAACTCGTCCACGTCTCGCCGTCGGTTCGGATCGAGTCGGTCCTGGCGAGTGGTTTCGGACAGGACCTGCTCCAGCATCGCCTTGGCCGTCGCGCGATGGGCGATGTCCTGTGCCCGCAAGCGTAGATCCTCGCGCACCTGTCGCGCCGGCTGACCTTGACTATCGACGATCATCGCGGAGAGCGCAGCGCGTTCCATGACGGAGACATTGCGCTCGAGCTTCTCCTCTGCGCGACCGGCCGCCTCGCGATAGCCGGGCTCGACGATCCGCGTCATCGCCTCGTCGGGCGACATTATGCCAGACGCGACAGCGTTCGCGCCTTTGGCCAGGCTTGCCCGCATGCCGGCGCCTTCCATCCAGGCATCCGCTACATTGGCGATCCGCGACATCAGGTCGGTCGGAGCGAACACGTCGCGGTCGATGGCCACGCGGTTGAGAGGCACGGTGAAGAGATCGGTGAGACGGGTCTGAGTGCCGTCCCCGGCCTCGACTGCGAGATCGGCGGGCATTCGACGCGCGGACGGAAACTCCCGGCTGGCGCGCTTGTCCCGGACCATCGCCCGCGTCGCAGCAATCTCGCCGTCCTCCGGCAGCAGACCGAGTTCGCGTGCGGCCTTGACGAGTTTCAGGGCGGCGTAGCTCTGGGCGAGCCGACCGGCCGCGTGCGCTTCGACATTGCCGATCGGACGGCGCGAGGCATCCCGCACGGCATTGTCGTAGAGTTCGACGAACAGTGCTAGAACGTCCGGAGCACGCTCCATCACGAAACGGCCACGGGTCCCGCCCTCGTCCCTGTCGGCATCGCGCCGCTGCGTCCGGAAATGCGCGACGTCTGTCTTGGCCTGAATCTCGACAGCGGCTCGCTTCTCGTCGGGTGCGGCACGCTCGTCCATGCGGGCGAGGACATGACTCCAGTCGTCGGCGAAGCGCTGCAGGGCGCCCTGGGCCAGAGGACGCTCCCGCTCTCGCTCCATAACGATGGCGGCCTCGGCCGGCTTTCGCCATTTCCCTGCCTCCAGCACATTGTCGTAGATGACGTCGCCTGTCCGCAGACGGATCTGAACGCGATTGGCGAGCCGCTCGGCCTCGACCTTCGTCAGGCTGGCGACGACGCCGGCAGCTCCCGCATCATGCACCTCGCGCGGCGGTATGCGAGCGGGCTCGCCGGCATGGTGCATCTCCTCGAAACGATAGTGGCAGCCCTGCCAGCTGATACGCGGATGGACGGCGACCACCCGGGCCTCGACGCGATATCCGGCCTCGCGGCCGCGCTTCATAATGTTCGCCACGGCCTCTGGCGTGCGCATCGTCGTCTCGAACACGACATGGACCTGGGCCTTCAGCGCTTCCGCCAGCAGCTTCTCGGTCCAGCGGCCGGCATCGCCTTGGGTGAACTGCGAGGCAGTCTCGGCATCACGGCGCTGCAGAACGGCGAAGGATGGATGATAGGCGCGCAGATCGTCGCCGACGATCCGGACGGCCGGGCCCGTCTTGGCCAGTTCGCGCTGGCTGGAGGTGAGGATCGCGGTCTTGCCGGCGCCGGGCTGGCCGCCGAGCACGATCAAGGTCGGGCGCTCCGCCCGCGCGAGATAGTCCGGCAGATAGTCCGGCGCGATATCGGCGCGAAAGATGCGCTCGTTCTCGGTCGGAGTGAGGATCTGGGTTTCGCGGGGCTCGGACATGGCTCAGAGCTCCCGCCAGAACCGCTCCTCGTCCCGGACCCTTGGCCCCCATTCCGCGATGAGCGGCTCGACGGTTTCCGGCATTCCAACGACGACGCCGTGCTGGAGCCCCAGCAGGTCACGCCGGCGCGACCGAAGGCGCTCGGCTTCGACCGGATCGCCATCGCCGATGTCGTGCAGCCGGGCCGAGATGATCCCCCGCCCCCGGTTCATGATCTCGATCGCGAGGTCAGCCCGCACGATCGCGTCGAAGTCCACAGTATTCCCCGTCATGGATTTCTCCTTGTCCTGATGATCACACCCGTCATTTCGGTCGCCCGCCGTTCATCGATCGATGCCCCGCGCCTGGTCGATCGCACGCAGCCTCCGCTCGCTCGCGACCGCATGCCCGATGACCGCAGCCACCGCGTGCTGGATCGTCCGAAGCTGGGGCTGCAAGGCCTTGAAGGCGGCCTGCTGCGCCAGCGGCACCATGGCGATCGCCGTCTTCTCGTCACGGCCGATTGCGCCGCGGCCGAAGCGGGCGTCGAGCGCTTTGGACACCGCGGCGAACTCCGCCTTCACGGCTGGCGCGAGCGCAAGGACCGCCGCATCGAAGTCCTTAGGCTGACGTGACACGAGCGTGACAAGCCGCTTTAAGCCGGCCCCGGCTGCGCGGGAGAGGCCTGGGACCGGCACGGCCATGCGGCTCCGCTCGGACTCGATCGCCTTGGTCTCGCTGGCGACCAATGTCGCGAAGGCCTGCGCCAGCGAGCGCGCTTTCCAAGC
The DNA here is from genome assembly GCF_004342335.1 of Rhizobium sp. PP-F2F-G48. Lineage (NCBI taxonomy): Bacteria > Pseudomonadati > Pseudomonadota > Alphaproteobacteria > Hyphomicrobiales > Rhizobiaceae > Rhizobium > Rhizobium sp. PP-F2F-G48. The sequence goes on along the minus strand of NZ_SLVH01000011.1, from coordinate 41,518 downwards.
CTCGTCCTTCGCGGTGGCGACGGCCATCTTACGCTCCCGTCCCTGCCCCGTCAGCCGGTCGACCAGTCGATCCGAACCGCGCAAGGGGCCGAGCGTCGCCGGGCGCGCGGCCATGTCGGTCTCAAGCCTCGCGGGGCTCGCGCCGGCGCGCACCTTCTCTTCAATGGCGACGACAGCCGCCTGCGGATCGCGCCAGATGCGAGCGGCGACTGCAGCCAGGGCATCGCGCTCCGCACGATAGAGCGGAGACGCCGGCACACGGGCCCTCGCCTCTTCCTCGGCGCTGGTCGGGAAGGCGGTGACGGCCGGAAGGAGAAGCGCGTCGGGACCGGCGGCGTCACGCGAAGAACCGGGATCGTACGCGGCCGCTGCCACGAAACGGGAAGGATCGCGCTGCTCTGCAAAGTGCTGCTCGGCCGCGAAACGCCGAACCGCAGCAAAGCGTACTTCCAGTTTTGGCCGCTCCGCCTCCGGGAGATCGGGCAAGCGCTCGGTAACGATCCGTTTGGACGTCTCGTCGGCCTTGTCGGTGAAGGCGCTCCAGCCGAAACGGGCGGTCAGCGCCTCGGCGACGGCCTTGATCTCCTGCACGACACGGCGATCCTCTGTGGCAAGCATGAAGGCCGTCCGGTAGGCACCTGCGCCTCCGGCCCGACCGATGGCCTTGATCTCGTCGAGGCGCGCAACTGTGACCTCGGATAGCGCCGGCACGCCAATGGCCATATGGCTGCGCCGGCGCTCCTCGCGAGCGATGAAGCGCCCCTCGTCGGCACGGAACGTGGTCGCGAGTGCCCTTGCCGAAACCGCAAGGTCCGCGACGATGGAGGCGCTCTCCTTCGATGCCGCGTCCGTCCTGAGCACACCGAGCACCGATGGGACGCTGGCGATCCGCTCGCCGAGCGCGCGCGGATCGGTCTCCGGCCGCGTCGCCATGTCGCTGAGCCGCGCAAGCGCCGCCTCTGGCTCGACATAGAGCCGGGCGAAGAGCGGCAACAGCACCGCCTCACGCTCCTTCCAGGCGGGTGCCTCGCGTTGTGCTTCGCGCGCATCGTCGTCCACGCTTCGCTCAAAGCGGATCGCTGGCACCAGAAGATAGGCAGGGCCGTCCGTCAACTCCGCACCCTCCCCTTCCGGACGACTCTTCGCCGACATTGCCGCAACCGTCCCGCTGGCCGCCGGTCCGCCGATCGTCACCGACGCCGACGATCCCGACCCGAGCGGTGACACGACGGCGGACTCTCCGGACACGTGTTCGGGATCGATCGTGAGCCGTCCAATCTGAACCCGGAAGCGGTCCTCGACATGACGGGCGAGATCGATCATCTGGTTGACGCCCCGGCGATCGGCATAGTCGCGGATCAGAGCCCGGTATGTGTCCTCGTTCTCGAAGTCGAGCGTGGTGGATTTCTCACCGGAGCGGCCGAGACGATCGGCAAGCGCCTTGAAGATCGCCGGATGCTGGCTGGCGTCGACAGCCTCGGAGGAACCAGCCTCCTCGACGCCCCTGTGGACGAGGACCGCGCTCCAGACATTGCGCTCGACGGCGCGCTCCTCGAAACGTTTGGCGCCGGTTTCCTCGTCGATGACGGGCACTGTCTTCACGACGGTTTCCGTGCCATCCTTGGTAAGCGTCACCGTGTCGCCCACGGTGACACCCTCCTTGTCCAGAGCAGCCGGCAGGCTGACGCCCCAGAGACGGCTGTTGCGGCCGTCGGCGAGCTTCAGATCCACAAAGGGCGATGGCTCGACATCCAGATCGTCGCGAAACTTCGCCATACCGGTGTCGACAAGAACGCCGGTGACTCCGGCGGCGTGATCGGGGCGCGGCGCTCGTGCCCGAAAAAGTTCGGCCGGGAAGTCTTCCACCGCCGCGTAGAGATCGGCGCGCTCGCGATGACGCGACATGGCGACATAGGCCAGATGCCGGTCCATGCCGCCGGTCGCCAGCACGAAGGTGCGATCGACAGTGGCGCCCTGGCTCTTGTGAACCGTCGCGGCATAGCCGTGATCAATGTTGCGATAGATGGCGGTGGTGAAGGCAACATCGCGACCGCTGTCGAGCCGCACCGTGAGAAGGTCGGCGCGCTTGTCGTCACCCGTCGAAACGACCGTTCCGAGCATACCGTTCTTGACGGACTGCACGCCCAGATGCTGCACGATCGGCTCAACGAAGCGGGCATTCTCCAGAAAGATCATCCGGTCGCCGATGGCGAAGTCACGGGCTCCCCGCTCCGTCGCGAACGTGCGGGACGAGGTCAATTCCTCCTGCTCGATCCGCATGTTGCGAATGGCCGTGTTCAGTGCCTTCACGTCGTCGTTGGTGTGGGCCAGGACGAGAAGCGCGTCGCCCGCCGGCGGCCGGTTCTCTCGCGCGGCCTTCGCCTTCGCGTCGGTCCAAGCGCTCGACCAATCGGCAACGATCCGGGCGACGGCGTTCTCGCGCGTATCGGTTTCGACGACATGACCTTGCGCGCTGTAGCGGGCAAGTCCGTCCTCGACATCGCCGCGCGCAAAAGCTCTGGTCGCCTCACGCGCCCAGTCCTCGCGCTGACGGCGGACACCGCTGAGTTCCGCATGCCCGACGCGCGACGCGACGGCGCGGAAAGCGGCGCCCGCCTGGATCGGCTGGAGCTGCATCGCGTCGCCGACGAGAACGATCTTCGCCTGTGCCTCTTCCGCGATCTTCAGGAACCGCCCCATCTGCTCGGAGGCGATCATCCCGGCCTCGTCGATGACGAGAACGTCGCCCTTGCCGAGACGATCGCGGCCGTTCGACCAGGATCGTTCCCAAGAGGCGAGCGTGCGCGAGGCGATGCCCGAACTCTGCTCCAGCGACTCCGCCGCCTTGCCCGCCAGCGCAGCGCCGATGACGCGCCGGCCATCGGCCTCCCACGCGATCTGAGCCGCATCGAGAAGCGTCGATTTTCCCGCGCCGGCAAGACCGACGACGGTGGCGATGGCGGCCTTGCCCGTGACGTGGCGGACGGCATCGACTTGTTCCGCATCGAACCGGAACGGACGGTCGGGATCGCGCGTCTCGACCGCAGCGACGGCGCGCGCGACCGTCCTGTTCGATGCACCAAAGCCGCCGCGTTTCGACAGCGTGTCTGCCGAGCGCCCCATCTCGAATTCGGTGCGCAGCATGTGCTTCGTCGTGAACACCGCCGGCGCCACGACCTTGCCGGTTCCCGCCTCCTGCTCGGCCGGGCGCAAGGTCACGAGATCGCTCGACGCCATCAGCCCGGCGCGAACATTCGCGAAGGTCGCGGGATCGTCGATATGGCGATGGAGAGCACGCGCGATGTCGCGCTCGTCGAAGGTCGAGCGTTCGCCCGAAAGCTGCTTCAGGAGGATGCCCGGATCGGCGGCGATCTGGTCGGCGACTGCAAAGCGTCGCGCCATTTCCGCGGGCGCGGAAAATGCAAGGCGACCATCGCGCTTCAGCGCGGCGCGGGCGGGGCCGAGGTGTTTGCCGGCGAGCATCTCCAGTCCCTGTTCCGCGTAGGACCGTCCGTCGATACAGACGTCGTGGCCGGCGAGCGCCAAATGCCGGTTGGTAGTTTCGGCCCAACCGAGCTTCCAGCCCTTCATCGTCTCGGCGTCACCCGCCCAGAGCCGATAGACAATCTTGCCGTTCGGCCGATCCGGCGTGACTACTCGCAGCGGCTTGCCGTCCTCGCCCAGCACCGCGACCTTCTTCGCGCCAAACCCCTCCTCCGTCAGAAGCCGCAGCGTCGTCATGACATGGACATGCGGATTGCCTTGCCTGTCGTGATAGACCCAGTCAGCGATCATGCCTTGCCGCGTCAGGTTCTGTTCGACGAACTCGCGCACCAGCGCGATGTTCTCCTTGCGCGACAGCTCCTCCGGCAGTGCGAAAATCATCTCGCGAGCCAGCTGCGCATCGACGCGCGTCTCGAACGCATCGACCGCATTCCACAATGCCTCGCTGGCGCCTGCCACCGATCGTCCGTCGATCGCCTTGCGCAGCCAGGCCGGCGTCACCACTGGCAGCGCCAGTTCCTCGTGCACCAGCTCCGCCGCACCCCCCTCGTAGCGAAACTGCGTGCCGGCCCGCTCGTCCATCATCCGGCTGCGATGGCGATAGGCGGCGGCCGAGACGACGCTGCGTCCCGTTCCCCGTCCGATCACCTGCGCCCTGACGAACATGATCGCCACGCGATCCCACCTCCGAAGAATGTCGGCCACGCCGACGTATATTGCGCCCTCGAACAGATCGGACCGAAGGACCGATGCCGCTCTCGGGATGAGCCCCGGCGGGGCTCGACCATTTGCAGCGAGCTAATCGCTTGCAGCTTTCGCCAATTTTTACTATCTCATTCTGGTCATTTAAATCAATCAGAGTTGGACGAAATCGAGATGCAGACCAAACCATCACGCCGCACGTCAAGGATTTCCGATATCGATGCAGAAATCGAACGGCTCCGAGAGCGTCGGAAACAAGTCATTATGAAAGACAACGAGCGCTTTGCCCGAGCCGCTATCAAGGCAGGCCTTGCAGAACTCGACATTCCCGACGATGCGCTGGACGCCGCTTTCGCGGAGATGGCCGCTCGGTTTCGCAAAGGCCGCGCCAAGCCTTCCTCCACACCCGGTGGCGCGGATTGATCGGCGCCTTCTCCACCTCGAACGCCAAAGGCGCCGTGCGATGACGGCCGATCGGAAACGCGACGCCCGCGAGAAGATCACCCTTGGAGGCCTCGTCGTGAAGGCCGGATTGCGCGAGGCCGATCGGGCTTTCTTGCTCGGCGTTCTCATGGAAGCTGCCACCATTGGAGCGGACACGCCGACGCATCGGCGGCTCGCTTCGGTCGGGCGGAAGGCGTTTCACGCGGACACGCTGGAGACTGCGGAAAGCGAAAAGAAAACGGCTTCCGGAAGGGAACGGGTGTGATGCGGCGGTGGAGGCTGAAGCGGCAAGCTGTGGTGGCCATTGCGACCGCGCTGGTTCCTCTTCTGGTGACCGCTATGACGCTTGGCATGACCGCGACACGATGGGAGACGTTGGCGGCCGGGTTCGATCCACAGACCTCTTATTGGTTCCAGCGATCCGCGCCCCTGCCGAACCTCCTGTTCGGGTCAATCGCTGGCCTCGTCACCGTTCTCGTTCTGCCGCTCCACAAGCGCAGACCCGTCGCCATGGTGACGCTTCTTTGTTGGCTGGGGGTCGCGGGTTTCTATGCGCTTCGCGAGTTCGGGCGACTGTCACCGTCCGTCGTCGACGGCGGCATGCCGTGGTCGGATGTTCTTCCCTATCTCGATGCCTTTGCTGTCGCGGGCACCATCGCCGGGTTCATGATCGTCGCGCTGACGACCCGCCTCTCCGTCGTCGTTCCCGACCCCGTCAAACGGGCGCGACGCGGCATCTTCGGCGATGCCGACTGGATGACCCTGCGCGAGGCCGCCCGCGTGTTTCCGCCCGATGGCGAGATCGTCGTCGGCGAGCGCGCCCGTGTCGATCGCGAGACCATCCGCGATGTGCCATTCGACCCCACGGATCGCGCGACCTGGGGACAGGGTGGATCGAAGCCGCTCCTCACCTATCGCCAGGATTTCGACTCCACCCACATGCTGTTCTTCGCAGGCTCCGGCGGCTTCAAGACGACCAGCAACGTCGTGCCGACGGCGCTGCGCTACACCGGCTCCCTCATCTGCCTCGATCCCTCGACCGAAGTCGCGCCGATGGTCGTCGAACACCGCAACCGCACCCTCAAGCGCGACTGCAAGGTGCTCGACCCCGCAAACCCCGTTATGGGTTTCAACGTCCTCGACTGGATCGAGACGTCGAAGACCAAGGAGGAGGATATCGTCGCCGTCGCGCATATGCTGCTGTCGGAGAGTTCGCGCATCGAAAGCTCCACCGGCTCCTACTTCCAGAACCAGGCGCACAATCTCCTGACCGGGCTTCTCGCCCATGTCATGCTCTCGCCGGAGTATGACGGCCTGCGCACGCTGCGAAGCTTGCGGCAGATCGTCTCCGAGCCCGAGCCGTCGGTGCTCGCCATGCTGCGCGACATTCAGGAGACCTCGCAAAGCGCCTTCATCCGCGAGACGCTCGGCGTCTTCACCAACATGACCGAGCAGACCTTCTCCGGCGTCTACTCGACCGCGTCGAAGGACACGCAATGGCTGTCGCTGGAGAACTACGCGGCGCTCGTCTGCGGCGTGGCTTTCCAGTCGTCCGACATCGTCACGAAGAACGTCGATGTCTTCCTCAACATTCCCCCTTCCATCCTGCGCAGCTATCCCGGCATCGGCCGCGTCATCATCGGCTCGCTGATCAACGCCATGACCCAGGCCGATGGGCATTTCGACCGTCGCGCGCTGTTCATGCTCGATGAGGTCGATCTGCTGGGCTACATGCGCATTCTGGAAGAAGCCCGTGACCGCGGTCGCAAATACGGCATCACACTGATGCTGATGTACCAGTCTGTCGGCCAGCTCGAAAAGCACTTCGGCCGCGATGGCGCGACCTCCTGGATCGACGGCTGCGCCTTCGCTTCCTATGCCGCGATCAAGGCGCTCGACACCGCCCGGAACGTCTCCGCGCAATGCGGTGAAATGACCGTCGAGGTGGAAGGCCGGTCGCGCAATGTCGGATGGAACACCGGCAAGGGCTCCGGCAAATCCGAGAGCGTCAATTTCCAGCGCCGGCCCCTGATCATGCCGCACGAGATCACCCAGTCCATGCGCAAGGATGAGCAGATCGTCATCGTCCAGGGCCATGGGCCGCTGCGCTGCGGGCGCGCGATCTGGTTCCGGCGCAGGGACATGAAACCGCTCGTCGGACGCAACAGATTCCATCCGGAAGGAAAACCATGAGAACGAGGTCTATCGCCTTCGCCGTCGTCACCCTGGCCGCGTTCGGCGGCGTCTGGATCGCGTATGATGACGGCCTCAGTCGGCCGCAGAAGTTCGTGGAAAGGGAGGAAGATTTCCGGACGATCCCAATCCGACTGCCGCGTTCTGATCCGTATGCTGCGACCTTCTCGCTCTGCTCCGGTCCGGTTCGTGTGAACTGCGTCATCGACGGCGATACGTTCTGGTTCAAGGGTGAGAAAGTTCGGATCGCCGATATCGACGCGCTGGAGATCTCGGAGCCGGAATGCCCGGAGGAAAGACGAGCCGGCGAAGCGGCGCGCGACCGCCTCGTTACCCTGCTGAATGCCAGACCATTCTCGATGACCTCGGGCTGGCGGGATCAGGATCGCTACGGCCGCAAACTGCGCAACGTCATCCGCTGGGAGAAATCGCTCGGGGAGACGCTTGTCGAGGAAGGGCTGGCGCGGCGTTGGGACGGGCCGAGGTTCGGCTGGTGCGACGGTGACGGATCGTGAGGACGTGGAGAAGGGCAAGACGATGAGGCGGATTAGGATCGGGGGATCGGACGTGACGGCGGACGGGAGCGACTTCGCCAGGCGACTGAGCGAAGCGTTCGACAGTGGCGAGCGTCCGCTCTGCCTTTGCCAGCCGGACGGCGTGCCGATGTATGTGGCTCGCAGCGGCCAAGGTCATGTCCTCAAGCGGATGCCGGGAAGCAGTGCCCGTCATGGCATCGACTGCGACTCCTACGAGGTGCCGGCAGCCTTGTCGGGGCTCGGCGAGGTCGATGGCAAGGCCATCGTCGAAAGCGAGGAGACCGGCGAAACGCAATTGAAGCTCGGGTTCAGTTTGACGAAGCTGACCAGCCGCAACGCATCCGAGGCTGCGCGAAACGCGGCCGAGGCCGACAGCGTAAAGACCAACGGCTCGCGCCTATCACTGCGCGCCCTCCTGCATTTCCTCTGGGACCAGGCAGAGTTTAACCGCTGGCGGCCGGCGATGGAGAAACGCCGCAACTGGGCGGTCATCCGGAAGTACCTCTTGCAGGCGGCCGAAGGCAAAATCGCCAAGGGCAAGGGGCTGGCGGATATGCTCTACATCCCGGAATTCTTCGACCCCGACAGGGAAACCGAGATTGCCGCGCGCCGCGACACGTTCCTCAGCCAAGCCGTCCGGTCGCAGGGCAAGCGCCGGTCCCTAGCGTTGGCGATCGGGGAGGTGAAGGAGGTCGCTCCGGCCCGGGCCGGCGCCCGGATGACGATGAAACACGCGCCGCGATATCCGTTCATGCTGCCCGACGACCTACATCGTCGCATGAACCGGGTCTTCGAAACGGAACTGTCTCTGTGGAATGCTACGGACGGCAGCCACCTGATCGCGGCGGCAACCTTCGGCATCGACGCCGCGGGCATTGCCGGCGTCGAGGAGATCGCATTGATGGTCGTCACCGACCGGTGGATTCCGTTCGACAGCCGCTACGACCTGGCGCTGCTCAGCGCCCTGACGCTGCGCGGCGCGAGCTTTGTGAAAAGCCTGCGCTATAACCAGCCGCGCTCTACGCCGATGGCCAGTCTCGTGCTGCGTCCCGACCGTGCACCGCCGATCGCCATGTACATCGTGCCCGACGACGCGGACGAGGCCTATGGCCAGGCTCGCGAGGCCCTGGCCGAGGAGAGCGGGATGGCATCCTGGGTGTGGAATGTCAGGGACGGAGCCATGCCGGACCTGACTGGATAGAGTTCCAGCCAGACGATTGATGCCGTGTGTCCATAACCATGATGAATCAATCGACGCGGATCGATTCATCGAAGTCGTTGGACGATATGATGGATCGAAGTCAAACTTGGCTTATGGACAAGCCTGTCGATGAGCCGCTGCACCTAACCCGGATCGATCCCGAGCGCAACATGGCGCGTTTCTACCTGCTCTCACTCCAGCCGACGCTCTTCGGCGATGTCTCTCTCCTACGGAACTGGGGACGGATCGGCACGGGTGGGCGGACGAAGATCGACACTTACGACGAGGCGGAAGCGGCAAGCGCTGCCTGCGACCGTCTCGAGCGCAGCAAGCGGCGTCGCGGCTACCGCTGAGTGGCATCGCTCCCGACATGGGAAGAGAGGCTTACGCCTCCGCCTCCTTCGCCTTCTCGATGAGGCTCGCGAGGCGCTTCAGGCTCTCCGCGCGCTCGCGCTTGGTAAGATAGCAGGAAGCCAGTTCGGCGCGCAGTTCAGCGATGTCGAGGAAGATGTCGTAGGTCATGGGAAGCTCCTTCGTTGATAAGGAGGTCCGGCGACGTGTGAGACGGACGCGGGTCAAGGATCGCGGCCACGCGACCGGCGGAGCCGGCGCATGGGGGAGCCGAAATGCGCGAGCATTTTGGGGTAACCGTGCGTCCTTGAGGCGCGACGCCGAGCCGTACACTGCCGCTCTATCAGGGAGGGAAAGGTCCAGTGTGGCACCCGTCGGCACCCTCGCGACGCGAAGCGGCGCCACTTAAGGAGCAATCATAATCTCCGCCAGATGCGGATCCAACGATTGCGCTCGCATCACTCAGCGTGCGAGGGACGATCGCTGCCGCCGAGCGATGGGACGACGGTGGTCAACTCAGCTCGTCGAAGACTGTGAGCTCGCGCAGGCGCAAGGTGTTTTCCATCAGGACGACCTCGTAATCGTCGGACTTCCAGTCGAAGTCGCCGCGACTGACGTCACCGAGGCGAGCCCAGGCGCCGTCGGGCCAGAAGGCGATGTCCTCGGCGTTCGGGGTGCGGGTGGATGTGGATGTGGATGGTTCGGCCATGTCGATGCTCCGGTTGTCGGCCTAGAGAAGGTGGCCCCGCCCTCTCGGGCGAGGCCCTTGCGCTGTCAGGCGTCGCGCTTCTGGCGGGACCAGACGAGGGCGTAGTCGCCGTCGGTCTCTGCAGGCCAGAGGGCAGCGGTGATCGGAGCTGGGAAGCTCGGATCGTCCAGCTTGACCGAGATGTAGGGCTCGCCGTCGCTGGACGTGGCCTTCCAGGCAGCGCCGACCTCGGCCATGCCGCTCATGACCCGGAAATCGGGCGCGTCGCGCGAGGTGCGGTCGATGGGGTTGAGGCGGGCCTTGAAGCCGACGGTGAGAGTGCGGACGGTGCCCAGGATGGTGTTGCCGCTGGTGGTGAATTCGCCGATGACTGCCATGGTCGTGATCCTTTCGGTTTGCTCGGGCCGCGCCCCTGCGCGGTCTCGATGGGGTGTCGAAGACCGCTGGCGATCGCCACCGCATCCCGAGGGGACCGAAATGGAATGTAGGACGGCCGGGAGCGGCTTTCTTGGACCGCGAGGAATGGGAGCGCAGCGAGCAGGGGAAGAAAGGTGCGGACGGTCGTTGCGGTCAGGCGATCGAGACGCAGTCGTCCCGCGGTCACACCCATACATCGAGGACGTGCCGGGGCGTGCCGATCATGGAACGCGGAAGGATCTCGATCCGTGGCGTGTCTGTCATCGACGAATTGAAGCACAGCCGGCCGCAGTACCGCCGTTGATGCAGGCTTTTCCTCCCGTCGCACAACTGCCGACCTTGATCTTATCGATCGTACCGTCGACGCCGAAATTCGGACAATTGCCGGCGAGAACAAAGCCCCGGAAAGCCCTCGAGCGCCCCGAACTCGCAAGCTCGCTCGCCGGGATCCGAGTTTCCCGCCCCTCATCGTTTGGCCTTGAAGGAGGTCGGGACCGATGGTGTCGCTCGCTCCCAACCGGGGCCTGCGCGGATGGCTGACAGTGCGAAGCTCCGCCGTCGGGGCGAGGTCGTCAGGAACGATTGACGCTGGATATGGGACGGCTGGCGGCGGCTTGCCTGATCGCAGCCGCGACGGCTTTCAGAAAGGCAGGACTCAAAGCGCCGACCGGTGTGGTGGACTCGAAATCGAAGGCCTTGTCGAGATCGACTCGATTGTACTCGTCGAGGATCATCCAGCAGGGAAAGTCGAGGCCGGCGCGGCGGCACTCCATCGGGCTGATGGCAAGGCTCATACGTGAAGGATCGGGATGCTGCGAGGTGATCGGAAACAGGAAGACTTTCCCGGGTCGGTCTGGTGTCCGGACGACGACGCAGACGGGGCGAGCCTTGCGGCCAGATTCCTCGCCCATGTCGGCTTGGCGCTTCCAGAGATAATAGAAGCGAACGATGTCGCCGGGCTCAAGCATGACGGTCTTCGCCGGCTAGCAAGGCATCGAGACCGGTCATGAGCTCGTCGTGAACGGATTGAGGCGCATCGTTCAATCCATATGCGACGGTGTGGGGATCACCGACGAGTTGGCCGTAGCGCTCAGCCGTCATGATCACCAGCTTTTCCTTGCCATGTTTGGTAAGGGCGACAGGTTCCATGAGCGCGGCTTCAAGAATTTCGCCGGACGCCCGGTTCATATCGGAAAAGGTGAACTGCTTCATGTGGCCTCCAAGGAAGTACCTACTATACGTAATTTACCTGATTCAGCAAGAACGTGATCATACACCGCACAGGTCCTCGCACTCATTGAGCCAGAGATCGAGCTGATAGCGATTGGCGGCGGTCGAGAGGTCGGCCTCATCCAGGGGGTACGGCCGAGCGGTGGAGGTAGACCTCGCCACGAATGCCGCGCAGGCCGGTGCGGATAGCCCGATCGACCGCGACGGCATCGAGCCAGGCTTCGGAGTCCTCCTCGCGCATCGTCCGCCAGCCCGCCGATCCCACGCTATGGCCGGATATTCTACGCTGGGGCTACACAAAAGCCGCCGATCGCCGCTCGATACACTGCCCGTCATTGTGGTGAAGAGCGGACGCAATCGATGAAAGCTCGCATCACGGGCCGCATCAGTCTGCGGCTGGGATAGTAGAGATAGAAACCCGAAAAGGGCTCGCACCAGTCTTCCAGAACGCGCACCAACGTGCCGGCCTTGATGCTGTCCAGCACCTGTCCCTCGAACGCGTAGACGAGGCCGGCCCCGGCCAGCGCCGCCTCGACGATCAATCCGTCGTCGTTCAGCGTGATCGGCCCTTGCATCGCGACCGTCATCGCAAAGCCGTCCCTTTCGAACTCCCAGTCATACAACGCTCCGCCCGCGAAGCGCCGGCGGATACCGACATGATCGGCGAGGTCGTGCGGTGTCGCCGGCGTCGGATGCGTCTCGAAATAGGCGGGCGACCCCACTATTGCCGTGCGCTGACGCGGTCCGATCGGAACGGCGATCATGTCCTGCTCCAGGCTCTCGCCGAACCGCACTCCGGCGTCGAAGCTGCCGGCGACGATGTCGGTCAGACCGTCCTCGACCCGCATGTCGACCGCCGCCCCCGTATGGCGTTTCGTAAAGGCGAGCACGAGCGGTAGCAGAACGAGTTCGGCCGCCGAACGTGGCACCGACAATCGGATCGTGCCCGTTATCTGATGGCCGGTTTCGCCTGCGCCTTCGATGGCATCGCTGATCGAGGCGAGCGCGGGGGCCAGGCCTTCGAGAAGGCGGCGGCCGGCTTCGGTCGGAGCGACGCTTCGGGTCGTGCGGTCCAGCAGTCGAAAACCGAGGCTCTCTTCCAGCCCTCGCACCGCGTGGCTGATCGCCGACACCGATATCCCCTCCGCACGGGCGGCCCCGCGGAAGCTGCCATGCCTGGCAACCGTGGCGAAGATCGACAATGCTGGGAGATCGGTCCGCTTCATTGGTGAGCAGAATAGAACAGGTCATTGAGCCTGTCGCGGCTTATCGATCAGTCTCCTGCCCTCTATTTTGAGGCTCTGTTCAACAAGGAGCAACATCATGGACAAGCGTCATCTTGGAACGGAGCTCGCGGTTTCGGCTATGGGCCTTGGCTGCATGGGAATGAGCTTCGCCTACGGCGGACAGCCCGAAGCCGATTCGATCCGCACCCTTCACCGCGCCGTCGACATCGGCGTCACGTTCCTCGACACAGCGGAAGTGTACGGTCCTTACGAAAACGAAGAACTAATCGGCCGGGCGATCAAAGGCATGCGCGAGCGCGTCGTCATCGCCACCAAGTTCGGCTTCAAGATCAGCGATCACGGGCATGGAACCGAGCGGATGATCGGCCTCGACAGCCGGCCGGCGCATGTGCGTGCCGTTTGCGAAGCCTCGCTGAAGCGGCTCGGCGTGGATGCGATCGATCTCTTCTATCAGCACCGCGTCGACCCCGACGTGCCGATCGAGGAAACGGTCGGTGCGATGGCGGATCTGGTGCGGGCCGGCAAGGTCCGGACGCTTGGATTGTCGGAGGTCGGCGCGGCCACCCTTCGTCGGGCGCATGCCGTTCATCCCATCGCGGCGGTCCAGAGCGAATATTCGCTGTGGAGTCGCGAACCCGAAGCCGAAATCTTGCCGACGTGCCGGGAGCTCGGCATCGGCTTCGTGCCCTATAGTCCGCTGGGACGCGGCCTGCTGACCGGGGCGATCCGGGAGCGCGAAAGCCTTGCGGCGGATGATTTCCGCCGGACATTGCCGCGGTTCGAGGCGGCGAACCTTGCCGCAAACCGGCCGCTTCTCGACGTCCTCGCGGCGATGGCCGCCGACAAGAGCATGACTCCGGCACAACTCGCGCTCGCCTGGGTCCTGCACCAGGGTGAGTTCATCGTGCCCATCCCCGGCGCCCGCAAGATCAGGCACCTCGAAGAAAATGCGGCGGCCGCGACGGTGACATTGTCCACCGAGGACCTTGCGGCGATCGAGCGGGCGATGCCGAAGGAAGGGATCAGCGGCGGTCGCTATACTGCTGAGGCTCTGGCTCTGGTAGATGGCTGAGTGCCGGTGGACAGTGGCTGCGGCCCCCGTCCACTGCATCCTTGCCAGGGCCATGGATGCTGCGTTAGAGGGCTATCGCGTAGACGTAGTGCTCATCATCGTCGCGCATCGTCCGCCATTCGGTATCGGAATGAAATGGGCAGCCGATACAGGCGCTCGTCGGCAGGCGGTGATAGCTGTGCCGCTCGATCATCGGCCAGCGGTTGACCTGCCAGGCCTCGCGCGAAGGCTTCATGCGCACCACTTCGTCCAGCGAAATCCCGAGCCATTGCTCGACGATGGCGTGCCTAGGCGAGCGCCGGCGGGTGAGGCCGGCAAGCTCGCGCACCTTCCTGCGGATCGGCACGATCTTGAAATCGCCCGTGCATTGGCGGCGGATCATGCCGATGGAGGCCGTCTCGGGTACCGTGCGCCGTGTCGAAACCTCGACCAGTTCGCCCTCTTTGTCCTCATCGAGAACTGGCACCTCGGTTCCCGCCGGCGTCACGATCTTCGTGAAGGCCGGGATCGACGCCCAGCGTCGCCCCCTCGCGGCCTCGATGAGGCCGTCGCGGATGCTCCCGGCCGAGACGATATGCTCGGGGAACGGCAGGCCGTTCGGCGACATCAGCCAGGCGAGGTGGTCGTAGACCGCTCGGGGCTCCCAGCCGGTATCGGCGAAGATGGCGCAGTCGGGCATCGGTCCGATCTCGCCATGCGCCGCCATTAGCGCCAGCGTCGTCGATTGCAAGCCGGCGCCGAGGCTGAGAACATGCAAGTGCGGAGATAAAGGTGCGGAGGCGCCCTCCCCTCCCCATATCGAAGCTGGAGACTGCAACATCAGGCGACCTCCCGCTCTTCCTGGGTCGCCGGCTGCAGCGCGTGCAGGAAGGCGACAGCGCGCTGCGCATGGGCGGCAGCCTGGAAGATCGCCTTTTTGTCGCCGGACAGGACCTTCAGCCAGGAGGCGAGATAGCTCGCATGATCGTCGCGAGGCTCCAGCTCCGGCACGATGCCGAGATCGGCGCAGAGGAAGCAGCTTCCGAGCTCGGCCACGAGTTCCTCGCGCGCGCGTTCGCTACGGTCCTTGTGGTAGCGCGAGAGATCGCGGCCGACGCGGTGGGCCGGCGCCGTCCAGTGGGTGGCCTCATGGCTGAGGACGGCGACATACGAGGCCGCGTCCCGGAAGGTCTCGAAGGGCGGCATTTGGATGATATCGGCGTCCGGCGCGAAGAAGGCCTTCGTGCCGCCATGGCGGATCACCGCGCCGGTCTGGGCGAAGAAGCGATCCGCAGTGGCGATCCGGGCAACGGGATTGAGGACGGGCTGGACCGGGGCATGATAGCGCTCGGATAGCCCGTCGATCTGCTCGACGTTGAAGACGGTATAGGCGCGTATGAACGGGATGTCCCGTTCCACCTCGCCGCCGGCGCCGTCGCCTTCCGTTTTGGTAAACCGACTGGCGAAGACGACCGTAGCGCCACTCTCGTCCTTGCGGACATGGGCACCGAGCTCGACGGATTGCTTGAACGTCATCCAGATCGGGGACGAAAACCCGCGCGCGACCGCCTTCGACCAGAGCAGGAGAACGTTCATTCCCGAATAGTGCTCGCCGTTATGGCGCAGCGGCCGAGTGATACGGCCTGACACATTCGCAGCGCTCCAGGGCTGCATCCAGGGTTTGACGCCTTTTTCCAGATCCGCGACGATGCGGTCGGTAATCCGCGCATAGATGTCGATGCGCCCCGCTTCATCCTGTTTCTTCTTCATGTCCTGAACCTCCGTCTGGAGGCCGCGCCGATCGCGGCCCCGTCACGGAGGTCCGTCAGCCGGGGCATTCAGGGAGATGGCGCACCCGAATGCGGCCGAGTGCAGCGAAGGATGCGAAGGGCCGGAACGCAGAGGAGGACGGCGAAGCCGTTGTGCCGGCGCCCGGCCCCGGCAGGACCGCCCGCCGGGACGGGGCCGCGAAACGCGGTCTGGCTTTTTTCCGCTTTGTTCCTCTTTCGCCTTTTACTTAAGGTGCAGGTCTATCGCTTAAAGACATGCTTCCTGGACGCACACGCGACGACTACATTCAAAAGAATGACTCGAAGCCACACGCGCCCCGCGAGGCAACTTGGTTCCTTGCGTCACTGACATCCGCCCTGCCCCGCTGGCGCTAGGTCCTGTTGACAAAGTGGATGCCCAAATTATCTGAAGTATGATTCAAGACTGCCTTTCAGGAGGCAGTTTTGGCTCGCGGCGACTTGACGGATATGTAATGGCGGATCATCGAGGGGCTGTTGCCCACCGAGCGTGGGAGGAAGTCTCGGCCTTCTCACGATAATCGACGATATCTGAACGGCATGCTGCATGTTCTTCGGGTAGGTTGTCCCTGGCGCGATATGCATGAGCGCTACGGAAAGTGGAATTCGGTCTATGTGCGTTTCCGCCGTTGGGCCGAACAAGGCGTTTGGGACGCTCTGCTTGAGACCCTCGTCGAACTGGGGCTGACGGATGACTGGCAGCATATGATCGACAGCACCACGGTTCGCGGCCATTCTCAGGCTGCGGGCGCTAAAGGGGGGCTTATCAGGAGGCTTTTGGTCGATCACGCGGCGGCTTTACGACGAAAATCCACGCCCGTGCAGACGGTCAGGGTCGCCCTCTTGGCTTCGTCCTGACGGGTGGCGAGGCTTCAGACTACAACGCCGGTCTGGATCTACTGGCAATACCGGTCTGCAAGCCGAGGCTGTTCCTTGCTGACAAGGGCTACGACGGTGATTTCCTACGTGAAGAACTCCTGATCCACGGGATCAGGCCGGTTATTCCCCCAAAAGCAAACCGGAAGAACCCGCCTCCCTGCGACTTCCGGGTATACAAGGATCGAAACCGTATCGAGCGGATGTTCAACCGCCTCAAGCAGTTCCGTCGCGTTGCGACCCGATACGACAAGACCCGAAAATCCTTTTCCGCATTCCTCGCTCTGGCCGCCGCAAAGATCTGGCTGCCATACTTTGTCGACAGGGCTTAACTCTATGGAAAGAGACACTTATCCTCCGGTGATGAAATCTTCTTTGAGAAGTTTGAATGCGAACGGGAACCGACCAAAAGGTCCGATCTCTTTGAAAAGGCGATCAAATTGAGCGCGCCATATCTTAAAAAATTCGTGCCCGAGCGCCTGTTCAACCGAACCGGTCTTTAGCGGCTCAGTCGTGATTCCTAGTCGAACAGACACGAGCCGGTAGCCTTTGCCGAAAACGGCTTCGAGATTTTCTGGTTCTACCTCCACCGCCGTTGAGGGATCCGTTGGGTCTGTGAAGGTCACCAATGTCGGAAAGCTTGCTCTCGGAATTTCCCGTGTTTCTCGGGATGCTCGGATAGCCTCGTTTTCCGAGCGGATTTGATTCCTGAAGCCATCCGCGGTGCTGTAAGGACGCTTAACGGGCTGCGGACGAAAGACTTTATTTCCAGAAGGAGCGTCATACGTTTTCAATAGCGCGAATAAATATTTGTTAGGGGCAACCTCGACAAAAGCGGCTTCGCCTTCCAAATCATTCGTGAACCAGCCGCCGCTATCCCCGATCTTTGACCAATGTGGACTTTCATACCACACGACATTTTGTACTGAATCGCCCGTTCTCACACCGTCCGGCGTCTCCACAATGATGGTGACCTTCTGGTTCCATTGCCACGAATGGAACCCGAGCATGTCACAACCTGTCAACAGGCTCGTGAGGCACATAACAGTGGCGCAACGAATAATACGATGTCGGGACATCATCTATCTCTTGGTAGAAAAACCTGAAATGTTCGACAGGAAGAAACAAATTTGTCGGACACTGTTAAAATTCGGAATGCCCGTCTCGGTAAATCCATCACCCCGAGTATCCAATAGATCGCGACGGGCCAACATAGCCTCCTAAAACGCAGGCTTGAGTCGCGCTTCTCCTGATTTTAAAATCCACTTTGTCAACAGGCCCTAACATCGCTCCAAGTTCCATTGAGAGTGGCAGGCCCGGCGGCATATCGGACGACTTTCCCATCCACATCTGCAAACAGGAATTCCAGGACCGAATGTCACGCGCGAAGGGAGGCTTCACCGTCGAATTGAAGCGGCCGAAACGGCATCTGCTCAACAGGTCGGCGATGCCGAAGGCAAGCTGGATGGAAAGCAACATCCA
Organism: Rhizobium sp. PP-F2F-G48; assembly: GCF_004342335.1. Lineage (NCBI taxonomy): Bacteria > Pseudomonadati > Pseudomonadota > Alphaproteobacteria > Hyphomicrobiales > Rhizobiaceae > Rhizobium > Rhizobium sp. PP-F2F-G48. The sequence continues at coordinate 23,767 of NZ_SLVH01000011.1, read as the reverse complement.
TGGGACGGAGCCGCGCGCCGACCCGGGAACACGACCTGGCGCATCGTCGGATCACGATGCCCGAGCGATGGCGGAAAGGCTGTTTGCGCCGCGAACCGCCGGACAGGCGCGTATCCTGCCTGAGCTGTCGCCCATGGCTGCCGTTTCCCAGACGTCCGATGCCCCTCACGAACCGGTCGAGCCGCAGCTCCCGGAAGAGAAGGATGTCTCACATACGACAGCGGCAATTGCCGAGAAGGACGGTCCGTTCGTCGCGAACGATGCTGCCTTGGAGGTAAGGGAGGATGCCGTCTCCGTCTCCGAAACACCGGAGCCGGGCAAGCGGCAGAAGACACGCAGAGCCCCGGCGGTGGACCTGCCGCCGGGAAAGCGGTGGATGCGGCTGCTTCCGTCCGTCTTGCAGGAACGCGCCGTGCCCCGTTGGAAGAGGATGCGGAGCGCGCGACTCGCATCACGCGAGGGTCAACGCACCGACCAGACCTCCGACGAGAGCCGGTAAGCCGCGGAGCGCAGGAATACCGGGGTTGCCACCTATGGCACGACGTCGAGATCGGTCTTTGTGAACGCGTCGGCCGTCGCCAGGATCGGCACGCGATAGTATTTGGCGCAGGCATAATGCAGGCAGTCGCCGAGATTGAGACCATGCCGCCCGGCGCGATAGCGATAGGCGGCCGAAAGCGACAGGGCGACCGTGCGCTTGGCCGGCGGCAGATCCCGGATCTCGATGCCCCGCGCCTCCAGGAATTCGAGGACGATCAGTTCCACCGCCTCGACGCTCAGGCCGAACTTGTCGGGACGGGCGAGGCCGAGGACGGCTTCGAGGATGGCGACCGGCGAGGTGATGCGCTTGGCGGCGCCCGCCAACGCCGCAGACACCCGCTCCGCCTCTGGCTCGTCGGACAGGAGCGCGATGATCGCTCAGGCGTCGATATACATCAGCGGTTCTCCCACATCTCGTCGAAGGCTTGGGCCCCGAGCGGCATACGCGCAGCCTCGGTCAGCGTGATCCCGTCTCGCGCAGCCTCGCGGCCGTCTGAAGCGGCGTCTCGATGTTGCGCCGGCGCTCGATCGCCTCCTTCATGGCGATTACGATCGCTTCGGTGATGCTGAGGTCCGCCATCTGCGCGAACTTGCGTGTGAGGGCATCGGCCTCCGGATTGTTGACGTTGATCGGCATGAGGCCCTCTATGTAGGGAAACTGACAATGCAATGCAGATGACTGCGTCTACATCGCCGAGGATGCAAGAGCTTGCAGGCTTTCCCAGCGCGGTACGCGAAGCGGACAGGCGAGGCCGAAGCCCCGCCCGCCTTGGCTCTCAGCCAAGCGCCGCCATCTGGAGATCGGCAGCCTTGCGATCGACGGTCGCGCCGGCGTTCTCGATCTGCCGCTCGAAGGGCTTCCAGCGCTCGCCGACGAGCTGCTCGTAGGCCGCGACCGCGCCTTCGGCCGCCATGCGCAGGCTGTGGGACTGAAGCGCCATGTCGGCGGCGAACTCGCGCTTGCGCTGCGCGGCGCTCTGGAAGCCGGCGGGACCGTCGAGATCCTCGTCGCGCGTGTCGTTGGCAAGCTTGGCGGTGAGGTCGCGCGCCTCGGTCACGGCGCGGGAGTAGAACTGCCCGGCACCATAGGCCGAGCCGACAAAGGCGCCGACGATGCGCTGGAGGTGGATCTGCATCGCCCGGTCGCCAACGCCCTCCCGCATCGCCTCGGCGGTTTCGATCAGCAGGCGTTCGTGCCGGTCGCGAATGCCGTCGCTGTCGAGGAGGGGCAGGCCGAAACTTTCCGAGATGAGGCTGGCCTGGGTTGCGTCCGGGCAGGCGAGCCGGACCATTTCGAGGGTCGTACCCTTGCGCAGCTGGACAACGCGGGCGTTGGAGGAGGCAGTAGAGCGTGCAGCCTTGGCCATGGTGTGATCCTTTCGAGGGTCGTTTCCGAAGCAGCTCCGGCCCTTGCCGGTCTTCCCTTCGGTGCGGTCACCAGGAACCGGCGGAAGACGGGGGCTTCAGGGTCCGGGTTCTGCCAGGCGAGCGGAGCGGGCTTGCGGCCAAGCAGGGCACTTTGAGCCCTTGCGCGGGACGCGGGTGCGCTTTGCGAGATCGGCGGGACCCGGCCGCCCCGCGGCGCGGCACGCGGCCTTGAAGCCAACGGCCGCCGGTTCAGACCGCAGCAAACCGGAGGGGAGACCGACATGGGCCGGAAACGGGAAGCCGGGATCGAGAAGGGATCACGCCAGGGCGTGGTGAGGGAGCCGCTCGGCCACTGCCAGCCTCCCCGGGCAGTCTCGAGCGGAAAAGGTCATCAAGGTCCGGTCGACCTGACCTTCACGCCAACCCGCCTCGCTCGGAGGCCGCCTTCCCGCCGCGACCGGGGCGTCCGCGACGCGTCCACAATGCCGGTCGAGATGGTGGAGTCGGAAGAGAGGGGCACCGATAAGGCCAGCACAGGCCACCGCCGCCCGACGCTGACCGGCCTCGGCTCTGGCACAATGCAACAGGTCGCCTCGATCGTCGGGAACCGGCATGATGTCCTTCCGTCGGATCTGCTCAACGACGGAGGTCAGATCGCACGGCTTTCACGCGGCGGACTGCGCTGACAGCAGGCGACGTCGCCAGTGCTCGATGGCTTGATCCTGGCCGGGGAGCTTGCGCGACAGCGCATCGATCTCGGGTTGCCGCTCGGCCGTGATGGCGGAGAGGATCTCGCGATAGCGCCGCATGAAGGCGGCCGGGTCGGGCGACCTGTCGCGACAGGAACGCTGGCGTCTGTCGCGTAGCGCGGGCATCGCCGCCGTCATGGCGCGAACGATTTGTCGCTCGATCAGGTCCAGCTGGTGCCGGGTCTGCCGCCGTGCCTCCTCCATTCGGGCGAGCGCGCCGGGATCGAGCTTTCCGGGGTGAGGATGGTGCCGCATCATCGCGCGCGCCTCCCCTGCCATCCAACAAATCCGGACGGTCCGTCCGGTGTGCGAACGTCGCGTCGGGCGAGCGCCAAGCGCTCGCGGCGGTCGTCGAGATGCCGGTCGAGATGAAGGCGGAAGTCGGCTTCATCCGCGAGATCGCCGCCATGGCCGTAGACGTCAGACCGTGTCCACGTCTCGATGACCCCGGAGAGCCGCCAACCGGTGGCAAGGTAAAAGCCACCGATCCGGCCGGGGACCATGACGAAGGCGTCGTTGGCGACGCGCGCGGCCACCAGTCCGTCGGCCGTGCGCCCGAAGGTAACGACGGCGTCGGAAGCGGAGTCCAACGTTGCGCCGGTCATGCGACAGCCCTCCCCTCGACAACATCGGCGGCATGCTCGTCAGCCGTGACCGGATCGAGCACCGCCTGACGATAGCCACTGAGCTCACGCCACCGCTCCGCCGCGGTGAGATCGTCGGCGAGATGCAGAAGCTCCCGATCGTCGCCTTCGCCTGAAAGAACGCGCACCGAACCAATCCGGGGACGCTCAATGATCGTGAAGGTCAGGCGGCTGCGGATATCGAAGGTCTCGTGCACCCGGACGAGGATGATCCCGCCCTGACCGAGATCGCCCTTGTGGAGCGTGAACGTCGCCGAAAACCCCTCGATTCCGCGATGGCCTCCCGGTTGCTTGCGGATCAGCTGTCCGGCATTGTTGGTGTTCTCCCAGAACTCGAGCTTGCGCCGGTGATGCGCGGGCGGTCTTGCCATACCGTCGGCGTAGTGGATGATCGCGCCGAGCGGCGCGAGATCTTGGATGTGCTGTGCGGACATGAGCGCCAGAAACTCGCGGGCAGCCTGCGCCAAACAATGGCCGGGCACGACCAGCATAGCCTTGGCGATCAGGCCGAGCCTTCGCTGCTCCATGATGGCGGCGGCCATCGTCCTCGTCTTTCCCGCGCCGACCGCATGCGCCAGATAGGTCGAGCCTGCCGAGACGATCCGCCAGATGCCGCGCTTCTGATGGCCATAAAGCTGAAAGGCGCCACTGGCGCCGGGCAGCTGCAGATGCGATCCGTCGAAGGCCCGCGGGGCGATGTTGTTGAAGCGGTCGTTGTAGATCCGGGCCAGACGGTCTGTCCGGTCGGGATCGGACCAGACTCAGGACTGGAAGGCCGTCTTGATCTTCGAGAGCTTCTCCTTCGCCGCCTCCGTGTCGACGACGTTCAGCACCCGCCTCTCGCTGTCTCCGTCCCTCACGATGTCGAAGATCTGCGGGACGGACGAGTTCAACGCGTCGGAGAGAAGCTGGCCGGCATGGCGGCGGTCGGTGCCCCATTCGGACGTGCCGGCGGCGCTGTATCCGAGCTGATGCGCCTCGACTGTCCAGCACGCAAGCTCCGGCATGTGATGGATGCGGATCTCCGCGCCCATCGTCTTGGCGACGAAGGCCACGACATCGACCGCCGGTATCCACGGCGCACCCAGACGCGCGGTGATGTCGGAGGGCCTGAGGTCAGCAGGCTGCACGGCCTTGAGCGCGGCGACGTTGCGCTCATAGACGGGATCGAGAGCCGCGCCCGCTTCAGCCCCCCTCAGCTTGTCGCGGACGGGGCCGGAGAGATAGGCGTCGGCCGTCTGCCAGGACCCGTCGGACGGGTCGCGGAAGATGGCGCCTCCAAGCTCCGCGACGATGTCCTCCACAGGCCGATGCAGCAGTTCGGCGATATCGTCGGGATCGACATGGCCGCGTTCGTTGAGCACCACGGCGAGCGCGTCGGCGGCGGACGTGATGACCGGTGGCGCGGGCGGCGCGATCACCCGCTCGGTAAAAATCGGTCCGGGCTTTGCCATGTTCGTCTCGAGGTCGTAGTCCTCGATCGAGGCGACCAGCCAGCAATCGGGATCGTCGCGGAAGGGGATGAGGTTGGGCTGGCGGTGGATCTCGCGCACCTCGCCGGTCTCGGCATCCTCGCTGCTCGACACCACGGTCAGGTTGATCGGGCCGAAGCTTCGCACGAATGCGCTCCAGGCGATGCGGAGCCGGACCTGCGCATCGCGCCATGGCCGGTCCAGTTCCTGCGCCTTCAACACCTCGCGCAGAGCGTCGCGGAGGGGGATCAGTTTCCGGATGATCCGGACATGCTTTTCCGGCAGGCCATCACCGCTTCGGCCCCGGCGTGTGGGAACCGCGACGGGGATGCCGTCCACGATCTGCATCAGGCCGTGCCGGACATCGACCAGATAGCTGCCCTCGCGGATCGTTGCGCCATCGGCGACCGTGCCGATGCGGACGGGCTCGGTAACGTCAGCGTCGTCGTCGGCATCGATGGGCTCGGGTTCGCCGTCGTAAAGGGCTTCCGGAAGAGAGAGGATGGCGTCGTCGAGGGCGGTTGCCAGATCGGCGTCCGGTCGGGGCTGGCACGTGTAGGTCTCGCCAAATGGACCCGACGTCAGCGCGTGGTCGCCAAGCACGAAATCCGCATGCCGCGCAAACCAGCGGTTCACGCGGATCGCGCCCTCCTCGCCGGTCGCGGCGCGGACCTCGTCGATGTCGAGCCATGTCTGATCGCCCTCAGGCTTCCCCGCCTGGCGTTTGCGGAAGAACAGGATATCGACCACGACGTCCGTGCCGGCGTCGCGCCGGAAGCTGCCTTCGGGCAGCCGGATCGCACCGACGAGATCGGCCTGCCCGGCGATCGTCTCGCGGGCGCGGGCATCCGCCTTGTCCATCGTACCGCTCGAGGTGACGAAGGCGGCAAGCCCGCCCGGCTTCAGCCGGTCGATCGCCTTGACGATGAAGTAGTCGTGCAGCCTGAGGCCGAGTCTGCTAAAGGCCGGATCGCTGCGGACCGTCCGCTCGGAGAAGGGCGGATTGCCGATCGCGAGATCGAACGCAGCGGGCAAGTCGATACGAGCGAAGTCGGCGGCAAGGATGCGGGCGCGGGGCTGGAGAAGCCGGGCAATGCGGGCGGTCACCGGATCAAGCTCGACGCCGGTGACATGGCTGACGGCTCGAAGCGCCTCCGGCGTCAGGGCCGGGAAGAGGCCCGTGCCGATCCCCGGCTCCAGCACACGCCCTCCCCGCCATCCCAGCCGCTGGAGCCCGGCCCAGATTGCCCGCACGATGAACTCCGGCGTGAATTGGGCATACTGGGTGCAGCGGGCGAGCGAGGCATAGTCCGCGGCCGAGACGGCAGTCTCCAGTTCCGAACCGATTTCCTCCCAACCCTTGGCGAAACCATCCTCGCCGGGGCGGCGGAAGATGCGGGTCGCAAGCTCCGAGGCGCCGAAGCCTGTAAAGCAGATGAGCTTCTCCTGCTCGCCCGGGTGGCCGGACGCACCGCGCCCTCGATCTCGGCGGCAAGCCGGATAGCGGCCAGCGCGTCGCGAGCCCGCGCCTTCCAGGAGCGGGCAAGGCCACGCACGCCGTCGAGGTGGAAATTCTCGCCGCGCTCCCGTGAGACGGCAGCCGTCGCCCGTCGGCTCGCCGAAGGCGTGAGCGCCGCCGCTGGAGAAGCAGGTGGTGGATCGTCATCGTCGGGCGCTAAATCCGGCCCCGGCGCGAAGGCCGTGACACCGAGGTGGAAGCCGGAGGACAGCGACGAGCTGCCGAAGAGGTCGAGCGTGAAGGGATCGTCGTGAGACATGGAAATTCTCCTGAATGAACGGCGCGCACTGTCGCCCCGCCGGAAGAGCCGGCAGGCGACAGAGCGTGGGCGGGTGAAGGGGATGGTTCCAAAGGTCAGGGCATGACCGCGTCGGTCGGCCCGCCAGTGGTCAGAAAGAGCCAGGCAAATCCGTCCCAGCCGGCGAAACCGGCGAGCGATGGCACTCGGGCACGGGTTTCCCGGCTTTCGGCGATCAAGCCGAGGCCATCGGTCGAGACAGGATCATCCGCTCGAGCACCCTCCTCTCACGCGGCGACAGCATCAGGGAGATGGCGGAGCTGCACCGGCAGCTTGGCAGCGATCTCCGCCTCCGTCAGATCGTCGAGACGCTTGAGGAAAGTGCCGTCGCCATAGAGCAGGACCGTGCGCGTCCCGCGCAGGGCTTGGGGCCAGCGTGAACCGGCATAGCCGCGATAATCGTCATGGGTCGCGCTCCAGATATGCTCGAGCCGTTCCTCGCGCGTCATCGCCCGGACGGGCCTCGTCTCCCGCTCGACAATCGCGGTCTTCATCCGATCCGGTGAAGTTCTGTCGGAGAGATCGCAATAGCCATGAAACCAACGGATGCGCCCGTCGATACTGAGCGTGAAGAAGACGTTCGTGACGTCGCCCGCGAGAAACTCGCGCATCGCGAACATGTCGCCGCGCATCCAGAGCGGGGGCAGGATCTCGAACATATGGTCGTGCTCGGCCTCGCCGATCTCGAACCATTCGCCGGCATGCAGCACGCCGGAGCGACGGCATTTCATATCCGGATCCTGCGCGTGGCGATCAAACAGGCGGTACATCTCATGGCGCTTCGCGACGCCCTGAAAGATCTTGATGGAACGGAATAACGGTCTTTGCATCAGGGGCGGCTCCTTCGGCCTGTCCGGGCTGCAAGCGCCAAGCGATCCACCTGACCGCTCATCCCTCTTCAGCCCTTCCGGACCCATCCCCCGCGGCCGCCATTCCGTCCGGTCGGGTCAAGGGCCGGCGGAGCCGGGCGAAGCTTCACCCTTGACGCGGCCGGCGGGTATGCGGCGGCCGGGTTTTCCCTCCCCTTCTTCCCCGTCCCTCCTCTCGTCTTTTCCGCTCTTCGATCCCTTTCGTCTTCAGCACCGCGTTCCAGTCCTCCGCCGACGGCCGCAACCGCAGCCAGCCGCAATCCGCCCCTTCCGCTATCTCTTGGCAGCGGGCAGCGAAGGCCTCGCCTTGGCTGTTGGCGTCGGTCGCCGCGACGAGCTGCGCGCCTGGTCGGGCGACCAACGCGCGAATGGCCCTGTCCGTCGCCGGCGACCAGCCGCCGCCGGTGCTGAGATAGAAGGTGTCCTCCCGCAAGCCCTCGATCGCGGCGAGGCTCATAGCATCGATCGCCGCTTCCGTGACACAAAAGCGTTCGGCATCGGGTGGACCGAGACGGAACAGCGTCTTGGCGCCGCCGCTGGCAAAGCCGCGCCAATCGGGGCCGCGCTCCTCCCAGCCGGTCACGGCGCCACCCTCGTCGATATGCGCCGCCCACATGGAACCCTTGGGACCTTCGCGAAGGACGTCCTGGGTGAGCGCGGCGCGGATGATCGCATCGGGGAGAAACCGTACCTCCGAAAGGTAGCGCCAAGTCGCAGATCCGGGCCACGGCTTGCGGCGCGTCGTCCAGCGGTCGGGAACAGAGGCCTCCGGATCGCTCGTGCGGGACTGGCGCTTCCAGGCTGGCTCGCTCGCGACGAAGCCGACCAGATCGGAGATCCGCGTCACGGCCTCCGCGAAGTCGACGCCATCGAGGTGCATGACCAGCGAGAACAGGTCGCCCTTGGCGTCGGAAAGCGGGTCGAACCAGCCGCGCCCGTCATGGATGACGATGACGATCTCGGCGCCGCGCCGGTGCTTGATCGCGCGCCGGGTGCTTTCCTTCACGTCGATCGCGAAGCCGGCCTTCTCCAGCACGGCGGCGCAGGCCACCCGGCCGCGCAAATCCTCGATATCCCTTTTTTCCATTGCGTTCACCGGTACTCTCCAGCCCGGTCCTCCTTTCATTCCAGCCTATCTTTTCCGCGGAACTGCGGAAGCCGCTCCGTCCCGCCGCGGCGAACGGCCGGGGGCAAGGGCGCGGGCATGCAAGGCGGGCGGGAACCGCACGGCCTTGTCCGCGGCAAAGCCTCCCTTGCGGCTGTCCGGACGCCGGCGGCACGCCCCCGGAAGGGCGAACCCGGCTCAATGAGCCGGGCCGAATTCGAAAGGATCGTACTCGGCAAGCGTTTCGACGTCGGCGCTGTCGAGCTCGTCGCTTGGCAGGACGGCGAATTCGCCGTCGACCCGGAAGAGTGTGACCGGAACCATGAGGATGCGGGCAAGGGCGAAGGCGTGCGACTGTGCGAGGGAAAAATCGTGCGACATCTGAGGGTTCCATCTTGGGAAGCGAGGCCGATCCCCGCTCGATGGCTCCGTCAGTGTCCTTGCCCGGCCGCGATCACCGCAGAGGCGAAGCCGGAAGCGGCCGCACGCTTGCGTAGCGGACCCCGAAGCGGGTTGATCGTGGAAGGCCGGGAATGGACCAGGAACGCCATCCAAAAAGAGCGGGTCGGGCTTGCTTGCGAGGTGTCCGATGCAGCTGCACGCCTTTCCCTGACGCGGTCTCGGCACGGATCTTGTTGGATAGCCGCTCGAACGCGACACGCATCCTCCCGGCGCGGCCTCACGCCAACAAGAAGACCCTAAAAGTTGCAGCGTCGGAGTTCGGCGATGGTTATGATGTTGTGCGCGCTTGGATTTCGGCGTCAGCGATGTCTAGCACGACCGTGAAGTCCATTCCTGCCCGCACTTCGAGCTCTGGCCATTCGTCGATGAGCCTCGTAATAGGCATGCTGTGGATCGGATGCCGAAAGGTATTCAGCGTCAATGCGGATCCGTCGGCGCCTCAACCGTCGCTTGACGAGCCACCCCCTTATCAGACGCAATATATATTACGTCCTGCTAGAGACGACCGGAGCAGTACGTTGCGGTCTATTCGCCGACCACTTCTGGCTATCCACCCTCCCAAGGTGGTCGGTAAAAACGCTGTATTGGAAGTCTAGCCCCTGATCCATGATCGACCTACCAGCGAACGGCTTCCTCCACCTCTGCATCGACTTGGATGTCGACTCCAGCCACGCTCAGGTCCATGGACGCAATCGGGGCCAGATCCTTCCGACCTTTATCCGGTTGGGCATCGTCTACCAGTCCCGACCGATCTTCCCGTAGAGCTATGCGTAGCATTGCTCAATGTCGGAAACATCTCTCTACCGGGCGTCCGACCGCCGAGACGGAGATCGGCTATCGTCAAAGACCTCTGGATGCCTGACGCCAGACGTCGAGAAGTTGCTGATCGGAGATCGTGAGACTATCATGTCGTTCACTAATGGAATCCCAATCGACGTCGATCGAGATGAGCCCGGAGCATTCCAGGGCCTCGATATGAGATCTGAAATGTTCGCGTGGCCCGGCAACCCGTTCCAATGCGGCCAGCGAAAGCGTTCCGGCGGATCGTGACATATCCATAATGACCAGAAAAATACCGAGTACGGCATGCAGATCGACGATCGCGGGGAGCCTCCGGTGTAACCGGTCAATCACCAACGCAAGGACATCGTTGCCGGCATTCACTCGCAGTGGTGCGCTTGCGTCCTGGGATGTTACGCGCTTTGGCATAGAACGCTCTAACAGCTGGGGCGGGGAGACCAGGGCCATAGTTCTACCTGGAGGATGCGCCATGAACATACGAAGTGTCCTTCGATCACGCGGGGGGTCGATCGTCCTTAAACGCGAGCACGTCACCAAGGTCAGAATACGGCTCAGGCTTGTAGACGTATTCACCTGGTACAGCGGGCGCGATCATTGAGGACAGATAGCGGTAGAGGTTTTCCTCACTGTCACTTGCCGCAAGCCCGTAGAAATTACCGCTATTCCAGGTGATCATGCAGTACTGAAACAAACTGAGAATCGCAGTTGCCATCTCACTCAGCGTGATCTCACCCCCGTACATCGTCGATAAGACATCCCGTGCTTTTCGCTCAATGGTCGAAGCGTCGAAGTAACGCGCCTTAAAGCCAAAATCCTTCTGCAATTCGCGCCGATGGTAGTCGGCATTGTCCTCTGCCCGGAACTTTTCGACGAGCAGCAGAATGCCATCGGGTTTGAGGTGCTGTTTCACGAAAGCAAGCTGACTACGCCGATTTGGGGAGTACATCTGGAAGGTCGTGTCCTCCAAGATGACGTCAAACCCTTCCTCGAATATGGCCAAGTCCGGTTCATTCCGAAGATACTCTTTCGTCAGTCGGTGGAAGGGGCCAAGAAAGAAGTGCGCATTAGGTGGCGAGCCGAATGCCAGGAAGCTGGCGCGGTTGGCCTCCGTTGGACTGCAGGAGAGAGACCTGATCTTTCCGTCAGTTAACTCGGATAGCGTGCGCGCCATGGTTCCTTCAGCCGTGCCCAAGCTGTAAAAATTGAGCTTCCTGGAGCGGGTTTGGCTGTAGCACAAAATAGCATGACCCATCCTGCACTCCTCTTCCAGACGGTATGGGATGCTGGCGTGATAATGCTGATCAAACTGACCTTGCCGACGAGCATGGCGCTCAACGAAGCGATATAGCGACGGATCCGCAGGCATAAGGCGCATGTCAACAGCGGGCCTGACGTGTGGCACGTCTCGTCGGCCAGCAGCGGCGTTTTCGAAGAATTCAGCCATGCCATTCAATCGCGGCGCGCGATCGCACTCTTCGAGGAATTTTTCATAATCAGACGCCACGATTATAGGATCTCCCGTGCACGCGGCCCCCAGTCGCTTGGCCGCAGGACCACTCCGGTCCCGAACGCTCAAGAACTGCGAAGCAGCCGATGCCGACCATAGGCCATGAACACGGAGCGCGCTTTCATCTGAGCGCCATGCTTTCATTAGAGGGCCATGAAACACCATCCGGGACTACTTTCAATTGAAGAAAAATGCGCTCAGCTATATGAGCGATGCATCACTGATGATGGGGGTTCGTCCATATTGGCCGAAGCGCTTGAGTTTCATCCGATCGCCTACCGACGATCCCGATGCAGTAGTGTCGTCCACAATCGTGCTGAATGGGGCGCCGTCCGCGCGGATATCGTGCGTCGCACCGGCCTGGGGCGTCAGGAAAACGAAATCGCTTCTGTTGGTCATGCGTTCCTGCTGAATATAGAGGGCAAAGCCTGCACAGGTGAGGATTTCATCAATGGTCGCCGTGTCGACTTCGCTCCGCGTGAGCCCGGCTCTGTGATTTTTCTGCCTGCGGGCAGCGAATGGAAAGGCTGGGACGAAGGCGACGCGACAGGCGCCTATTTGCATGTTTCGATCAAGGCCGATTTCGCGCGCTTCGCGGCTCTTCCCGTTACAGCCAATGCGCTAAAGCCGGTGGTGGGTTTGCGTGATGAGCTTATCGAGCAGGCTCTGCAGCGAATTGCGGCAGAGCTCGAACTCCAAGACGTCTTCAGTCCGGTCATGGTGGAGGGTCAGGCTGCTCAGCTGATCGCGCAGATGATGAGACGATGCGGCGTCGGCTTGGACAGAGCCAAGGGTGGGCTGAGAGCTTTTGACCTCAAGCGTGTGACCGCCTTTATGGAGGCGCGTTTCTCGAACCCGCCCACGCTGGCTGAAATAGCGAATGAGATCGGTCTAAGCCGTCGTCACTTCCTACGTGCGTTCAAGCAGGCAACAGGACAAACGGCGTTCGAATTTATCGCTCGTCTGAGGATTCAGCGAGCGGTGGATCTGCTGCGCACCACGGAACTTCCGGCAACAGCGATCGCGGCAGACTGCGGTTTTGCAAGCCCCAGCCATTTCACCGTCGCCTTCAAGAAAGCCGTCGGTGTCGGCCCGATGGAGTTCCGGCGGATCTGGCGGAGCTGATGACCATGTCTTGTCCGCACGATGATGAAAGCCGCAAACGGATCATCTCGCGCGCGCCAGCACGACCGCATGTGAGCACAAACGGAGGTAATCGATGGTCCGCTTCGGATTCAGACTACTTCCAGCACTGACAGAAGATGGCTTCTGCTGGTTTCTCGCCAGCATCTTCGCCTCGTCGTTCGCTAGAACCGGCTATCAGATTGTCTGCGCCTGGCTGCTGGTGGCAGGCGGGGATGGCAGTGCGGCGGTTGCGAATTTCTTTCTCCTCGTGAGCATGACGGAATTGATCGCCAGCCCCGCTGCCGGCTGGCTTGCAGATCATTGTAATCGCCGAAAAATCTGCATGGTCGCCGACACAGCACACGCGGCAGCCATGATCTGTGTTGCGATGACGCAACCTGAAACCGCAACGCAGCATGTTATCTGGATCTCTGCTGTTCTGTATGCGGTAGGAGACCGCCTGTCGCTGACGTCGTCGCAAGCCATGATCCCAACGGTCGGCATCACACTGACGCTGGCTGCGCGCAATGCCGCCGTCTTCTTTATCATGCAAGCGGGCGCGTTATGCGCTGCTATCCTAGTCGGCGTGATGCTCCATGCGTCAACGGCATCCGCGGCTTTCCTGTCGCTCAGTGCGGCATTTCTCGCGGGCGGGCTATTCATGGCTGGAGCGACCTCCGGCGACCGGCGCAGCGCGGATCCCCAATTCCCATCCGCTGTGCAGGCGTTCGATCAAATGGATGTGTTGCGCATCGGGTCCCTTTATTCTCTCCTTTATTCGACAGGCCTGATCGTCAGCGTGCTTGCGGCCGGCTTCGTTCGGGATGAGCTCGTTGGTACTGCCCTGGATTTCGGGATGGTGGAGGGCGCCTGGTCGATTGGCTCGGTCATCGGCGCCATCATGATCGCACGGGTCGCGCGGTCCGCCGGGCTGGAGAGTATCCAGATCACCTGTCTCACCCTTGCGGCACTGAGCTTCTTTGTCCTCACGCTGGCGTCTCTTCCGAGCGTCATCGGATTGTTCGTGGTACTCGGCGCCCTTTACAATCTCGGGCGGGCCGCAGCCGAGATGCAGCTTCAGTCGGCTATTCCATCCAGCCACCTTGGACGCGCGAAGGGCTGGGTGCACTGCGGCTGCGTTGTGCTGGGCCTTGCGCTGTTTGCGTCGATCTCCCTTGCTCCGAAAGGAACAGGTGTCGCCGCCCTCTTTCAGCTTTATGCGGCCGCTCTCGTCTTCGGGACTGTTACGTTCGCCATTCTTGGCCGTTCCAGAAGCTGACAAACGCCGCCCATTTCTGGCGGCTACCGATCAAAATCCCTTGGCAGTGCTGATGCTTCTCGACTAAACTATTCAGCGAGGCAGTACGCGCTGCCTTGGGGCGTCGAAACCTCTCTGTGCGACTGATGCTGGTCGATTCAGCATCGAACTCTCTGACCTTTGGGTCGGGGAGCCTGTGGCGTATGTCCAGGTTCCCCGGAACTAAAGGCCGCAGGGCTGTCACAGACGGTTTCGAACTCCCCGATCATTCGGAGGTTAAGCGAGTTTCGCGGGGGCGCACCGCGACAAACTCTCTATCCCCGGGAGTGATCGAGGATGGACCGTGGTTCGGCTCCCGACGGCAAAGCCTTCCCAACACACCAAAGCCAGCTCTTTCGGGAGGTTGCACCTCCGCGTGCGGCGCTCTTCAAGGATGGTGCATGCCGAAGCCTGCGGCGGCGAGAGCGAAACTGGGGAGCGGTCCATGCCGAACATGTTCACCGAACCGGCCTCGGCAAGGAAGAGACGGCCTCCCTGTCGTCCAGACACCTGATCCTGCTCAATCTTCAGGGCGAGGCAGAACAGGGAGAGTATTTTCTCGATGGACGCCGTGCTTCTTTCGTTCGACGGCGGCCTGGGGCCGTCCTGTTCGTTCCGGCAGGCTGTCGCTGGCAAGGATGGGAAGTGGGAGCGGCGACCGCATCCTACCTCGCGGTCTCGATCGAAGTCGGCTTCGTCAAAGGCGTCGAAGAGACCGCATCACGCGCCTTACCTTCCTTTTCACCCGATCTCGGACATGTCGATCCGATTATCGCGCAAGCAATTCGCGCAATCGGCTCGGAGCTCGCAGGCGAAAATCCGTATGCGAAGCTTCTCGTCGAAGGGCTCGCCGTCACGATCATCGCGCAGCTCGCGCGGAAGGAAGGTCTCATCACAACGAGGCGGACCGGGGGTTTGTCGACCGCAAACCTCAACCGGATCCTTCGAAAGATCGATGAGAATCTTTCTGGGGATTTGTCCTTGACCGAACTCTCAACGCTCACAGGCCTAAGTGTTCCGCATTTCTGCCGCGCGTTCAAGGAGACAATAGGCACCCCTCCCCACGCTTATATTCTTCACCGGCGCATTGAACGAGCCAAGGATCTTCTCGGCCGATCCCGACGATGCCTTACCGACATTGCGCTGGACTGCGGGTTCTCAAGCTCGAGCCATCTTTCAAATAATTTTCGTCGGTCCGTCGGCACGACCCCTTCTGAATACCGCGCCGCTCTCCAGCCGGCCATTGCCTTTAAGGAGTGATAAGATTCTGTAACTCCGTCAAGGAACTGCAATCAGCTAGGGGCCGCATCTGCCAAAACTTGTCCATCCAAACGGTGGGAGCGAAGAGGCATGAAACGGTCGGCGCCATTGCAAGATCTATCTCCCGGCCTTCCACCGGCTCTGCGCGTCATCGGCCTGCATAAGCGGTTCGGCCTCGTGGACGTCGTCCGCGGCATCGATCTGACAGCGGAGACGGGTGCAGTGATTTCGATCCTCGGAAGCAGCGGCTCCGGCAAGAGTACCTTTCTTCGCTGCCTGAACTGCCTGGAAATACCTGACGCGGGGGAAATTTGGCTCGCAGACGATCAGGTGATCGGCGGACCAGAGACAACCCCCTCCAGACAGATCAGCTTCCTGCGTCGACGGCTCGGCATGGTTTTCCAAAGCTTCAATCTCTGGGAACAGAAGACCGTCCTCCAGAACGTCATCGAGGCGCCGATCCATGTCCGCGGCCTTGCGCGGCGAGAAGCCATCGAGCAGGCAGAACATTGGCTGGCGCGCGTTGGACTCTCCGACAAGCGGAGTGCTTATCCGGCTCAACTCTCCGGCGGGCAGAAGCAGCGCGTCGCTATCGCGCGGGCGCTCGCAATGGAACCGAACGTCCTCCTCTTTGACGAGCCCACATCCGCGCTCGATCCGGAGCTGGTTGGCGAAGTCCTAAGGGTTATCCGCGGCCTTGCTGAAGACGGCCGGACCATGTTGATCGTCACGCATGAGATCGGATTTGCACGGCAGGTATCGAGCGAAGTCGTCTTCCTGCACAAAGGTCGGATCGAAGAGCGCGCGACGCCCGCATGCTTCTTCGCCCATACGAACTCCGCACGGTTGAGGCAGTTTCTCTCCTCGCATCCCACGGAGCCTTTCGCGTGATCGATCTCTTCGGTTTTGGCCCTCAGCTGCTCGTTGGAGCGACCGTAACTCTGAAAGTGGCTGTAACGAGCCTGGTTTGCGGGCTCGTCGTCGGCCTGCTCGGCGCTGGTGCCAAATTGTCAGGCGTCTCTTTCCTCAGACGCGCGGCGAGTGTCTACACGACAATCGTCCGCGGCGTGCCGGAACTCCTGATAATTTTGATGCTGTATTTTGGTGGTGGCGTTGCCGTCACTGCTCTGTTTGGACAGCACGCTGAGCTTAATGCATTTGCCGCCGGTGTCCTGGCCTTAACAGTTGTGTTTGGCGCCTATGCGACCGAAGTGTTTCGGGCATCGATCCTGGCGGTTCCGCAAGGACAGACCGAAGCCGCTCGGTCGCTCGGTCTGACGAAAGCGCACGTCTTGTGGCTTATCGTCCTGCCGCAAATGTGGCGCCATGCTTTGCCTGGACTTGGGAACCTCTGGCTCACGCTGCTGAAGGATACGGCGCTGATCTCGGTCGTCGGGCTCGACGATCTAACACGAAAGGCCGGCATGGCCGCTGGCTCCACGCGCGACCCGCTGACCTTTTACTCGGCTGCCGCAGCAATCTACCTCGCGTTGACAACCGCGTCGCTCATCCTGTTGGCGATGCTTGAGCGTCGCGTCAACATGCCTGTGAGGGGTTAAGATCATGAACTGGTCACTCATCATAAGCTCCCTGCCCGTGCTGATGGAGGGAGCAACGCTGACACTCATCCTGACGCTGGTCTCGCTTTTCGTCGGGCTCACGCTCGCAATTCCACTCGCACTCCTTCGTACGGCTCGGTCATTTTGGCTGTCGGCGCCTGTGTTTGCCTTCACCTATGTCATGCGCGGCACGCCGTTGCTCGTCCAACTCTTTCTCGTCTATTACGGTCTCGGCCAGATCGACTGGGTCCGCTCAAGCATCGCCTGGCCGGTCCTTCGCGACCCGCTCTGGTGCGCCCTCATTGCCTTTTCGCTGAATCACGCAGCCTATTCCACCGAGATCCTTCGCGGCGGAATCAACGCCGTGCCGACAGGGGAGGTCGAGGCCGCCAAAGCGCTGGGCATGGGTTACACGCTGCGGACACGACGGATCGTTCTCCCGATCGCCGCCCGTTTCTGCCTTCCAGCCTACAGCAACGAGGTGATCCTGATGGTCAAGGCGACCTCGCTCGCCAACACCGTCACTCTCATGGAACTGACCGGCGTCGCACGTAAGATCGTGGCCCAGACCTTTTCTCCATATGAAGTTTTCCTGTCGGCGGCGATCGTCTATCTGGCATTGACCTTCGCAGTCACGCGTCTCTTTGGGGTTCTCGAGAAATCGGGCTCGCGGCATAGACAGCGTCGAAATTCTGAGCGCGATACAATCATTGCCTCCAGCGTTCAGCCGATAAGCAAAGGGGCAATCCTGTGAGAAAAGACGCCCTCCACCCGATTGGTGCTCTGGATCCCGCCTATCTCTCCGCGGCCACGCTACGTGGCACATGGTACGAGATCGACCTTGGCGCGATACGACGCAACTACCGGGCGCTTCGGAACCACCTTGCGACCCGCGTCAGGATCTACGCTTGTCTCAAACGAAATGGCTATGGATGCGGCGTCGGCCCTGTCGCGCGGACTCTGGCACTGGAGGGTGTGTCCGGGTTTGCGGTCGCCTCGGTTTTGGATGCGGTCGAGATACGCGCATCCGGCGTGCGGGAAGCTATCCTTCTCTACCCCGGCGCCACGCCCCTAAGTGTCGCCCTTCTCGAAGATCTTGACCTCACTGTGACGATCTCCAGCCTTGATGAAGTTGCCCAGTGGCAGTCCGTCGCTCGCAGGCTTCCGGTCTGCATCAAGATCGACCTCGGCTTCTTTCGCGCTGGTGCAACACCAGGGACCGCCATCGACCTTATTTCCGCAGTCAGAGGCTCACAAACTCTCTGTCTCCAAGGCATCTACGCTCATGTAAGCGAGCTTCCCGGGCAGACACGATCGCATGCACTGGCGCAGCTCTCTCGGATGAACGCGCTGTTGAAGGAGCTTGGCCGATCCGGCCTGCCCGCTCCCATGACGATGATGTCGAGCACCGAGAGTGTGCTCACCTACCCGGAGATGGACTTCGACGCCGTCGATCCCGGTGCTCTTTTTTTCGGCCTGCCGGAAGCTGTGTATCCGGTGAGGACCGTCGATCTTGAACCCGCACTCAAGAAGATATCGACGAGCTTGGTATCCGTTAAGGCAATAGATTCATCACTCGGGCCGCTGCCCGAACTGCCGGGTTTTCGCGATGGCATGCGGATTGGCGTCATTGGTATGGGCTGGGGCGATGGCGTCCCGCGCAACCTCCAGACACCGAGTTTCGCCCTCGTGAGAGGGCGGCGCGCTCAACTTCTTCCCCCGGCCCATCTCGAACATCTACGCATCGATCTCACCCAAATTCCGGACGCGTGCTTCGGCGACGAGGTCGTTCTGCTCGGTTGCCAGAAAGGAGAGCGAATATCGCTTGAAGAACTGGCCAAGGACTGGGGCACCGATGCCGTGGGTCTCTACGCCAACCTGCGGGACCATGTGCCGCGGATCTACACCTGACGATGACAGAGAAGGAAAAATCATGCGTACTATCGGGCTCGCAGTTTCGATCTATCTCGGACTTGTTTCGATCGGTCCGGCACAGGACAGAACAATCACCATTGCCACGGAAGGCGCTTTTCCGCCGTGGAACGCCGTCGATACAAATGGCGCACCCATCGGTTTCGACATCGATGTGGGCAAGGCGCTGTGTGACGTGGCGAAGTTAAGGTGCACATTCGTGACCCAAGCCTGGGATGGCATCATCCCCGCCCTCTCGGTCGGCAAGTTCGACGCCATTATGGCGGGGATGTCGATCACCGAAAAACGCAAGCAGGTCATCGGCTTTTCGGATCCCTATGCGCTGACATCGAACTACTTTGTCGTTTCGAAGGACCTCGGACTTCCACCCACGGATTCAGATGCGAAGCTCGATTTATCGCAAGCCGGCACCTCAAATGCCCTCTTGCGGGTGCTCAGGGAAAACCTGAGCGGGCGAACCATTGGCGTGCAAGGCTCGACGAATGCGGAGGCTTTTGTTCGCGATTATTTGGGAGATGATGTGACGATCCGGACTTACGACAAGCAGGACAATCTCAACCTCGATCTCGTCTCCGGTCGGATCGACGGAGGGCTTGCGGATTACTCCGTCTGGAAGACATTCCTTGAGAGCGCAGACGGGCAGAAAGCTGCGCTCTACGGGCCTCGGATATCCGGGGGTCTGTTTGGACCGGGCATCGGTATCGGCCTGAGGAAAGACGACAAAGAACTCGCCACGCTTTTCAATGCGGCACTTCAGGAGTTACGTCGGACGGGGCAGCTCAAAGCGTTGAGCGAAAAGTGGTTCGATGCCGATCTTGTGTCCAATTAGCTCTATGCAGTTGGAACCGGCCCATCGCCCGGAGCGATTTTGCTGGATCTCAATTTTTGACGCGCATCGCACAAGGTCGGTGCGCGTTCAGCTCCTTTCCGCGTGGGGGCAGATTGCGACACATTGCGGTGGCCAGCACAAGATCTCGCATCTGTGCTTAGTATTAGACACGAACAGGGGAAGGGGTGTTGGCCATTTCCGAGCTTGCGCTGATCTTGCGTAGACGGATTGAAAATCTAATTTGAGAACCGTTCGAGCATCTGCATAAGGCGCCTATGTTCTGCCACAAGCCGTTGCTTCAGATGCGTTTTGAGTACCGCATTTTCAGCGTCGAGTTCGGCAAGCTGCGATCGCGAAATCGGTACTGCGGATGCCGGACGTTCTTTGGATGCGTAAATTTCATTATGGCGGATGTCTGCGCTCAGACGGTCAGCATCTGAGAAATGTCCGTGCTGCCGATGCGCTGCCGGAGCCGAAGCCATCTGTTCCCTCAGCCCGCGTTCCGGTTGCAGGAGGTGACCGGTCGTGTCACTTTGATCGCCTTCGATCAACAAGGGCTCAACGTCCGGCGAGGCAGGATGAGGGTCAGCGGCGGCCTCTGGAGCAATGCGTTGCTCCTGCGACATTGATTGTTCGCGTGCACTTGAGCGCTCGTCGTCAGCACAACAGATGACATCGGCGCTCGGTGTCGAGGCGAGATCGTTATCGATCTCGCTTTGAAACGAACTGAAGTCGACGCCGCCCCATATCGATTTGGTTGAATCCTTTCGCGGGCGCCGACCGCCTTTGTATTCCACCACGAAGTTCGGTTGGTTTCTACGCATATGGATTATCAGTCCAGCTCAAGGCGTCTGCGGAGCTCGGCGTTTTCTGCTCGAAGCTTTTCGCCAAGGAGTTGGCGCAGTCTTTGGTTTTCTTCCTCAAGTTCAATGAGGTCGGCGAGTTCATTGCTCAGGGATGGCGTTGCGGCAGCCTTGGACGGAGATGAAAGTTTAGGCGTTGAGGCGCCTTCCGCAGGTTTCTCGCTCCGCTTCCACTGGTAATAGGTCTGATCGGAAATCCCAACGGCTTCAACGGCAGCCTTTAGCGAAACCCCGCCATTTCCAAGGGCCTCTTCAATACGTCGCAATTTGTCGGTGCGCTCTGCAGCCGTGTGACGTTTGATTTGACGCGTCGTCGGCTCACCACGGTCAGCATTTTTCGGCTTCCGTCTCGGGGATTTCGAGACGGCACTTTCCAGATGCTGTGTTTCCGTTCCAGACCCGCCACTGGAAACACGAGATGCCTCTGAGGGGAGGTCCTGTTCTTCATCGCCAATCATTGGATTCTCCAAAGCCTTGCACGCGTCGCCCGGTCACGTTCATCTGCTAGCGTTAACAGCAAAGTAGGGCCGCCGTTTAGGTGGGCAAGATAACAAAGGCGCCGGCTCTTCTTGAGGGCCAGCGCGGTCATGCCGCTATGCCAGGTAAAGAGTATGACAGCAATGGCTTGCGGGAAACCATTGCCAGCGTGGGGGCTACAGCTGCAATCTTATCAAACGGCTCGCCCAAGATCATGGTCCAGCATTAGGAACGCGTCAACGCTTGACGGCGCCACGACATCGACGGACGGATCACGGCAAAACAAAGGTTTTATGACCCCGCATTTCATCGATCAACAAATACCAATATTAATGGGTTATAAACGATAATATTCTCATGTAGACGTATCTTATAAGACCATGGTCGGTATCTGACGCCAGCCAAAATTCTGATGTCCGATCAGTAGCGTTGAGTTGTCGTGTCGTTTCCAAAATCTCGGCCCAACTAGGAGGCTCGAATGTCGAAAAGCTCTCATACTCATACGTCGCCGCATGTTCAGCAGGACACGGGCGATGGGTCGGGTGGTGGATCATCGACGACGCGGAACATCGAGCGTCGTCTTGAGTTTATGGAACTCGATGCCGCCGGTCGAGCCAGTATCCGTTCCCTGAAGACCCTGGTTGCGCGCGAGCTGCCACGAGGCCTGGACAAGTTTTACGCCCAGCTTCGGAAGAGCGCTGAGGTCAAGCGCTTCTTCTCGTCCGAAGAGCACATCGCACGTGCCAAAGGCGCTCAGCAAGGACATTGGGTAAACATCTCGGACGGCAACTTCAACGATGACTATGTAAGCAAGGTGCGGACCATAGGGTCAGTACATGCTCGTATAGGACTGGAGCCGCAATGGTATATCGGTGGCTACGCGATCATTCTCGATCATCTGATCACCAGCGCAGTTGAGGAAATCTTTCCGAAAGCGGGACTTTTTTCGAAGAAGACAATGAAGCCCGCAGACTTTGGCAAGGCACTCGCTAGTCTGGTTAAGGCCGCGATGCTCGACATGGATCTGGCGATTTCGGTGTATATTGACGAGGCGGAAGTCGCGAAGCAGAAGGCACAGGCCGAAGCAATTGCAGCCGAGCAAAACCTTGTATGCGATTGTTTTGGCAGGGCGCTGTCAGCGATCGTCGATAAGGATGTCAGCTACCGCATCGACGACAATCTGCCTGAAGCCTACCACCGTCTGCGTGATGATTTCAACAATGCAATGGAGCAATTGTCCGCCACCATTCACCAGATCAACACCAGCGCCTCGCAGATCCATGCCGGCGCCGAGGAAATGCGCGTCGCCGCAGACGATTTGTCCAAACGGACCGAACAACAGGCGGCATCGATCGAAGAGACCGCGGCAGCGCTGGAAGAGATCACGACGACGGTCAAAGATTCAAGCAAGCGGGCAGACGAGGCAGGCCGGTTGGTCGCCAAGGCCAAGTTCGGCGCAGAAAAATCTGGAGAGATTGTTCAGCAGGCGATCTCGGCCATGAGTGCAATCGACACCTCGTCGCGCGAAATTTCAAGCATCATCAGTGTAATCGATGAAATCGCATTCCAGACGAACCTGTTAGCGCTGAACGCAGGTGTTGAGGCGGCACGTGCAGGAGAGGCGGGCAAGGGTTTTGCTGTCGTTGCACAAGAGGTAAGAGAGCTTGCTCAGCGTTCTGCCAAGGCGGCAAAGGAGATAAAGGACCTAATAAACAATTCCGGGGAGCAGGTTAGAGGTGGCGTTGCCTTAGTCGGCGAAACCGGAAAAGCCCTGACGATCATTGTCGGTGAGGTGAAAGAGATCGACCGGCATATCAATTCCATTGTTGAAGCGGCACGCGAACAGTCGATCGCTCTTCAGGAAGTTAACACATCCGTGAACGCTATGGACCAAGGCACGCAACAGAACGCAGCTATGGTAGAGGAATCTACAGCCGCCAGTCATGCACTTGTTCAAGAGGTCAGCAGGATCGCGCAGATGCTTGGTGAATTCAATATCGGGAAGATACCAACGAATCGGGCACCGCAACGGCAGATGGTCGCGCTCGGCAAGCCTCAAAGCGCTCCTATACACGAGTCCCGAGCCAGGCTTGCTCAAGCCTACGGAACCCAAGGCAATGCGGCTATCGCCGGTGACGAATGGCAGGAAATTTGACGCGTGTATCCAGTCTTGCTCGCCTCATGATCAGGGTTTGCCGATAAAGCGTAAGATGATCAGTATTCTGAAAACCAGCACATCGACTGAGGTCGCTTCCCGGAAGTTTTGCCTGGATCAACCGTGCTAGAGGTGGCGCCTGAACGACACCGTTGGTGCAGGCACGGGACGCATATTCGGAGCGAGTGTGCCGACAACGCTAACTGTGCCGGGGTCGCGCCCAGCCGCTCGGAGATATCTTTGCCAACCAAAGGCAGACGACCGCACAGTTGCACGATCGTCTCGATCCTGACGAAAGACGCCGTACCGCCCTGCTCCAACCAGAAAAGGTGGCTTGGTGTCTCTGAGCAGTTTTTGGCGCATGCTAAGTCGATCCACCCGCTTGTCGGGTCCGGACATCACCCGAATTGCCTCCGGCAGACACGGCACGGTTCAGTCATCTCGTGGAGTTGGTCAAGCATGGATCTGATATCAGTTCTCCAGATATTCGTTATCATGCCCTTTTGCATGGATTTCGCTGCTTAGTTCAGTGGTGAACGATAACAAAATCGGCTGTGCGACTACTTCCCAGAACAAGGTCGACATTCACCATGTCGTTTGATTTAACATGAAGAATGACTTGCTCTAGCGACTTCCCCAGACCGTTCCACCGATCGATGAGCCGACGCTTGAGCGTCTCCCGATAAACCTCAAGCTTCAGGGAGACGTCGAAGTGCAGGGTCGCCCATTGATCTCGATTTAGCAGTAGGTAGTTTCCCTCGACGATCACAGCCCGGACCGACTGTGGGGTAATTCGCGCCTTGGCCCTAGCGATCTCAGTTTCACGATCAAAAACCGGTACTGAATAGCCCCGCGTTTCGTAGACACCCTCGGGTTACGTTTTCTGCTGCTTTTCGAACTCGACGGGCGACAGCATCCCGTTTCTGACATGTTTGC
>NZ_SLVH01000010.1:126044-205089 GCF_004342335.1 Rhizobium sp. PP-F2F-G48 | reverse complement strand
ACCTCAATAGGGGAAATGATTGTAGCGCATGACATAAGGCATGGACATAAAGCCAATCACCAAATCAGGGCAGACGGCCTTCGGCGGAGGCATACCGTCGAGCATCCGTTCGGCACGATCAAGCAATGGATGTATCAGGGTGCGTTCCTGATGCGACGGCTGGAAAAGGTTCGGGGCGAGTTCAGCCTGACGGCGCTCGCCTATAACATCCGAAGAGCCATCACACTCGTCGGCGTTCCCGGCCTTCTCGCCGCTGTTCGGACGTGAACGGCCGCTATTCGCACATTTTTGAAGCAAAAATGGGCGCTATATCCCCTAAATACATCGATGCGCTATATCCGGGTGGAAAATAGGAGTTCCTGGATTCGTATCGTGCGGCGCGCCGAAAGATGCCGGATAATCAGCTATCCGACGAGTTTTTGGACGCTCTGTCCAATTAAAGCGACACTTGTTTTCCTGACTTTAGCGACGTCGCAGAATAGGGAGTTTTGCGGCAGCCGCAATGTCAGTGTTGAGGCGTTCCGGTCAATCTGAAAGATTTCAGTGATCCCGGCAGGTAAAAAACTGTATCCTTACAAGGAAATTGATTCCGTTTAATTAAGCTGATCGACAGCTGTAAAGTCGGGGAAAATCACGGCTGCAACGACCAGAACGGGATTAAAAATGACGGGCAACAGAGGGGGGCAGTGTAACAGACCCACCGCCACAGGGCAGCTATTCGCTTCGGGCCATCGCACGATGACGTTGCGCCCGCGCCTGCTCGACAAACCGGCGCTTTATCTCTTCAAACAGGGCTGGTGGCAGCGCGCCGTAATAGCCGGCTTCACCGTCCATCGGCCTGACGTCGGGTCCGGGCCAGACGAAGCGGTTGCTTTCGGTCAGAACAATCCAGGAGCGTTCGTCATCAAGTCCCAGGCGATGTTTGGTGGCCGCCGGAATTTCGACAGCGTCTTGCGGATCGGACGGTGGCGAATGCGTGACAGGCAGAACCCGCACCGCAGGCGTTCCATCTTCCAGTGTGGCAACAATCGCCAGCACCAGCACGGGACGGTCCTTGTCGCCTTCCTCACGGCCCTCGAGATGCTGCCAATGCCAAAGATACGAATATCGAAACAGCCATCCAACCTTAGGTTCAGTCGGCAGCATGCTTTTCCGTCAACAGTTCGGCATTGAGATGATCCAGACCAGGCTCCATCTGCGATGCTTCAATAGCGTCGAGCTCATCGTCGCCGAGCATTGCCGAAAGTTCGACCCGGCGGTCACGCTTTGCCAGGCGTACATAGTCCTCATAGGCGATCAGAACCGTGCGGGGCCGACCATTCTTGGTGATGATCACCGGCTCGCGAACGGCCGCATCCTGATAAGCCCCGAAATTTTTCGAAACCGCCGCAGCGGTAACCGTGGATGTCATGATAAAACTCCTTTATTCCGGAATATACGGGATTTCCGGAAAATTTGCAAACTCGCGATATCGACAGGACATGTGAGATGAAGGAAAATTCGCAGATCGTGCCTGCGGCAGAGCAGACAGTTCTAAAGCGTGCAGAGGAACTGGATGCGCTCGATGCCATCCTGCCGTTTGATCGCCGCGACCAGCTCGCCGAACTTCTGACAGATGAAGACGTCGCGACGCTCAAACATCTGGCTAGCGAGGGCATGGGCGACAATACCATGCGGGCGCTGGCGTCCGACCTTGCCTATCTCGAAGCCTGGTGTTCCGTCGCCACCGGCACTCCCCTCCCCTGGCCGGCACCCGAAAGCCTGCTTCTGAAATTCGTCGCCCACCATCTGTGGGATCCAGTCGAGCGGGGAACCAACACCGATCACGGCATGCCCGAGGACGTCGCGATCGCTCTCCGCCTCAAGGGCTTGCTAAGAAGCACCGGCCCGCATGCGCCGGCGACCGTTCGCCGCCGGTTGACGAGCTGGTCGATCCTGACGCGCTGGCGCGGGCTGACCGGATCGTTTTCGGCGCCGTCGCTGAAAAGTGCCCTTCGCCTTGCCGTTCGCGCCAGCAATCGCCCCCGGCAGAGAAAGAGCAAGAAGGCTGTCACCGCTGATATCCTTGCCAAACTGCTTGCGGCTTGCGCGGGCGATCGGCTGGTTGACCTACGTGACAGGGCGCTGCTGCTGATGGCTTTCGCATCGGGCGGCAGACGCCGTTCCGAGGTCGCGGGACTATGTGTTGAGGACCTTGTCGATGAGGAACCGGTCCGCACCAATCCCACCGACGAGCACTCCCCTCTCCTCCCCTGCCTGACAATCCGTCTCGGCCGCACCAAAACCACGTCGGCTGATGACAACGAACACGTCGTGCTGATCGGCCGCCCCGTGACCGCGCTCCGGCATTGGCTCGAAGAGGCGAAGATTGAAGCAGGACCGGTTTTCCGCCGTATCGACCAGTGGGGCAATCTCGATCGGCGCGCGATGACGCCGCAGTCAGTCAACCTTATCCTGAAAACCCGCATCAAGCAGGCCGGGCTCGATCCGGCGCAGTTTTCGGCGCACGGACTCCGCTCGGGGTATCTGACCGAGGCGGCGAACCGCGGTGTCCCCCTGCCCGAGGCGATGCAGCAGTCCCTGCACAAGTCGGTCACCCAGGCGTCCGGCTACTACAACAATACCGAACGGAAGATGGGACGCGCCGCCCGGCTCGTGGTCTGATCGATGGATCAGAGGTCGCACAGGTACGGCCGGGACTTTCTTCGATCTTACGCGACGACCCTGTTCCTGCCGAGCGCTTTTGCTTGATAAAGGTTTTCATCCGCGGCCTTCAGGCATTCGGATGGATCAAAACCCGCAGGGCAATGACACGCACCTATGCTCGCAGAAATCATCACGCGTAAGCCCGATGGCGCGTGCAACATAATCCCCGCAATTTCCTCTCGAAGCTCCTCGCAACGGCCAAGCATTTCTTCCGCCATCAAGCCGCTTTGAAACAAACCAAACTCCTCGCCGCCAAGTCGCCCAGCAAGCGAACCCGACTGCATTTGATAGCGTGCGAGGATCCGACCGACACAGCGAAGCGCCTCGTCACCCGCAGCGTGGCCATAGCGGTCATTGATCACTTTGAAATGATCGAGGTCCAGAAATAGCAACGCTCCGGACAGTCCCTGCTGACTTGCGACCCCAAGATCATCCATGAACGCAGTTCGTGTCAGGACTCCCGTCAGACCGTCTGTCCGTGATTGAAGGCGAAGTGCCTCATAGGCATCACCAAGTCTTTGCAACGCCTCTCTTGTCGCGGCCTCAGCCCGCCGCACTTTTTCCGACTGCGAAAAATGTAGCGCTGAGGCGGGGATCGATATCGCCAGCGGGCAGAAGATCGTCATGAACAGACCGGCACCTTCAACGCGCCCTCCCAGAAACGGTACGACGCTGAACGAAAGCGCCAGGGAGGCGGCAACTGAGAGCAAGCCAGTCAAAACAGACTTCTGAACAACACGACGCATCGATATCACCGTTAGCAATATCACTTTGTATGATCCAGATGACTTTAAATTTGTTGAACCCTGGACATAAAGGACGCCTACCAGCTTATGCAGGGCTCAGGCGCTTGAACGATCAGTCAACAACCGCTCCCTTGTTTTGCTGGAACTCCTGACCGGAAACATGTGCCCCCCGGAGTGATGAAGCCTCATATGGTGGCGACGGCATAACATTGCACGCGCAGTGGTTCGTGGTATTGATCATGATGGGGCATCGACCGCTTTGATGCCGGATACCTCGCAAGTCTGTTTGTCGAGATCACCTGCCTTGACGACTCACTATACAGCGAGATGTGCTTCGCACTTGCTAGGGTTGGCACGGCGCCAGTTTGCTTGCCGGATATCGGTCTTGAGCATATCCGCGGTTTCTTGCGTGGTCCCTCGGGTGAGGGTACTATTACGGCTCATCCACGAGGCCGGCATCATCCATGGATCCCTTTCCGAGCAGACGATCTTCGCTTCGAGCGACGATGTGGAGGGGTACCGGCTGGGTCGAAGCCGGCATCCATATTTCCGACGGCGCGCTCGGCCGTACACGACCCCCAGTTTGATCCCCCAACTGCGATCTCAGGGAGGACTGTATAGACCTTGCCCGTACTGCCAGATCGATCCTCGGTGTCGATGATGCCGGAGGACCGGTTCTCCTGGCTGTGATCCGGCTTTCAACTTTGATCCCTTCGGCGCGGGAGGATGACCCCAGCCGCTGCAGAGTAACATACTGATGTGTTCTCTCTATGCGGTCCAGCTGGTGACAGCCGTTGGCGCCCGCGGCGGGGTCAAATGACTCGCCGAAACACATCCGATAAAGGGAAAGCGAAAGTCACTCAATCTTGGCGTGATCGATTTCGAAGTGCTGGACCCGCTCTTGCGCCGAGCCGTTGAACATTAGCTTAAGGACATCGGGACGGGAATAGTGGCCAACTGGATCATATGCTGCCTTCGCAACGCCTATGAAATCCAGATCGACATCCGCATACATGATGCCCTCTTGCGTTTCTGGAAGCGCCTGCGACATTGGTGCGCCATCAGGACCGAAAATCATCGTAAAGCCTCCTCCCTCCAGCAACAGCGGTTGTTTAGCGGGGCTGTCGATCAACAGGTCGATCATCTCTTTGGAGACAAGCGCGCATGGCGCCAACACATAGCATTGGCCTTCCAGGGCGTAGACTTGGCTTGCGGCAAGATTGGCCTCGGCGCTCAACTTAAACGCAGCGCCACGGTAAACCGAGAAACTCGGCCAGCTCGCAACATGAATCTGCTCGTTTTGGGAGAACATTGCATATTTCGAGAGCGGTTGAATGTGCTCTGCGCAGCAGAGCGCGCCAAGCCGGCCGAGAGCGGTCGCATGCACTGCGATGTGCGAACCATCTCCTTCGCCGAAGACGGTGCGTTCGGCATGGGTCGGCTTCAGCTTGCGACGATTGGCAATAATCTCTCCGATGTCATTGAATAGGGCCTGCGAAATGTACAGGCTACCGCCGGCCCGCTCAGTAAAGCCCATCACGACGTGAATCGTGTTGTCGGCGGCGGCCTGCCTCAGCCGCTCATAATGGACATCCCCAACTTCAATGGCATTGGCGAAATACCGGCTGACAAACTGCATGCCCCAAGCCGGTGAATCGAGCCAAATCCACCAAGGATAGCCCGGCAACCAGACTTCGGGAAAAGCGATGAGGGACGCGCCTTCTCGCGCAGCTTCTTCAATGAGGGTTATAGCCTTGTCGACACCCTTTTCGATGTCGAGAAATTCCGGCGCAGCCTGCACAGCAGCTACCTTATAGACCTTCTTCATTTCTCTTCTGCCCCGTCTCTTGTTCTGATTTTTGGGGGCAGGATGTCAGACTGCGGCGCTTGTGGCTTGGGCTATCCGGGCCATTCTTCTTGTCAAATATGGACAGAAACTGGCGCGGAATTTGCCTTGTGGGAGCAAAGCAAAGGATCGGGCCATGGTTGCGGGATCGAATAATAGTCTTTCAGAATGGCAGGAGCAGCTCTGGTCAACCTATGTGAGACTGGAAAGTACGAGCCGTGACGAACACTTCTACGGCCGCGTAAAGATGCTTAACGCTCTCAACAAGACGCTCAGCCTCGTGGATTCGACGACACAGGTTACGGAGCGTACTAATGCCCATATTCGCAGCGATCCCGCTGATGTCCTGCTTGTTGCCTTTCAAATGACCGGCTGCGGCTTCGTACGTCAGGACGGTCGCAAAGCCCGGACCGAGGTGGGCGATTTTGTATTCTACGACAGCAATCGTCCCTACAGTCTTACCTTCGACGGTCCCTTCCGCCAGATGGTCATGCGCGTTCCACGGAAGACTATGGCACTGAGGCTACCTAATCTCGGCCACCTGACCGCGCAAACTTTTCATGCGGGAGTTGGTATGGGCGCGGTGGCAAGAGATTTTGTTATTAGTCTTGCTAAGCAATCACTGGAGATGGAGGCGACAGAATTTACCTCGCTGGAGTTCACCGCAATGGATCTCCTCGCGGCATGCGTTCAGGCAGCAATCCCGTCGCATCCACCCCGCCGCGCCCTCTTTAACCGCCTTTGCCAGAAAGTGATGGGCGATATCAGAGACCCGTCTTTCAGAACGTCAACGCTCGCCAAGCTTGCCGGCGTATCAATGCGCTCTCTCCATCGTCTTTGCGTCGAGAATGGAACGACGCCGAACGCCCTGATAACCCAGTTACGCCTAAATGGTATCTGGTTAGATTTGAACTCTAGACTGCATCAGCGAAGATCGGTCAGCGATATCGCCTTTTCATGGGGTTTCAGCGATATCAGTCATTTCAACCGGCTGTTCAAGGCTGCTTACAACACGACGCCGTCACGTTTAAGAAAGGAGTGTCAGCAGCATTGTCATCTGACTTCCGGCATGCTGCCCTTCCCGCCGGACGGTGCGCCGCCCGACGTTGAGGGCCGGCAGATGGGTCGGCGCTTCGCAGTCGCGACGCAAATGCGAGGCGACTAGTTGGCGGCCGAGTTCAGTACGATGCTGAAGCACCTCGATCGTGTTCTCGCGTCAAGTAGGATCGCTGCCCGCCTCACCTTGAGGAACCCACAGTCTCGCCGAACGTCCCAGCCGCCGAGCGTCTGCACGGCGACGACACAACCCTGCCGATCCCGGCGAAGGGAAAGACCGAGCCAAGCACTCTGCTGAGCACATTCACACCGCAAGTTCTTCGTTCTGGCCGACCTCGCCGTGAACGCCAAACGTAGCAGCAAAGCTGCGTCGGATCTCGCCGATAGCATCGGAGACCGTCAAACGGACCGACGCCCTTTAGGATATCGCACAGGAGATCAACGGTCTTGCCGCCGAGCAGCGTCCGGAGCCGCCGCAAGGCAAGCCAGCCGCCGAAGAACTGCATCACCAGTTCCAAACCGAGCGGCGAAAATTGTCGCGCAGTTCTTCCGTCGCCGAGGTGATAGATTTCATGCGCAAGCCATAGGATGGCTTTACGTCATTCCTCGATGACGGCCGGATCGGACCGTTGTGCTGAACGTGCGGCGTTCATTGCCACGCTGATCATGAGCGCCAAACTCAACGACATCGACCCGCAGGCTTGGCTTGCTGACGTCCTCTCCAATATTGCGGACACGCCGATCAGCGGGCTTGAGCAATTGCTGACGTGACAGTGGACGGCCAAGACGCTGAGTGCTCAGGCGGCCTCACTCGCGGCCCTCGCCGGATCCTTGCCGTCCTCGCGAACCTCCTCGCATCGATCAAGCATTTCATCAAACGTCAAACCGCTCTGGAAGAGAATCAATTCCTCCTGGGCAACCGAGGGGTAAGGCACTTCATCTCCCCTAATCAACTGTATTCTCTGGAATATTCCCGAAAAAAAACGGCTGACAATTTGGTCTGAGAAATAGACGGATCGGCATCGTAATTTTCAAATTGGCGGTTTTCGTCTACCCCGCGCGACGTGTGGTATCACCGTTTGCCTTCAGCAGTGACATCAGCATCGGCCCAAGCGAAAACTCCCCGTGCTCCGATCGCTTCGTCAAGCCTCGCAGATAACCACCGGCGGAATTGATGAAGTTCGATCGTTCCAGAATGCACGCCATAGACACTGCCGCATTTTCGGGCCCCATTGCATTGCAGGCCTCCTCGTAGGCTGATGGGCTGACGCCCAACATCGAGCGGACCACCACAGCCGCGGTCATGAGCTCCCGCCAATTTGAAATGCCGCCCCCCGGCCCATAGTCAGCAATTTGGGGGCAAGCTCGCAGAACCATACCTAGCGGGAACGTCTTGATCTGTTCAAGCTTTGCCTTTGTTTCTATCGGCGTCACACTCCTTGCGTCCGGCTCTTCCGGAACGCGTTCGCCCAGCTCATTTCTAGAGCTTGGTTCAAATTCATTTATAGATTCGGGATTTGAATTCTGTATGTGACGGTCATCTGGAATGGCATTGCCGTGCATATTATTAGTTTCTGTCTGCATTCCCAGAAGGTTGATAATCTCTATGCGCAAGAGCTCCATCTCATCGAGTGTTGATTCGACCTGAATTCTGTCTGGATAGCGAGGATGTCGCTCGAGAATCCTGACATACATCGTTTCGACATTCCCCCAATTGCCAGGAGCACCTTCCTCGATCGCGGCTGTAATTAGCTTGCGAACATCTCGGCGGCAGATCGTCAGTGCTTCCTTGGCCCGGCGAAAGCGCATACGCTCCGCGGCCACGTCCTGCGCCAGCAAGGCAAGCTCGGTGGCACGCGTAAGTAGCGGGCTCAGATCAAAGCCGTAAGCGTGCTCGATTTCACCAGC
Source organism: Rhizobium sp. PP-F2F-G48 (assembly GCF_004342335.1). Lineage (NCBI taxonomy): Bacteria > Pseudomonadati > Pseudomonadota > Alphaproteobacteria > Hyphomicrobiales > Rhizobiaceae > Rhizobium > Rhizobium sp. PP-F2F-G48. The sequence goes on along the minus strand of NZ_SLVH01000010.1, from coordinate 196,827 downwards.
TCTATCGCGATGTGCGTAACGTTTGCCGTTGGGACTATCACGACGCTGTATAAGTCCTGCATCGACGAGCGCACTGAGCTGGCGGCGCAGTGTACTTTCTGTAATCCCATGGGCGCGAACGGACAGCTGCGCATTGGAGGGAAATACAACAAGCCCTCTCTTGGCGTCGAGCTGCGGATTAGGGTAGAATGTCAAAAGGGCATCGAGAACGGCAAGCGCTCTATCTTGCAGGCCAAAGCGTTCCCTCGTTTCGCACACATCGCGAAATACTTTCCACTTCTCGACACTCGTGCCTGGTGCTGGTGCCGTGATCGCCAGTTGCCCTTTCACCAAGGCAAGCGTCGCCGGCCGCCGCCCAAAGGGCGTCGTTACGTGTCCCGTCTGCATTTTTCTTTCACCTTTCTTCAGGCAAAAGAAATCCGCTCACCAAATCGGTGCCAAGACTCTTGACTGTGATTCCGGGAAATGCGATTCTCAATCTTGCGACAGATACGAGAGAGGCTTCCACGGTTTACCGTTTGGGGGCCTTTTTCTTTTGCGGTTTAGTCTCCGTTGTTTTCCTGCTTCGATCCCTTGTACTCATCGTACAAACGATCCATGTGGGTTGACAGCCACTCGCTGAAAGGCTTCGCTTCAGCATTCGAGAGTTCGATTGCGACTTTCTTCGATTTGGCTTTCATTACGAAATTCAGTGACGTATCGCTCGACGCCCAATCCATGCTGGATGCACCGGCCTTGGGCTTCTTTGCAGCCGATTTGGCCTTGTAGCGCTTCAGGTAGTCATGGAGTTCATCGAATCGCTTGTCTTCAGTCAACTCAACGAAGCCTGCCGTTTCAACATGCTCCGTGGCAACTTTCAGGAGGGCAGGAGCAAGAAGCAATTGACGGAGGCTAAGCCACCGATCGCGCCCGATCTTTTTGGAGGCCCCGAGCACCTTGAGGATGGAGGTCGGGACGGCCTCCACAACACCGAGCATTTTTGAAAGCATCGCCTCATCGATTGCGAGCGACGACCGAACCACATCCTTCGTTATTCCAGATGCAAGCAGGTTCTGTGCGAAGTACGCACGCTCTATGAACGAAAGGTTGGAGCGTGCGGAATTTTCCTGCGCTTGGGCGATTGCGGACGTGATGTCATCCAGCTTCTTGACAACTGCCTTGACTGGAATCCCAAGCTCTCTGGCGACTTTGAGACGGCGGTGACCGAAGACGACCATGAAGCGTTGACTATCTGACGAACTGGGTCGAACCAGAATCGGCGTCGTCTGGCTGGACGTATTGATCGCCTGCTTGAGCTCCTCGTATTCCTCGCCATCGTCGGAAAGGCGATCGGAAACAAAGGAAACGTCAATCAAGCGCGGATCCAGATCTACGATCACTTCGCCTTCCATCAGCTTCTTTGTGTTTTCAGCCAGATCCTCGATGGACCGGACGACGGTCTTGGCTGCCCCAGTCATGCCGTAGCCAGGCTTTGTCGGTGTCTGGTTGGACGCGATGGAAGCCATGTCCAATTTAGAAAATGGATTTTCACGCGCCATAGCCAGCCTCCACGCTCACATTCAACGTCGACAAGGAGTTGATATGGTTCATCAAATTCCATGAAAAAACGGCTGACAAGTATGTCATTTTCGCCCCCATGCACCGTGAATCAGTTCCATGATTTCGCTGTTGGCTGCGTTTAGGCTTTCCATTGCCCGGTCATAGGTAGAACGGACGAAATCGCCTCGCTCTACCTCGTACAAAGTCTGCTTCTTAATCGAAGCATCGGAAATGGCTGTCGATTTGAGCACGTGATTTCGCAACATCTGCTGGGCGAACATCGATTGCATAAACCCGACCATCTGCGCCTGCGGAATGTCCGTCGGCTCGAAGCGCGTGACGAGATACCGGAACCATTCGACGCGCATCTCGGCGCCGGCCTCGGCGACCGGACCCATTATTCCACCCAACATCATGAGGAACTGGCTCATGGACATGATATCCAGCATCTGGGGATGGATAGTGATCAAAATGCCTGTCGAAGCCATAAGCGCGGTAATCGTCAGGTATCCCAGCTGTGGCGGGCAATCGATAACGACCACATCGTACCTGTCATCCACCTGCTTCAGCGCATTGAAGATGCGCATATAGAATAACCTACCGTCCTCTCCCTTCTTGGAGGAGATTGCCAAGGGCACATCATACTCGTATTCCTGCAGGACCAGATTTGCTGGAACCACATCAAGACCGGGAATGTTAGTCGGCTGGATAACCTCCGAGATGAATTTCCGCTCGTCGTCGAAACGAAGCGCTTCGTACAGCGACGCGGTATCATCAAGTTCAGGCTGGATTCCAAAGAGGGATGTCAGTGACGCCTGTGGATCGAGATCAACCGCCAGCACGCGATGACCGGTGAGGGCAAGATATTGTGCAAGGTGCGCAGCGGTCGTAGTCTTTCCGCTTCCGCCCTTGAAGTTCACCACCGACACGACCTGCATAGGCTCGCCCTCACGCCGCCGGGGAACGTAGTACCGCTTGTCTGATTTTTTGTTGGATTCGAGATAGTCTCGCAGTTCTAACATCTGATCGGCCGTATAGTAGCGTCGGCCACCGACAGACCCCACCTCTGGCCCCTTGCCCTCCAAATGGATTTGCCGCAGATGGCTCTGGGTGACCCCTATGAACTCGGCGACTTCTCCCAACTGGAACTTGCGCAGTCCCTTCTTGGCGTCAGGGGGATATTGTTGGCTGCGGAGCATATGCAACGCACTCGAGATCTTCGCTCCTTGCTCGGCAATCTCGATATCGAATCTGTTGGGCAGCAGATGTCTCATTTTGCAAACTATATCCAAGAGGGCTTCATTTTCGAAAAAATGGCCACAAAGCCATCATTTGCGAAACTATTCCCCGATTCCTAACTCTGAGCAAGGCATTTAAGGTTAACAAGAAGTTAACGGATAGTTCTCAATTCCATCGCTCAGGCCAAATCTACGATCATTTACTGTGAGTTAGTCGAATTTTCTCTTTTTTCGCCTCGTCATCGCAAAATGCAGATTTGCACATGGATATCCTTTGCCTAGCTCACCCATTCTCACTTCCATAACGCGGACAAGCGACTCGCTAGAATCACCTGAGGTACCGATCTCGACATAAGCACCCGCTCAAGGAGATGATTTTTGTCCGCATGACCTCGTTCAAGCGGAGATCATCATGCGGATAATGACCGTCGCGCCCGAGAGATACGAGTGCCATCGCGACTTCCTGAGACAATCCCATAGCCCGAACACACACCTCGACTTGACGAAATGCCTGTCGAATCACGGCTTAACTATGCGCAACTCACGCACACCGCGCAAGACTGTCTCTTATAAGACGTTAAACGCCTGTCGTCGCCCGTAAAATCCGTGAGCGTCTCGGATCAGGTGTTCTCGAAGTGGCGGAGTTTCTCGAAAATTCTCTCTGGAATATCAAACTGTCGGGCTCTTCCCCGCCCCAGGGAGTTCTTGATCTGGGTTTCTGTCAGCAACTTGCGCTGAATCAGGAAGTCAACTGCCTCCCATATACCCCCTCGCGTCAGTCCCGTTTCCTCGATTATATTGGCAATGGTCAGCTTTTTGTTTGCCAAGTGCATGTAATAGAGGACACTCATCAGACCGATTTGCTTCAGACGCGACGATGCCGTCTCGTTTTCGAGGGGATTATCCATAATTTCACGGAGGATCATGGCTGCAAAGGACAGACTGTGCCAGTGACTATCGAAACGACTTGGCATGTGTTTAAACGCCCGCTATAAAACATTCAAGCGGAAGCCTGTGGTGCAACGCAGGGCCCGCTTCTGGTTAAAGGGTGTCGCAAACATGAAAACAGCTGTCCTCAAGACGCTTTCTCCTGTCCTTTTGACAGCGGCTTTATATCTCATTCCGGGCAGTCATGCCCATGCCGACAACTGGGGTTGCGAGGTTATTATATGCCTTTCGAATCCGGGCGGTCCGACAGAGTTCGCGGCATGCCGCCCACCCATCGAAAAACTCTGGACCCATCTCGCCAAGGGCCACTCGTTTCCAACCTGCAGCGGCGTCGGCTTTTCCGCATCGCAACCCGGCTACGAGCCCTACTATTGCAATACGGGATTTCGCCTGACGCCCCGCTATGGCGACCGTGGGCGGGAGGCTGGTTGCGTTTCGGTTGAGCCTCGGGAAGTCAGCAGTTCTCGATGCACTTTTGGCGATCACGACCGGGGTGGCCAGCAATCGCCCGCCCATTGGGTCCGCGACGGGGATCGCATGGTCTGCAAGGCGACGGTCACGACGGCCCCGAACCGGCGGGACAAGCCCCGGTTCGTCGATGTGACCATCGAAGGCGCTGGCAAGCAGCGCGTCTGGTTCTGATGCCATGCCCATAGCCTTTGCAGACATCGCGCAGAATTGCGCGCCGTTGATCAAGACCGAGATCCTGGCGGCTGTCGTCAGTATCGAGAGCAGCTTCGATCCGCTGGCGATCCGGCTCAACAGCGACGCGCCACGTCCAGAACGAGCGCAAAGCAGGGCTGAAGCGATCGAGATCGCCACGACGCTTGTGGCCGAAGGCCATAGCATCGATCTCGGACTTGGTGGCGTCAGCAGCTACGACCTGCCGCGCCTCGGCTTGTCGATCTCCGACCTGTTCGAACCCTGCCTCAATCTCAAAGCCACGGCCACGCTCCTCGATCGCTATTACCGCGCTGCGGTCGCGACCGGTACGACGGGTAGAGAAGCCGAGGCTGCGATGTTGCAGTCCTACTATGGACGAGGCGATGCCGCGGTCGGCGCGATGTTCGGCTACGACCAGCGGATCATGGAAGAACAGCTGCGTCTGGCCGACAGACTTTCGGCGCTGACTCTCGGGAGCGGCGGCGGAGCAGGGAGCCTGCAGGCACGAGAGTTGGCCGCGCCAGCGTCACTTGCGCCTCAAGCACCCGAAGACGTCACGATCTCAGCGGAGGCGGTGACGCCTCCGGATGAACCGGTCGCGGCGTCTCAAGCCTGGGACGTGTTCGGTCAGGCCCGGCAATCCACCGTCCTGATCTTTTCTCGATAGCATTCAGTAGCAGAAGGAGTAGCACCCATGGTGCAGAATACCCGAGCCCGATCGTTCGCCACCGTCGCAGCGATGACCATCCTTGTCAGTGCCGCCATGATGGAGCCAGCCTACGCGCAGGCCGCCGGCGGCATCGAGGCGACGCTTCAGAACGTCGTCACGCTGCTGACCGGCAACGTCGCCCGGCTGCTCGCCATCATCGCCACCATCATCGTCGGGATTGCCTGGATGTTCGGCTATCTCGATCTGCGCAAAGCCGCCTTCGTGGTGCTCGGTATCGCCATCATCTTCGGCGCAACCGAGATCGTCAACACGATCTCCGGGGGCTGAGACATGGCCGAGAGGATCGCGCTCGAAGAGGACACGCTGTTCCTCGCCTGCACGCGGCCGGCGATGATCGCCGGCGTCACGATGGAGGCAATGGGGATCAACATGATCCTGACGACGGTGCTGTTCATCGTCGCGGGCTCGGTCGTCTATTCCCTTGTCGGCGTCGTCGTCCACATCGTCTTCAAGGCCGTCGTCAAGCATGACCACAACATGTTCCGGGTTCTCCTGGCCTGGGTCGACACGCGAGGCAGGGCGCGCAACGGCGCGATCTGGGGCGGCTCGACGGTGACGCCGCTCAAGCTCGCTCGTCGATATGATGCAAGGGATCTCGGCCTTGTCTAGAACCACCGCGATCAAAGCCCGGGAGCTGGAGCCAGAGGCCTTCATCCCCTACGTCCGCCATGTCGACGACAGCATGATCGCGCTCGACAGCCGCGCGCTCATGGTGATGATCGCCATCGAGGGTGTCTCCTTCGAGACGGCGGACCCGGTCGACCTCAACGCACTCCACCGCCATCTCAACACGCTCTATCGCAACATCGCCGACGAGCGCCTGGCGCTGTGGACGCACGTCATTCGGCGGCGGGACAATGCCTATCCGGAAGGAGCCTTCGCGAATTTCTTCTCGGCACGCCTCGATGCGCGTTACCGCGAGCGGATGATCGGCGAGGAGCTGTTTCGCAACGAGCTCGTCCTCACCCTCGTCTGGCATCCCGGCCGCGATCCCGCCGAAAAGCTGGCGAACCTGATGTCGCGCCTGCGCGGCGCTCGCCGACAGGGGAGTGAGGTCGACCAGGACGCGCTGAAGAAGCTGGGTGATACCGTCGTCGACGTGACGACCGGCCTGAAGCGCTTCTCGCCGCGCGTTCTGTCGCTGGTCGAGAACGACGGGATCGTCTTCTCCGAGCCGAGCGCGATCCTGCATCAGCTCGTCGGCGGCCGCCGCGAGCCCGTGCCGCTTACCGAAGGCCGCATTTCCTCGGCCATCTATTCCGACCGGGTCATCGTCGGCCGTGAGACGATCGAGATCCGCCATGAAGGCACGAGCCGCTATGCCGGCATGTTCGGCTTCAAGGAATATCCGGCCCGCACCCGGCCGGGCATGCTCGACGGGCTGCTGACCGCCCCCTTCGAGTTCATCCTGTCCCAGAGCTTCGCCTTCGCGTCGAAGTCGGACGCGAAAACGATTATGGCGCGCAAGCAGAACCAGATGGTCAGCGCCGGCGACCGCGCGAGTTCGCAGCTCGACGAGCTGGACGACGCCCTCGACGATCTGGAATCCAACCGCTTCGTGCTCGGCGAGCACCATCTGTCTCTTGCGGTCTTCGCACCAACGGTGAAGGCGCTCACCGACAACCTGGCAAAAGCCCGTTCGCATCTGACGAATGGCGGCGCGGTCGTCGCGCGCGAGGATCTGGGGCTGGAGGCCGCCTGGTGGGCGCAGCTGCCCGGCAACTTCCGCTACCGCTCGCGGTCCGGCGCGATCACCTCGAAAAACTTCGCGGCCTTCGCGCCCTTTCATGGCTACCCGACGGGAACCGCTGATGGAAACGAATGGGGTCCGGCCGTCGCCATGCTGAAGACGGCGTCGGGTTCGCCCTTCTACTTCAACTTCCATCACGGCGATCTCGGCAACACCTTCGTCTGCGGCCCGTCCGGCTCGGGCAAGACCGTGATCCTCAACTTCATGGTGGCCCAGCTCCAGAAGCACGACCCGCACATGGTCTTCTTCGACAAGGACCGCGGCGCCGATCTCTTCGTGCGGGCTGCCGGCGGCACCTATTTGCCGCTGAAGAACGGTGTTCCCACCGGCTGTGCGCCGCTCAAGGGCCTCGAGCTGACGCCCGCGAACCGGATCTTTCTCGCCCAGTGGGTCGCCAAGCTCGTCGGATCGCGCTCGCGCGAGTTGTCGGTCACGGAAACCCGCGACATCGCCGGCGCGATCGACGGTCTCGCCGACCTTGCGCCTGAGAACCGCACCATCGGCGCGCTGCGCAGTTTCCTCAACAACACCGATCCGGAGGGCATCGCCGCCCGTCTGCGGCGGTGGGAGAGGGGAGGGCCGCTCGGCTGGGTGTTCGACAACGAGACCGACGAGATCGGCATCGGCGCAAAATTCCTCGGCTACGACATGACCGACTTCCTCGACAACGAGCAGATCCGCACGCCGTTGATGGCCTATCTCTTCCACCGCGTCGAGCAGCTGATCGACGGGCGGCGGATCATCATCGTCATCGACGAGTTCTGGAAGGCGCTGGCCGACGAGGGGTTTCGCGATCTCGCGCAGAACAAGCTGAAGACCATCCGCAAGCAGAACGGCCTGATGCTGTTTGCGACCCAGAGCCCGCGCGACGCGATTGCCTCGCCGATCGCCCACACAATCATCGAACAGTGCCCGACGCAGGTCTTCATGCCGAACCCGCGCGGCAACCGCACCGACTATGTCGAAGGGTTCAAACTGACGGAAACGGAGTTCGAGCTCCTCGCTCGTGAGCTGTCCTCAGACAGCCGGCGCTTCATCGTCAAGCAGGGGCACGACAGCGTCGTCGCGGAGCTGAACCTGTCCGGCTTCGACGACGAGCTCGCGATCCTCTCGGGCCGCACCGCCAATGTCGAACTCGCCGAGACGATCCGCGCGGAGGTCGGGGAAAGGCCGGAGGACTGGCTGCCGCTGTTCCAGCAGAGAAGGAGTGCAAGCTGATGCGACGAATGAAGCTTTCCCGCGTCGTGGCCATAATGGTTGCGACCGTCACTGCTCCGGTTGGGCCTGCTGCCGCGCAGGGCATTCCGGTCATCGACCAGACGGCGATCCTGAAGCACATCGAGTCCATCACGCAGCTCAAAAGCCAGCTCGATGCCCTTAACCAGCAGATATCCGAGGCCCAGAAGCTCTACGGCTCTTTGAACAAGCTGACCGACATGGCCGATGTCGCGAGCCTCCTCAACCGGCCGGAGATCCGCAAGGCTCTGCCGGAAGACTTCGCCGGCATCGAGGATCTTCTGAACGGATCGGGGGAGGGCGCCTTCGGTGAAAGCGCTGCCCGGCATCTCGACGAGAACGCCACCTACCGGTCGGAAGCCGAGGATTTCTACGCCAGGGAACTGACGCGGACCCAGCAGCGCAATGCCGGGCAGATCACGCTCGGCGAGCAGATCTACGATGCCGCCACCAAGCGGATCGACGGCATCGACCAGCTTCGCCAGAAAATCGGAACGGCAGGAGACGCCAAGGAGATTGCCGACCTGCAAGCCCGTCTTCAGGCGGAGAGCGCCTTCCTGCAGACGGACGTCCTGCGCATGCAGGGTCTTCAGATGATGCAGCAGGCGCAGGCCCAGGTGGACGAACAGCGCAAGGCCGAGGATTGGCGCAAGCGCATGGACACCATGGGAGCGGCGTTCAAATGAGAACGTCCACCGCCATCGTCATGCTCGCCCTGGGGCTCGCCGGATGCTCGGAGGCAACGCCGCCGGAGCGCACCTACACGGTGGACGAACTCGTCGCGGACCAGGCGCTCCTGGCCGATCAGATTGCGAAGTGCCGGAACGATCCGGGCGCGCTGGCAACCAAGTCGAACTGCGTCAATGCCGAGGCCGCCGACGGAAAGTCGCGGCTGGAGCGCATGCGCAAGGCGCTGGAAGGTTAGCGATGTACACCGTCTTCGCCTTCCTCGACGACCAGTTCCGAACACCGCTGGAGACGTTCGTCTCGACCGGCACCTCGAACATCGCCGCCTGGATCGCGGGACCGCTCACCGTCGCGCTGACGCTCTATGTCGTGCTCTACGGCTTCCTGATCCTGAAAGGCTCGATCAGCGAGCCGATCATGGACTTCGCCTTTCGCGCCATCAAGCTCGCCATCATCCTGATGCTCGTGCGCAATGCCAGCGACTATCAGACCTACGTCACCGATCTCTTCTTCGAGAGCCTGCCGCGCGAGATCTCGGCGGCGCTCAATTCCGGCACGGCGCCCAGCGCCAGCACCTTCGACAGCCTTCTCGATAAGGGCCAGAAGTCGGCCCACGACATCTGGTCGCGCGGCTCCTGGCCGGTCGACATCGTCACGGGCTTTGGCGGCATGCTGGTGATCGGGGCGAGCTTCGTCGTCGCCGCCATCGGCTACATCGTCTCGCTCTATGCGCGACTGGCGCTGGCCATCGTGCTGGCGATCGGCCCGATCTTCGTCGCGCTCGCCATGTTCCAGGCGACGCGCCGCTTTACCGAGGCCTGGCTCGGCCAGCTCGTCAACTTCGTCCTCCTTCAGGTTCTCGTCGTCGCCGTGGGATCGCTGCTGATCTCCAGCATCAACACGACCTTCACCGCGATCGAGGCCTATAGCGACGTGCTGATGCGCCCGATCGCGCTCTGCGCCATCTGCCTTTCCGCCCTCTATGTCTTCTACCAACTGCCGGGCATCGCCTCGGCGCTGGCGGCCGGCGGCGCGTCGCTGACCTACGGCTACGGCACGGCGCGCGATGCCCATCAGGGCTCGGTCGCCCGCGGCGCGGTTCTGGCAGGCCGTGGCACGGTCGCGACTGCTCGAGGCGCCCGCGCGCTCGCCCGCAAACTTCTCACCAAGGGGGTCGCCTGACCCCATGCCCGCAGTTCAAAGTCCAGAGTTCCTCATGCCGTTTCAAAAAGCATTCTTCATCTGCATCGCGTCCCTGCTCACCGGCTGCGCATCGATCTCCTATCCGCTTCCCAAATGCGACGGCGCCACCAAGCGGCCGCTCAACCGATCCATGTGGCAATGGCAGGAGGAGAGGGCAGGGGTCTCGCGTCATCATACAGCGGAGGCCACGGAGGCTTCGCAGACGGCGCCGGGCGTTGCAATCGCGCCCCTCAACTATGCGGAGACAGTGACGGCACGGGCGGCCGACCATCCGGCTTTCGCCGGCTTCGACGAGGCGGGCTCGCGCCGCGCCTGCCGGGCGGGGTAGGGCGATGATCACCTCCGACACCCTGAAGAGCTATTTCGACAAGGCCCGCCGTTTCGATCAGGACCGGCTCCTGCGCGTCGAGCGCTCGGCCCGCATCGCCTGGGGCGTGGCGATCGCATCCAGCGTCATCGCGGCGCTCGCCGTCTTCTCGGTGGCGGCGCTCACGCCGCTGAAGACGGTGGAGCCCTTCGTGATCCGCGTCGACAACTCCACCGGTATCGTCGATGTCGTCTCGGCGCTCACCTCGACGGCCGGGTCCTATGACGAGGCGGTCACCAAATACTTCGCCGCCCGCTATGTCCGGGCGCGCGAGGGTTACGTCCAGTCGGAGGCCGAGGAGAACTTCAGGACCGTCTCGCTGCTGTCGAGTGCGGCCGAGCAGACCCGCTTCGCTAACCTCTACAGCGGCAGCAACCCGGACTCGCCGCAGAACCTTTATGGCCGTAACGCGACTTCAGAGATCACGGTGAAATCGATCTCGCTGATCTCCGCGGACGTCGTCTCCGTCCGCTACATCCGCACTGTCGCGCGCGGCGAGGAGACCACGATGACCCATTGGGTCGCGACGCTCACCTATGCCTATACCAATGCCCCGATGTCCTCGACGGACCGCCTGACGAACCCGCTCGGCTTCGTCGTCAGCGAATACCGGGCCGATCCGGAGGTCACGCAATGAGGCAAAAACCGATCATCATCGCGGCGCTTGCAGCCGTCCTCCTAGCAGGACCGGCGCATGCCCTTGAAGTTCCCCGCGGCGCCGACGGCGACAGCCGCGTGCGCTTTGTCAACTACCAGCCCTACGACATCACCCGCATCGTCGGCTCGCTGCGCTCGTCCGTGCAGGTCGAGTTCTCCCCCGACGAGGAGATCGCCCATGTGGCGCTCGGCAACACGGTGGCCTGGGAGGTCGCCCCCGCCGGCAACATCCTCTTCCTCAAACCGCGCGAGAACCAACCTGTCACCAACATATCCGTCGTCACGACGCGCCGTGACGGCTCCAAGCGCAGCTACCAGATGGAGCTGATGGTCCGGGAGGGCTCGGTCGAAGCCGGGCAGAACACATACTTCTACGTCAAATACCGCTATCCCGCTGACGAGGCGGCGCAGAAGCGGCTGGCCTCAGCCGCACGTGCGGAGGCCGCGAAAGCGGGCGAGGCGGATGCTGTTCTGGGGATCCACGAACAGTATGGCCCGCGCAACTGGCGCTACGCCGCGCAAGGCTCGGTCGCGATCGAGCCGCAAGCTGTCTACGACAACGGCAAGATCACCACCTTCGCCTTTTCCGGGAACCAGGAGATGCCGGCGATCTACATCGAGAACAGCGACGGTGCGGAGACGCTCGTGCCCAAATCCGTGACCGGCGATCTCGTGCTCATCCACGCGGTCAGCCGCAAATTCATCCTGCGCCGCGGCAGCGACGTGCTCTGCATCTTCAACGAGGCCTGGTCGGCGACCGGTATCAATCCCGGAACCAACACGACGTCGCCTTCGGTCGAGAGGGTTGTCGCCCTGCCGTCATCAGCACGGCGATAGGGAATGGGAGGGGCAACCATGGCTGAACAGACCGAACCCACAATCGACGGCGAACGCGCCGAGACGCCGACCGCACGCCCGGCCGAGAACCAGCTGGCCAAGCGGGGGCTCGTGGTTCTCGCCGTTGTCGCCTTCATGGGCTTTGCGGCGTGGTCGATGCGCCCAGGCGTTCCGAGGACCGACGAGGCGCCGCCCGGGCGGGTCGTCCAACGCCAGACACGCGACTTCGAACCGGCAAAGCCGGAACCGGCGCCGGTTACTCCGGTCGCGCTGCCCGCTCCACTACCGACGCCAATGGCGGAACCGCCGTCCGCACCTGTCACGGACGAGCTGCTGGACTCGGCACGCCGCGCTCCAGTCATGGCCTTCGGCGGAGGGGCCGCAGGATCGGGACGGCGCGATACCGCATCGACCGACACCAGCGAAGCGACGGATAGTGCCTTTCAGCCGTTTCCAGCTGCGGGCTTCGGTGGCGAGGCGCGAGGTGAGAACGAAGACCAGCGCTTCAACCGCATGCTGACGCCGACCCAGCTCGAGGGCTCGCGCGCCGGGTATCTCGGAAATCGCAACTTCATCGTCGCCATGGGCACCTCGATCCCCTGCGTGCTCGAGACGGCCATGGCCTCCGATCAGCCCGGCTTCGCCAGCTGCGTTACCAACCGCGACATCCTGTCCGACAATGGCCGCGTCGTGCTCATGGAAAAGGGCACCCAGATCGTCGGCGAATACCGCGGTGGCCTGCGCCGTGGCCAGAACCGGCTGTTCGTGCTGTGGAACCGGGCCAAGACCCCGACCGGCGTCATCGTCACGCTCGCCTCGCCCGCCACCGACCCGCTCGGCCGCGCCGGCTTTGACGGTCATGTCGATACCCACTGGTGGGAGCGGTTTGGCAGCGCGCTCCTTCTGTCGATCGTCGGGGACGCCACATCCGTTCTGTCGCAGCAGCTGCAGGACCAGGATATCGACATGGAAGGGACAACGAGCGCGGGCAAGGATGCCGCGGCCATCGCCGTCGAGCAGTCGATCAACATCCCGCCGACGCTGAACAAGCACCAGGGATCACTTGTCTCGATCTTTGTGGCCCGCGATCTCGACTTCTCGGGCATCTATCGCCTCCGCGTCATCGAACCGCGCAACACGATCTACGACCGCGCGGTCTCGGGCGACTTCAGCCGTCATTCCGACCTCGTGACCAAGTGACCGGTGGCGCCGCTTCCGACGTCGGCGTCGTCCGGCAGTTGCTCGCGCCGCTGTCCGCGTTCCTGAACGATCCGTCGCTCTACGAGATCGTCGTCAACCGGCCGGGGGAGGTCCTGACCGAAGGCGCCGGAGGGTGGAATCGCCACGAAGTGCCGGAGCTCACCTTCGACAGGCTGATGCGGCTGGCGCGAGCCGTGGCCAGCTTCTCGACCCAAGCCATCGATGAGGCGCATCCGCTTCTGTCCGCCACCCTTCCGGACGAGGAACGCATCCAGATCGTCATCCCGCCAGCCGTGACCAAGGGGACCGTGAGCCTCACCCTGCGCAAACCCTCGACCGTCGCCTTGAGCCTCCGCGAACTGGACGAGGCCGGCCTGTTCGCGGACGTAACTCACGCAACCACCGAGATCGGCGGGGACGACGCGGAGCTGCTGAAGCTGCATCAGTCCGGCCGGATCGCTGCTTTCCTCGAGAAAGCAGTTCTGGCCCGCAAAAACATCATCATCTCCGGGGCGACCGGCTCGGGCAAGACGACCCTCTCGAAGGCCCTGATCCAGCATATCCCGACCTCGGAGCGGATCATCACCATCGAGGACACGCCGGAGCTCGTCGTACCCCAGCCCAACCACGTGCGGCTGTTCTATTCGAAGGGCGGGCAGGGGCTGTCGAAGGTTGGGCCAAAGGAGCTGCTGGAGTCCTGCCTGCGCATGCGACCGGATCGCATCCTCCTGCAGGAGCTGCGCGACGGGACGGCCTTCTATTACATCCGCAACGTCAATTCCGGCCATCCCGGCTCCATTACGACCGTCCATGCGGACTCCGCTCGGCTGGCCTTCGAACAGCTGACGCTTCTGGTGAAGGAGTCTGAGGGCGGGCGCGATCTCGCGCGGGACGACATTCGCGGGCTTCTCACCGAGCTGGTCGATATCGTGGTTCAGTGCAAGCGCGTCGGCGGGCGGTTCAGAGTGACAGAAGTCGCCTTCGATCCGTCGCAACGAAACGCATGACAGCAAAGGCACTGTGGCGGGTCCCGCAACAGCGTTCTCTTGCGTCGCGTTACGCGCCAAAGCGAATGGAAAGAGGCTCGACAAACAGATCGGCCAACGCTCCGACGATGGCAACTTTGATGCTCTGGCAAATCATCGCATCCGCTCCCGTAACGTTGATCGATAGCGAGCCATCCGCATGCCGGAGTTCGGCATTTCCCTTCGAAAACGTCAGACGTATGGAGGATCCTTGCGCGACGAAACCATCGGCAATCGAAGGAACCATTCTGCGAAGCCGGTCATGCAGGAGATGGGGATCCGGGCAGTTCAACGTGGCGGTAAAGCTGATGCTTGCGTTTTCGGCACGATGTGGCGGCACCCATTCTGCACGGATGGCTCCGGGAAGGTCCGGAGGGTCGGCCCGACCTTCCGGAGGGGTTGAAGCGGAACCCCGGTTCTTCGTCCCGTGTTGAAACGAAGACGGGTGGGACGTGAGGAGCACGGCGAAGATGACGAGCGCTACTCCCGCCACCTGCAGCGCATCGAGCTCTTCGCCAAGAAAGAGCGCCGCAGCGAGGGCGGCACTGACCGGATCCAGCATGCCGATCAATGTCGCCTGAAACGCCGGAACCGATTTCAGACCCGCAACATAAAGCTTGTAGGGCAGCACCGTCGCGAAGATCGATATGAACAGGATCGACATCCACGCGGATCGATCGATACTGCCGGGATCGAGATCGATGGTGGGCACAACGGCAAGCGCTACAAGGGCCGCGAAGGCAAAGGAGTAGACGGTTATGTACTGCTCGGCCATGCCCCGGTCATGCGCGCGCGTCACCAGCATATTGTAGGCGGCGAAGAAGAGCCCGCACCCAAGTCCGAAAGCGATCCCCGCCCAACCCGTTGCCAAAGAGGCAAAATCGTATCCCCGGACGAGAAGGAAACACCCGGCCAGCGCGATCGTGATCGACAGGAGCCTGAACCGATCGGGGAGCTTTCTGAAGGCTGCGGCCTCAATGACGATCACGAAGACCGGGGCCGTGTACTGCAGCATGATCGCGGTGGCGACGCCGGCCTCTGCAATGGCCTCGTAGAACGTATAGGTGACGGCGAAGGTGAGGAACCCGATCGCCGCCAGCATGGGGACATCGGATATGCCCGGCTTCTGCCATGAGCCGCTGACGCGGAACAATGCCATCAGCACGATCGCCGCGATAACAGTTCGAAGGACCGTCAGCGCGAGCGGATCGACGCTGCCGTTGAAGAGGAATTTCGACATCGCCCCGGCAAGGCCAAACAGAAGAGCGGCAAGGGCGATGTATGTGTAGGCGGCCTTTTGTCCGGATCCGGTCTGAGCGTCACGATCTCGAATGCCGCGCTGTCGGTCGATCGCCATGTCAGTGCGCGCCGTCTTCATATGGCCGCGACACCTCCGCTCGCCGACCCTCGTCGGCGAATGCGGGGAAGAAGAAATCCAGAGCGCGGATAATGGCCTGGGCGAGCGCCATGATGTCGTCGTCGGTCTCTTCTCCGATCGAAAAGCGCAGGAACGGTGGCATGTCGTTTGCCATCGCGGCTGCGGCCGACACGCGGGTGGTCGAGAAGCCGAAGCTCACCCCCTTCGTGATGGCCACATCCGCCTTCCGGCATTCATGCAGGATCCGGTCGATCAGGAAATCCAGGCATCCCCGATTGTTCAGCCCGTGATCGCACATCGTCAGCGACACGATACCCCCGCCATGCGCCCACCCCAAAGCACGCCATTGCCTCGGATACGCGATCGAAAACAGATCGCCGCCGGGGTCGCTCTCGCGAAGCATCGCTGTCAGCCGTTCGGCGTTTTCCGTCAGGCGGGACATTCTTGCGAGGAAGGTCGCGCGGTCATACCGCGGAAAGCGCGTGATCCCGCTTTGATACATGACCGCGCCGAGATTCCGTCGATGTCGAGACAGGTTCGGCGCATGGGTTTTGCGGCTGACGACGACGCCCGCCATCTGAAGATCGAGTCCGAACTGTAGATACTTGCTTCCACTCTCGTAATAGAGAACCTGCGGATGATTTTTTCCGCTGAAGATCGAGAATATGTCGAGGCCACCCGATACCATCGTGCCGTCGACGACAAGCCATTTGCTCGACCAGTCCTTGCCCCCCAGCCGGTCCGCCATGTCCTGGAAATCGATCGTGTGGAGCGTGCCGAGATTGGCGAGCGGATCGAGCATGACCAGATCCGCATCATGCTCTTCCACGATCCCGATGAGCGAGGGCACGTCCCAGGCATCGCCTTGAATGCAGCGGGCGTGTTTGAGGGCGAGCACCTGCTCCATGGCCTCGAAGTAGATATAAGGCGCCATGACGATCTTTGGATTTGCCGGCAGCATGTCGCGGATCAGGAAGCTCTCGATCACGCTGAACGCGGCCTGACCGGATGACGTCAGCAAGAGATCCTCGGTTTCGGGATCGTGCCCAAGCGCGCTCAGGAGATCGAGTTCGCGTTCGCGCAAGAGGTTCGATCCGTATCGATCGTAGTTCACCCCGGCATGGCTGTTCTCGGCCGGATCGAAAAACATGATCGTCTTCGACTGGTCGACGCTGGCGCTGCACCAGGACAGGCTGTTTCGTAGGTAGGAGAAGGATTGCAGCGCCATTCGATACGACGACCGCACGTCTTCGGCGCTGGCCGTGATATCGTCTGTCATGCCGCTGACGAACGTCTTCAGCCCCGATAGCGCCTCGGAGGCGAATGCTGCAGCCGGGCCGCCGCCCTGCAATTCTTGCGCGGCGGCAAACGCATGATGGCGATCGAGGTCGTCTTCGTATCGTGTGAGATCCTCGCTCAACGTCTCGACGAGCGGCCGCCATATGTCGCTTCGCGTGGACGCGGTTCCCGGGTTGGATCGTGAAGAAGGTCCGGCAAGGCCCGCCTGCTTGTAGCGAACGGCTTCCATGGGCAGGGAGATGGACTGGTTTCCCAGAATCCTGGCGAGAACGGGATCGTCGGAGCGGGTCGCCAGCGCCTGCATGAGCGATGTGGTGGAGAGGTTTCCGCCACACACCAGCAGAAGGACATTGCCTTTGAAGCGCTCCGCGTCGGGATCGGCAAGCAGTGCCGCAACGCCGATCGCACCCGCACCTTCCACCAGTTGCCCCTCCCTCTGAAGCATCGCGACGATCGCGGCTTCGATCAACGCTTCCTCGACATTCACGAAACGGTCAGCAATGCGCAGCAGGAGCGGACCGAGAGCACCGTCGTCGTGCTGAACCGCCAGACCGTCGGCAATCGTGGGATAGATTGGCTTCAGAAACTCCGATGCGCCGCCCTTCGATAGCGAGCGCCTGAAGGCGGCCGGATGCAAGGCAACGAGTTCGGTAGGGGGCGACCGCCTCCGGAAACACGTGCCGAAGCCGGCAAGAAGACCACCGCCGCCGAGCGGAATGGCGATCTGGTCGAAGGACGCCACGGCCTGATCGAGAACCTCGACGGCGAGCGACCCTTGTCCGACGATGACGTCGGGATGGGAGAATGGAGAGATGAAGGCGCCACCGATCTCGGTCGCATAGGCTTTGGCAAGCTGCGTGCTTTCGAACAGGTCGCGGCCGGCGGGAACGACCTCCGCCCCCATGCCGATCAGGCGCCGTAGTTTTAGCTCGGATGCGGCGGCCGGCACGAATATTCGGCTCTGCCGGTCCAGCATCTGCGCAACATGCGCAATGGCGAGCCCGTGGTTTCCCGCAGATGCCGTAACGATGGGCGCCGTTGCATCCAGCTTCCGGATGGCATTGTAGGCGCCGCGGAACTTGAATGAATTGGTGAGCTGCCGGGATTCGAGTTTGGCCCAGACAGTTCTGCCGGGCGCGTCGAGCCAGGGAAGCCTGATGGTCGGCGTCCTCAATGCAACCTCGCCGATGTGGACAGCGTCGTCTTCAATCAAACGTAAGAGTTGCGTCTCGAAGTTGATGTCTTGCAGCATAATGACGACCAGTCTTGTTGATTCAATTGAAAGTTCAACAAGCTCACGCTTCTGGTGTGTATCTCGCGTAGCTTACAGTAGCTATTCTTCCAACAGCACTTGATTGTATGGATCAAGGATTTTAATGTATGGCATACAATTATCGGTAGAGACTTTGAGCATGTGGATTCCACGATTGCGTTCCGACCGCCGTAAATACGAGGCCCTCGTCGAGGAACTCGGCAAGGCGATCGAAACGGGCGTCCTGAAACCGAACGATCTTCTGCCGCCACAACGTGAGTTGGCCTACGCGCTGGGCATCAATCTCTCGACTGTGACGCGCGCCTATACCGAAGCGACGCGGCTCGGCATGATCAGGGGCGAGGTCGGGCGGGGCACTTATGTCCTGTCCGACAGCCGGGAGGTCAGCATTTTCCTGGAGACCGCCAGAAAGCGGGAGGAGATCGACCTCGCCACGATCGGCGGCCGCATCGATCGCCTCAATGGTTCAGGCGCGGCGGCCGGAGCGTTCGCGGAATCGATATCCGGTCTTCTTGCCTACGGAAGCCAGGATCTCTCCCGACGGGCAGAAGATGCCGTTCGACAATGGTGCGCCTGGCGCGGACATGCCTTGGGGACCGATACCATTGTCCTGTGCGCCGGTGCCCACGCCGGACTGGATGCCGCGCTGCGGGTTCTGACCAAGCCCAAACAGGCCGTTCTTTGCGAGGAGCATACGTTTCCGGGTTTGAAGGCTGTTGCACGGTTTTGCGATATCCGGCTGGTGCCCGTCATGTGTGACTCTGGTGGCGCCATTGCGGAATCGCTGTTGCATCAGGCCAGGGCGACAGGCGCACGGCTCTTCGTCACCGTTCCGAACATGCAGAACCCGACGGGGTCCACCATGTCGAGGGAACGTCGGGCCGAAATCTGCAAGGTCGTCGAGAGCGCTGGAATCACGGTTATCGAGGATGACGTCTACGGCGCGCTGTGTGACGAACCCACGCTGATCTCCGGATTGTCCGGCCAGCACATCTACCTTTCCAGCCTATCGAAAAGTGTCGCACCGGGTTTGAAGTTCGGGTTCCTGGCGGGCAAACAAGAAGCTCTGGAGAGGCTGTCGCAGGAGGTCACTTTGACGAGTTGGCTGACCTCGCCCCTGCTTCAGACACTGGCCGCAGACGTGATCGAAAGCGGCGCGGCGCAGGAACAGACGATGCGAAATCGGCGGGTCCTTCGTGAGCGGGCTCTCATTGTGGAGCGGATATTCGGCTGTTCGCCGCGCACTCCGGCACCCTACCTCTGGCTGAAGACACCCTGCGATCCAGACCACTTTGTCGATCTGGCTGTCGCGAACGGGGTGCGCGTGATATCTTCTTCAGCATTCAAAGTCACAAGAATGGCCCACTGCCATGTTCGTGCGTCATTGTTCGGCAATGCTGACGACGAAGAGATCGCCCGGGGATTGACGGTCCTGAGACAACTGGGTGCGTCCATCGGACAAAGCGCGTCAGTGCTGCGGAATGCCATCGTTATACGAGATGAAGGTTTGGCTGCAGAGGCGTCATAAGAACGCAGCAATTACAACAATTCTAAAGTTGATAATTTTAATCATCTTTAATTGACACTGCTTAATAAGAGTGTAGTTTGCCCAAATTGTAAGCTTCTGTTTGCTCTCGTCAGTCATTCCGTCAGGAGGGATTTTATGGACACGAGCATCACGATCTATAGCCTTGTTGATCCTCAGTTTTTGCAGCCTACCGAAGACATCGATCCTGCAAGGGTTTCCGAACTTCAACAGGAAATCTTAAGTGCCGGTCGCTGGACTCAACCTGTTTCCATCCACAAGGACGAGCGGTTCGTCATGGATGGCCACCACAGGCTGGCGATCGCCCAGCGCCTCGGCTTGAAAATTCTACCTGTTGTGCTTCTGGACTACGACAGAGTGGGCGTCACAGCATGGCGTGAAGGCGAGACGATCACGCCGGACAGTGTTTTTGCCATGGCGCGCAGCGGGCGCAGGTTTCCCTGCAAGACAACGCGGCATATCTTTAGAGATCCGCTTCCTCATTGTGACATCGCGCTGGACGACCTCCGGCATCCGCCCCTTCTGCCGGTCGCCGCCCGCGTCAACACGCGGACGGGAAACATGATGGGCGCTGTCTAGACGCCGGCCAGCCACTCAAACGCCTCTCCCCATAAACTCATCGCAACGATCAACGAGCCCGGCTGACGGCTTGGCTCGAACGAACTTTGCTGCCTTGGACCCAAGTCCAGAACATCGAAAGGCATGACCATGACGAAGTCATATATGCTGACACCTGCCGTCCACATCCTCACCCGCTCCGATCTATCCGACATCGAGTTGCCGCCAGCCGATGTCATTCGCCTTGTGGAAGACGCCTATTCATTTTACGCCAACGGAGAATCCCGTTGCCCGACGAAACTGATGATGCCGCTTCCCAACGAGCAGCGTGACGCCGTTTCCTACTCGATGCTCGGCTACGACGGCGCGCTCCAGCAACTCGGCTTCAAGACGTCCTATCGTCAGGGCAATGACAGCGCCGAAAAATACTACACGACGATCAGCCTCTACGACGACACGACGGGGCTTCCCTTCGTGTTCATGGATTGCCACCGGGTCGGCGGCTCCAGGACGCCCGCCACGACGGCGATCATCGCCAAACATTGCGCGGTCGAGAACCCGACATCGGCCCTGATGATCGGAACCGGTGCGCAGGGCATCAACACGCTGCCCTATCTCTTGACGGCGCTTCCCTCCCTTCGCACGCTTCGACTGTTCGGCACGCATCCCGATGGCATTGCCGCGAGCCTCGCGACCTTTGCCCGGCATTTTCCGGACCGGGAGATCGAGCTCGTCGAGGACGTTCCCGAAGCGGTCGCCGACGCCGATATCGTCGTCGCGGCATCCGGTCGAGCCGCTCACCCCAAGGTCCAGACGAACTGGATGAAGCCCGGTGGCCTGCTGATTTCGGTGGCGAGCAAAGGCGTTGAAGCTGGAGCGCTAGCGCAGGCCGACTATGCGGTCGCAACCAATGAAGGGCAGATGGGCGTCACCGGTAAAAGGCTGGCTGGCCCGGACGGCATCGCCTCGATCGATGCCGAACTGCCGGACATCGTCGCCGGGCGGAAGCCCGGCCGCCGTTCGCAGAGCGATCGGGTGTTCGCCTTCAGCAGCGGCATGATCATCACCGATATTCCGGTGGCCCATGCGCTTGCCACCCGAGGGATCGCCGCAGGTCGCGGCAAGAGGGTCGAGCTATGGAACTAGCTCCGATTTCGATGCGCGCGAAAGAGCGGGCCTGGGCCGTCGCCGCCAGGCAAGACGTCGCTTTGCTGGATCAGATCGGGCGGGCCGTCGGCGGGCCGTTTCACCTCGTGCATCCGGAAAGCTTCGCAGACAATCTCGCAGCCTTCCAGCAGGTCCTGCGGGACAGGCAGGTCCGAGGTGCCGTCTACTTCGGCAAGAAGGCCAATAAGGCAGGGACCTGGCTCCGCGAGGTCGCCGAACTCGACGGCTCGGTCGATGTGGCGAGCAGTCCCGAGTTCGTTCACGCACTCGCCAATGGCATCCGGGGTGACGATATCGGTGTGACCGGGGCTGCCAAGAGTGACGATCTCTTGTGGCTATCTGCCCGGCACAGCGCGACGGTCGCGATCGACGCGCTGGATGAGCTGGAACGTGCGATCGTCATTGCGGAACGAACGAAAGCGCTTCGTGTGCTTCTGCGTGTTCTTCCACCCGGAGCGCCCAACAGTCGTTTCGGGCTGAACCCCAGCGATCTTCGCCTGGCTTTGCAGCGTTGCGCGGATAAGCGTCAACACCTTGTCATGGATGGATTTTCCTTCCATCTCGACGGTTACGCTGTCGAGCCTCGAGCACAATTGGCCTTCCTACTGATCGATCAGTGCTTGGAAGCCAGGCGCGAAGGGTTTCCCGCCTCGTCGATCTCGATCGGCGGTGGCTTCGCCTGCAGCTACGTCGACGGCGAAGATTGGGAAGCCTTCAAGACTGAGCTCGACCCGACGCTGTTCCACGCGGACAAGAGCTTCAGCCAGTTCTATCCCTATCATCAGTCTCCCACCGGCGCCGACATGCTCGATGCGATCCTGCAAATGCCGGTCGGAGAGGGGGCGGGTGACGAGACGCTCGCAGGCAAGCTGACCGCTAGCGAGGTCCAGTTACATCTGGAGCCCGGGCGGGCGCTTCTCGACGGCGCCGGCATGACCGTCTTTCCGGTTCAGGGCTTCAAGCAAAATGCAGAGCACGGGATCGTCACCGTCGCCGGCCTCAGCATGAGCCTGTCCGAGCAGTGGAAGAACAGCGAGTTTTTGCCCACGCCCCTTCTTGTTCAACAGGGAGCGCCGCGCCCTCAGGTTCCCGTCCGCGCCGCGGTCGGCGGCTCCAGTTGCATGGAGTACGACATCCTCACCTGGCGGAAGATCATGTTCCCGGCCGCACCGCGTCACGGCGACCTGATCGTCTATCCCAACACGGCCGGCTACCAGATGGACAAGAACGAGACCGAGTTCCATCAGCTCGCACTTCCCTCGAAAATCGTTGTCTCCCAGCACGATGACCGTCTCATCTGGAGGATGGACTCATGAACGTTCGCAACACCGCGTCCTTCGAAAACATCGCATCGAACGCCTCCGACCTGATCGGCAACACCCCCATGTT
Source organism: Rhizobium sp. PP-F2F-G48 (assembly GCF_004342335.1). Taxonomy (NCBI): domain Bacteria; kingdom Pseudomonadati; phylum Pseudomonadota; class Alphaproteobacteria; order Hyphomicrobiales; family Rhizobiaceae; genus Rhizobium; species Rhizobium sp. PP-F2F-G48. Next base: position 174,137 of record NZ_SLVH01000010.1, on the reverse strand, counting down.
CGAGCTGGCACGGACCGGCGCGGGCAGCCGGCTGCTCCTGAAGCTGGAGCAGTTCAATCCGACAGGAACCTGCAAGGTCCGGATGGCGCGGGAGATGATCCTGGCCGCCGAGCGCGACGGCAAACTGAAGCCAGGCGGAAGGATCGTCGAACCCACCTCCGGCAATACCGGAACCGGTCTCGCCCTTATCGCGATCGAGCGGGGCTACCGCTTCACGGCGATCGTCGATCACCACGCCTCACGCGACAAGCTTCGCGCCATGCAGGCGATGGGCGTCGATCTTGTCTTCGCCGAAGGCAGGGGCGAAGGACCGAGCACCGTGGAGCGGCGCCGGATCGCCGGCGAAATCGCCGAGACCACCGGAGCCTTCTGGCCGGACCAGCACCATAACCCCAACAACAATGCGGGCTATGCTGGCTTGGCCCTGGAACTGCTGCGCGATCTCGGCGCGGATGTGGATTATCTCATCGGGGCTGTCGGCACAGGCGGAACCTTGTGCGGCACGGTGCAGGAGCTACGCCGCCTTGGATCCGGCGTGACCAGCATCGGCGTGGAGCCGACGGGGTCGATCATCTTCGGCGGGCCGGCGGGAAAATACTGGCAGACCGGCGCCGGTGCGCCAGGTGGGTTCACCGTCGGTCCGAACGTCGATCATTCCCTGATCGACGAAGGGTTGACCGTCGATGACATCGACGCATTCACGGCGGCCCGCGTCGTCGCACGCCGAACAGGCCTCCTTGTCGGCGGCACGGCCGGCGCTGCGATCGACGTGGCTCTGCGACGGCTCGCACGCGTCGAGCCCGGCAGCACCATGGTGGTTCTGGTCTGCGATGCCGGGGAGAAATATCTCGACACCGTCTTCAACGATGAATGGCTCCGCGAACGGCAACTTCTGAACGAACCGGCCCATCAACGTCTTCACCGGCTGTTCGACGCCTATCGGGACTCCATCCGTCTTGCATCGACCCGTCTGGCATCGGCCAGCCTCGCATCGGCGCGTCTCGCATCGACGGCCCGCATGGCGGCTGGAGCATAGATCCCATGACGGGCGAACTTCGTCACTACCAGGACATCCTCAAGCTCGCGGCGCCGATCGCGGGCATCCAGTTCGCGCAGGTTGCCCTGACGAGCACCGACCTCCTGATGATGAGCTTCATCGGACTGGAAGCCGTGGCCGCGGGCGGACTTGCGCTGCTTCTGTACAACCAGCTGCGCACGATGTGCGTGGGCATGGTCACGAGTGTCGGCAATCTGATTGCCGGCGCGATGGGACGCGGCGAGAAACGATCCGGCTCGGCCGTTGCGGATCAGCTTGCACACGAGGAGGTCCGCGCGCTTCTCCGGGCCTCCATGCTTCTCGCCACCATCGTCGCCATCGTCGGCGCACTTCTCCTCATCGGTCTCAGCTTCGGATTGGGCTACCTCGGACAGGATCGTTCCATCACGGCGCTTGCCCAGCCGATCATGATGACGCTGGCGCCCGGCCTGCTGCCGATGCTGTGGCTCAACGTCCTGCGCCAGTTCGCGGTCGGCATGCGCCGGGCCGGCTCTCTCTTTGCCGTCACGGTGATCTCCATCGCGATCAACGCACTGCTGAACGCGATCTTCATCTTCGGGTGGTTGGGCATGCCGCAGATCGGGCTTGCCGGCATCGGCCTTGCGACCACGCTCGTGCAGGTTTGGACGTTCCTCGTCTATCTCGGAACGGTTCGCCGCGACGAGACGCTGAAGGCGCTGCTCGCCCTCGACGGTTGGCGCGCGGATGTGGCGACGGTCACCCGAATTGGGAGGATGGGGACACCGATCGCGCTCACCTACGGGTCCGAAGCGGCCATCACGTCCATCGCGACGGTCTTCATGGGAACCTTCGGACCGGTCGCCCTCGCGGCCTCCAACATCGTCAACCAACTGGCCTACATCGTCTATCAGCTGAACATCGGACTCTCCCAGGGGTCTTCCATTCTGGTCAGCCGGACGGCGGGGCACGACAAGGCCGCCGAGATCGGCGCGATCGCACGACGCACGTTCACGATCAGCTTCGCTGCGATGACGTTGATCGGACTGGCCTACGTCTTCCTTCCGGACGTCATTCTCTACCCCTTCACAGGCCAGAACTCCGATCCCGCCATGCTCGCGATAGCGACGACGCTGCTTTGGTTCGCCATCGCGCACCAGTTCCTCAAGGGTTCGCAGAACCTCTGCATCGGCCTGTTGCGGGGCCTCGGAAACACCAAGGCAGGGCTGACGAACACGCTGATCGGCTATTGGCTGATTGGAATTCCGGCGATGGTCGTCTTCGCGTTCGGTCTCGGCTGGGGCGGTTACGGCGTCTGGTTCGGCCTCTGCCTCGGCTTCGGCACGACAAGCCTCCTCCTGTGGTGGCGGTTCATCGCGGATCTACGGAGCGCACTGAAACCTCGGACGCACAACGGCCGGCTGGAAACTGCCGGAAGCGTCCGCTGAGAGAATTAATCAGACCAAAAGAACACAACAGACGCGGGGCAGAGCCACAAACAGCCAAGCGCCATTCTGTTGTGACCAGGCATCACGAAATCACGAACCTCTTCTGAAACAGGACAAAACACATGACACGACGGCTTACCAGAATTCTTCCCCTTTGCGGCCTCATGGCAGCCATTGCCTTCGGACCGGCAGTCGCGAGCGACAAGCCCGCTCTCTCCGTCGTCGACGATCGTGGCGTTACCGTGCAGGTTCCCGCAGATCCTCAGCGCATTGCGGGAATTTCCTATCTCGCTGCCGATGTCGCGCTCGCAGTGGGGATCATGCCGGTCGCCACGACCTACATGACGGCGGGCCGCGATCCGGATTTCCTGCTCGGACTGACCAAGAGCATGAAGCAGCTCGGCCAGCGCGCCAAGCCCAACCTCGAACTTCTGTCCGAAATCAAGCCGGACCTGATCGTCGCGATGCGGCGCTACACTGTCAAGAACGCGGAGCAGTTCGAGAAGATCGCGCCCTATGTCGCCTACAACATGGAGCTCTACAGCCAGAGCGACGACGAAGTCGCGAAACTTTCCGCGGTCTTCGGCAAGCCGGGGCGAGGCGCTGAACTGAACGCCGCCTTCAAAGCCCATCTCGACGAGGCCATCGCCAAGGCGCCGAAGGACGTCCATCCGCGCTTCCAGATCATGTGGGCGGGCGACACGCCCTTCTCCTTCCATGACGAAAACACCGCGGCCTGGATCACCTCGAAGCTCGGCGGCACCAACATTGCCGGGCCGATGGGCACCGATGGCCGGTTCGGCATCGAGCTCAGCCTGGAAACCATGCTGGAGAAAGATCCGGAAGTGATCCTCGTCTACGATTCCGGCCCGGATCGTCCGCACGAGAACAATCCGATCTGGAAGGAGCTCTCCGCGGTCAAGAACGGCCGGGTCCACTATGTCGGCGACCACTGGGTCGAATCCAACGGTCCGATCGCCCGCGAGATCGTCCTGCGCGAGGCCGCCCACTTCCTCTATCCCGAAAACTTTCCGGCCGTCGACGTCAGGGCCGAGGCCGCGAAGATCATTCCGGTGGACCTGCAAAAGTGACAGCCGCGTTTTCGCCCCTCCCACATGCCGGCGGGGGCTCGCTTCGATCGTCGATGCTGATACTCGCGATCGTCGTCGGCGCCATCGCGACGATGATCTCCGGCATGATGGTCGGAACGCGGTCCATCTCGCCGGGCGCCTTGTTGCCGATCCTGATGGCACCTGACGGCAAGATCGACTCGATCCTCGTCTGGACCCTGCGCCTGCCCCGAAGTCTCGCAGCCATCACTGGCGGCGCCGGTCTCGGCGTCTCCGGCTATCTCCTGCAGACGCTGACGCGCAATCCGCTGGCGGGACCGGGGCTGACGGGCGTGACCTCGGGGGCCGTCAGCTTGATCGTCATCTGCTTTGTCTTTCTGCCTTGGCTGTCCTCGGCCCTCTATCCGTTCATCGGCATGGCGGGGGGACTGGCTGCGGCATCCGTCACCTTCTGGATCGCCCGCGGCGGACGAGGGCGTCCGCTGCATCTGGCGCTCGGCGGCATCAGCGTTTCCCTGTTTCTGGGTGCCGTCACCATCTACGTCCTGCTGCTGAGCGGGCCGCAGGCGCCCTCCCTGCTGTTCTGGCTGTCGGGCGGGTTTCAGGGGCGATCCTGGCCGCATCTCGTTTACATGCTGCCATGGGTCGTGGTCGGACTGGCCGGCGCTTTGGCCTGCAGGCGGGTCATCGGCCTGTTCACGCTGAGCGAGGAGGCCGCGGCCGGCATGGGCGTGCAGCTCGGCTTCTGGCGGCCTGTCGTGCTCCTTCTCGCCGTTCTGCCCGTGGCGGGGATCGCTCCGATCGCCGGCCCCGTCGCCTTCGTCGGCCTGTCCTCCCCCCACATCGCCCGGCTCCTGAAACCGGAAGGCCCCGGCTGGACGATCGCTCTGACGGCGTCGATCGGCGGGCTGATCGTCGTCGTCGCCGATCTCGTCGCCCGAACCATCGCCTTGCCGCGAGAACTGCCGGTCAGCATGATGGCGGCCCTCATCGGCGGACCCGTCTTCATCTACCTCGTTCAGCGGCGCGACTTTACGATGAAGGAGGCGGCATGAGCATGCTCGCCCTGCACGCCGTCGGGCGGGGAAGGCCGGTCTGGTTCGCGCCGGTCTGCCTCCTGCTCGTTCTCGGCTCTTTGGCGCTGGCCACGTTCCTCGGGGTCGTCGATCTTCCCGCGTCCGACATCGCCGCCGTCCTCGCAGGCAAAGGCTCCGCCGAGGCCCGGTCCATCATCATGGATATCCGGCTGCCCCGCATCGCCACCGGCATTCTCGCCGGCATTCATTTCGCGGTCGCCGGATTGCTGCTCCAGACCATCACGCGCAATCCGCTCGCCGATCCCTCGATCATGGGGATCTCGCAGGGAGCGACGCTGGCGGTGACGGTGTTCCTGCTGTTCAGCGTCTATGCCCACGAGACGGGTCCGAACTCCCAGCTTGAAGCAATTCCGCTGGCGTGGCTGCCGGCCGTGGGGATGCTGGGCGGGGTCGCGGCCGGCGGCATCGTCTACGCTCTCGCCCTCCGGCGCGAACTCGGGGCCTTGCGGATCACGCTCTGCGGCATCGCGGTCGGGGCGGTGATGCAAGCGCTGGCGATCGGACTGATCGCCGGATGGGGATCGGCCCGCATCGAGGTGCTGCTGGAATGGCTGTCGGGCAGTCTCTATGCGCGCAGCTGGGACCATGCGCTTTTTCTGCTTCCCGTTACGGTGGTCGGCCTCGGATGCCTGCCGCTGATCCGCAGACCGCTTCAGCTCCTGCGTTTCGATCCCTCCGTGGCGCGCTCCTTCGGCCTGTCCTACCGGCTGCAGTTCTCACTCGCGCTCTTGCTGTCCTGCTGCCTGGCGGCCAGCGCCGTCGGCGTGGCGGGGCCGATCGTCTTCGTCGGCCTGATCGTCCCGCACCTCGCCCGCTTCCTCTCGGGCAAAGTCACCGAACTGTACCTGCCTCTGACGATCACCCTCGGCGCCGTCATCGTCACGCTCGGCGATCTCGCCGGACGCCTGATTGGCCAGACCGAGGATATCCCGATCGGCGTGATCACCGCCATCGTCGGCGTGCCGGTGTTGATCATCCTCCTTCGCCGAACTCCGTGAGACCATCATGCCCCTGTCATGCTCGAATATCTCCGTGGCCTATGGCCCTCGCACCGCCCTGAACGCCTTCACGCTGTCCTTGCGAAAAGGCGAGATCCATGCCCTGATCGGACCCAACGGTTCTGGCAAGAGCACGGCCTTGCAGGCGCTCGCGGGCCTGATCAAACCGCGGGAAGGCCATGCCTTGATCGAAGGCCGGCCTGTCCAGGCGATGTCGCGCCGCCTTCTCGCCAGACACCTGGCCTACCTGCCGCAACAGCCTTCCGCTCCGGACGAGATGACGGTGGCGCAACTGGTCCGGCAAGGCCGCTTCGCCCATGTCGGATTGTTTCGAAGCTATGGTCCGCGCGACGAGGAGGCCATCCGCTGGGCGCTCGAAAGCACGGGGCTAACAGGGCTCGCCGACCGCCCCCTGCGAGAGTTGTCGGGCGGAGAGCGCCAACGCGCCTGGATCTCCACGGCGGTCGCCCAGGAAGCGCAGGTCCTGCTCCTCGACGAGCCGACGTCCTTTCTCGATATCGGCTATCAGGTGGAGGTTCTCGATCTCGTCCATTGGCTCAGCCGGGAAAGAGACGTCACCATCGTCATGGCCATTCACGATCTCAATCAGGCTATGTCGGTCTGCGACCGGATCTCGCTGCTGGCAAAGGGCGAACTCGTGTTCAGCGGCGATCCGGGCGATCTGGCGAAGACACCGCTCATCGAGCAGGTGTTCAGGGTGCGGGGGACGTTCGTTCACATCGCTTCCGGCGCCCCTCCGCATTTCGACGTCGAGCTCGCGCAACGCCGTTCGCCGATCCGCGCAGACACAGCTTAACAGGATCCCAGGTCCTCCAGAGAAACCAACGACTGAGGCGTAGCAGGGTAGCGCGGCATCCGAAGGGTCGCGGGCGACAAGACGAAAAGAAGAGGTGCGATTCAGGCCGAAACTTGTTGCGGATGTAACGAAATAACATTACATAATGTTCATCCAGACAAGGAGTCCTCATGCGCAAGCTGCCCGTCACCGTCCTGTCCGGCTTCCTCGGAGCGGGGAAGACGACCCTTCTCAACCACGTCTTGACCAACCGCGAAGGGCTGCGCGTCGCCGTCATCGTCAACGATATGAGCGAGGTGAACATCGACGCGGCTCTCCTGCGCGACGGCGGGGCGAACCTCTCGCGCACGGACGAGCGGCTGGTGGAGATGACCAACGGCTGCATCTGCTGCACCCTGCGCGACGATCTTCTGGCCGAAGTGCGGCGGCTGGCCGAGGAGGATCGATTCGATCATCTCCTGATCGAGTCGACCGGGATTTCCGAGCCGCTGCCGGTGGCGGCCACGTTCGAGTTTCGCGACGAGGCCGGGGACAGCCTCTCCGACGTCGCACGGCTCGATACGATGGTGACCGTCGTAGACACGGTCCATCTCCTCCAGAATTACGCCTCGACCGACTTCCTGCGCGACCGCGGCGAAACGGCGGGCGAGGGCGACGCGCGCCGGCTGATCGACCTTCTCGTCGAGCAGATCGAGTTCGCCGACGTGATCGTCCTCAATAAGGTCTCGGCCGCCAGCCCCAGCCAGAGGGACGCCGCTCTCAAGATCATCCGCGCTCTCAACCTCGATGCCCGCATCGTAGAGACCGACTTCGGCGCCGTGCCGCTCGGCGACATCCTCGGCACCGGCCTCTTCGACTTCGAGCGGGCCCACGAGCACCCGCTCTGGTATCGCGAGCTCAACGGCTTTGCCGACCATGTGCCGGAAACGGAGGAATACGGCATCCGCTCCTTCGTCTACCGGGCCCGCGCGCCCTTCGACCCGCTGCGCTTCCAGGCCTTCGTCAAAGAGAGCTGGCCCGGCGTGATCCGCGCCAAGGGCTTCTTCTGGCTGGCCACCCGCCCCGACCATGTCGGCGAGATCGCGCAGGCCGGCGCGCTGGTGAAAACCGAGAAGCGCGGGCTCTGGTGGGCGTCCGTTCCCCGTTCGAACTGGCCGCAAACGCCCGAATGGCACCGGCTGATGGAGCCAGTCCTCGATCCCGTCTGGGGCGACCGGCGCCAGGAGATCGTTTTCATCGGCACGGACCCGATGGATGAGGCAGCGATCTGCAGGCGTCTCGACGCCTGCCTCCTCGATACCATCGCCTTTACGCCGGGCACCTGGACGCAGCTTCCCGATCCCTTCCCGAACTGGTCGCGTCAGGCCGCCTGATCCTTACAGCCTCGCCCGCTTCGCGCCGCATGCGAACGCACAGGCTGACCCGCTCTTCCACCCTCGCCCGGAGATGAACGATGACCTCCCTATCCCGCCTAATGCTCGTGTTCGCGAGTTTCGTTGTCTTTCCCGCAGCGACCGCCTTCGCCGAAGACGAGCCGAAATCCGACACGCGATGGCGCCTCTTCGTCGGCGACCATGCCGAAGGCGTGGTGCGGGCGCTCGACGCCAAGACCGGCGCCTCCGCCGGCACCTTCCGGATCGACCAGACACCCGCCCTGACCCGCAGCGACAGCGGGCGAACGGTCTTCGCCGTGGAAGGCGCGGCGGGAAAGGTCGCGACCATCGCGACCGGTATCGCCCTCGAGGATCACGGCGAGCACGCCGATCTCGAGGTTACCGATGCGAGGCTCCTCCCCACGGTCCTAACCGGTAAGAAGCCCGCCCATGTCGTCGAGGGCTCCGGGCAGATCGCGGTGTTCGACGACGGCACGGGCGACGTGACGCTGTTGCGCGAGAGCGAGCTTCTCGACGGAAAGATGCGGCCCCGCGTCCTGAAGCTCGGCCCGGCCCATCACGGGGTCGCCGTGCCGATGGGCGATTTCCTGGTGGTCTCGGTTCCCGACGCCGATCCCGAGAAGCCGCGCGTCGGCCTCAAGGTCGTCGATCGCGACGGCGGCCAGGTCGGCGAGACGGTCGCGTGCCCCGGCGTCCACGGACAGGCGCAGTCGGCCCGGACCTTCGTCTTCGGCTGCAAGGACGGGATCGTCGTCGCCACGCCCGCCAAGGCGATCGGCGGCCCCGCTCTGACGCATATCTCGACAGCCCAGCTCGGCGAGGGGAACGTCTCCACGCTCAAGGGCGGCAAGGCGATGCAGTTCTTTCTCGGCAATTACGGTCCCTCGGCCGTCGTGCTGATCGAGCCGGGCGCGGAGGAGGTGTTCCGCAAGGTCGATTTGCCGACACGCCGCGTCGATTTCGCGCTCGATCCGGCTAAGGCGCGCAACGCCTATATCCTGACCGAGGACGGAACCCTCCATCTCCTCGACGTGCTCTCGGGCAAGATCATGAAAAGCGCCCGCGTGACGGAGCCCTATTCCATGGACGGACACTGGCGCGACCCGCGCCCGCGCCTCGCCGTGGCGGGCGACCACATCGCGCTGACCGATCCGCGTCACGGCCTCGTGCGGATGATCTCGACGGAGACGCTGACGGAGGACCGCACGATCCCCGTCGAGGGCACGCCCTACACAATTGTCGCAGTCGGCGGCTCCGGCGTCGCTCATTAAAAGCGCTGAACGTCACGCGCGGGGGGAGGGGGATGTGCCTCGGCAGGCCGACGTCTGCCGATCCGCCGTTTGGCGACCGACGAATTGCAACGTCTTCAGGGACCTGACACGCGCTTAAGCACGACGATCCCGGACGAGGGAAGCACCACGTTCAGAGCGCAGCCTTCCGCCCGCAACGTCCGGCTGCCATTACCGATGTTCCAGCCTCCGTAGGCCTCCGCATCGCTGTTGAAGACTTCGACCCATTCTCCATCGCCGATCCGCTTGTCGGATAGCCAGTAGCCGGATGCGAACGGCGCATCGGCGAGAGACCCCACGACGAAGAACGCATCCGTCTCGTCCCAGCGATGGAACGCCAAGACGCGATTGGCGTCGTGGGTGGCCGAGACGGCAATGTTGCGGGAACGGATCGCCCCGCTGCCTTTGCTCAAGCCCACGAGGTCCTTGTAGTATCGGAACAGCTGCGCTCCATCGCCGATGGCCTCTCCTGTAATGTCCTCGCGGTGCTGCACGAAGTCGTCGTAGCGATAGGGCTTGATCGCGCCGATCTCCTCGCCCATGAAGAACATCGGCGTGCCGGCCGACAGGAGCGTCACCGCGGCGGCAAACCGCGCACGGGCCTCCGCCCAGCGTCGCGTTTCCCCGACGAGCGGCGCGAAGTTCACCGCGAGCGGCAACGTGCGGGCCGATCCCTTCCGGTTTCCGCAATCGTCGTGGGACTGGTTGTAGACCACCTTCGCCCGGCTGCTACTGGCGAGCGCGCCCGCAAAGGCAGACATGGCGAGAGCGCGTCCGTCCCCATATCCGGCCTCCTGAACGAGATGGGCATGCGGGCTGTTCTCGTGTTCCATCAGCCCGTGATGGAAGTCGCCATACCAGGTCGCGTCGAAGCCCAGACCGTCGCCTTCAAGGCTCGGCTCGGTCAGCGCCGGCCAGTCGGAATAATCTTCCGCCGTGAGGAAGAGGCCCGGCTTGGCCAGTCGCATGGTCCGCGTCCACTGCTTCAGGAACTTGACGCCGAAGGCCGCCGCACGCTCGACACGCCGGTCGTTGTCGGAATGGAAGACGGGATACTGGTGGATCGAACTGGTCTGGTCGAGGCGGAAGCCGTCGATATGGCAGACGGTCGCGAGAAACGCCGCGCTGGAGATGAAGAGTTGCCGCACGGCCTCCTCGTCATAGCGCGGCGCCCAGCCGGTCGAAAGGTTGTCGACATAGCCGCCCAAAGGATCCTGGTAGTCTTCCGGCCTGCCCTCGTACCAATAGTAGATGTTTCGCGGGTGGTCGTTGCTGTCGAAGGCCCACTGGACCCGTTCCGCGTCCGGGCTGAAATGGTTGTAGCAGACGTCGAGGATGACGACGATGCCACGCTGGTGGCATGCCTTGACGAACATCTTCAGGCGGTCCGTGCCGCCGGCCCACTGGTCCATGGCTAGGAAATGGGAGGTTCCGTAGCCCCAGTTCCGGCGGGTCTCGAACTCGGCGATCGGCATGAGCTCGACCGCGTTCACGCCAAGCGTCGTGAGATGATCAAGAAACGCGATCGCGTCATCGAGCGTGCCGGCGTCAGGCTTGCCGAAGCCGAGCGCGCCGACATGCAGCTCGTAGATCACGAGATCCTCGAGCCGGGTCTCGATCGAAATGCCCGGCGGAAACTCGTCCGACCAGAAATCCTCTGCAGAAACGATCTGCCCGGAACCGAGCGCCACGACGCGCGGATCGCAGACGACAGAGCAACTCTGCGGCCCATCCAGTGCCTCCGGAGTGCCGGCATAGACCGCCCCCTTTGGATCGACATCGCCGGCGCCGATCTGCATGAGGGACCAGAGATCGGTTCGATAGGCGGACGAACCGTCATCCTTGGTGATCCGGTACATGTAGGGCGTACCAACCATCGCATCGAAGTCGGCCAGCATCGGATCCGCCTCGGGACCGGCCGTCCAGATCTCTCCGGCCTGCCTCATCGGGATGGTTCGCACGGTCCCGGTGCCATCGTCGGCGATATAGCCGACAGCAGGATCAGCGAGCACAAGGTCCATGCTCCGGGCGTTCGGCGCCCAGACCGAGAACCGTATGCCGGATCGCCCTCCGACAGCAGGCAGTCGCACGGCTCCAAGACGGTCGCACCATGTCAGCGCGTAGATCTGTTCGGGCGCATCGGAGCCTAGGACGAACGATCGCTCGCGAGCAAAACTTTGCTCGTCATCGACCTCCGCCGAAATCGCCCAGAGATCACGACCGGCGGGACCGTCCAGCAGGACGCCCCATCGAAACGTCGTTCCGGCCTGGTCTTCCGGAAAGGTAATTTCCGCGCGAAAGACTTCGAAGCCATCCACGTCCTTCGTCCGCTTCATTCCCGCCGTAGACCACTGGTTTGAACTGGAGCCTTCCCCATCCCAACTTCCGGAAAGACGAACGTTCTCGGATCCCGACGCGGCGAAGCCTGGTCGGAAGGTGAATATAACTGCCAGCTCACCCATCGCCTTCTCCGAAAATTCAAAATTTTCATCACAAGCCCTGTCAACCGTTGGAAGCTCTGCGCAGGACCGCTACCGCTCCCAGATATCCGCCAACCGGCCGGTTCCGTCATTCGTCCGCTCGGTCACCTAACGGCCGGCAGCCGTCAGAAAATGATCGTCTGCCCCTCGGTGCTGGCCTGAGCCTTCGAATAGGTCACAAGGTGCGCCGTGTGACCGTCCCGATCGACCAGTCTGATTTCACCACCCTTGTTGGAAAGCTGTATCGAGTTCTTCGGCAGAAGCACGGTCGTTGCGATGCCTCCGCCAAGCGTCACATCGCCAACAGCGAAACGGTTTTTCATCTTATCGACCAGAAACCAGCCTTCGAGAGAGATGGTCGCAGCACCACCGTTGATCAGGGTAACAGTCTCCTGACCCGGATCTTCACCGACGGGGTTAACCAGTGCTGCAAGGATACGCACCGGCCCCCCGGCGATCGTCTCGATAGCCAGAGGTCGCGTCGCTTGCCCGAGCACGGGAGCGTCGTGTGGCTCGCTTCCGGCTGGTCCGAGAAAGACCGGGTAGAAGGTGCGGATATGCTGATCGTCGGCGCTACGGAATAGCTTCAGATCGTAACGCGCGCCGTTGATGACCGCCTCCTTCGGCGCACGGGCGCCGAGATGCGCTCGGACGGCGCCGATCGCGATCAGACCTTCGACACTGCATCCAACGAAGAAGCCGCCCTTGGGCTTGGTCAGCGGCCGTAACGCGCCTCGATCATAATCTGGCGCCTCCCAGCGATAAGAGATCGTCACCGATTCCGGAAACCGTTCCTGCCCATTATCGTATATGCCGCGCAGATAAACGATGCGATCGTCCTTGAACCCTGGAAACCGGTTCCGGTCGATAGTGCCAGCCAGCCCGTCGTCGAGATGGTACTTGTACCAGAAGTGGTATCCTTGAACTTTCGGTCCTTCCTGCTCGCCGACGAAGACATGTTCGAAGCCCGTCAACGCCGGATCGCCGCCTTGAGCGAATGTCCGGAACCACTGTTCGAGAAGAACGGCATACCAACGGTCCTTGGAGATCGTCGTGCCAGTCGCCTCACCGACATAAGACCGGGCGACCTGCATCGGCGGCGTGTCGATCATCGCATCGAGAAGATCGTGGACCTCCTGACGCTCTTCAGGCGTCTCGAGTTCGGGATCCTGCTCGTCCAAGGCATAATTGTCGAAAAGTCGTGTCACCCGGTCATAGGTCAGCATCTTGCGCGGCGGGATGACGACGCTTTGAAGAAGCTTGATATCGCGATCACCGGGCGACGCAGACACGACGGACACGTAACCGCGGTCGGCATCGCCTTTCGTGCCATCGAGGACCGCTTGCACGCCGCTGCCTGCCTGATCGGCGTCCCAGATCTGCTGGTAAATATCCATTCAAGCCTCCCAAATAAGATGATCGATATCTGCGCCAGCCGTTTTAACCGCGAGCGAAGTAGCGCATGAGCGCACCCTTGGCGCCGTCGGCATATGGGTCGAGCCACGTATCCTCTGTCGCGAGGAAGCCGGACCATCCCTTTTTCCCCTGGCGCCTGAGTTCGGCTTCAATCGCTCTGAAGCGATAGTGATCGTAGACGTCGAGAACATGCACGGCGTAGGCCGCAGCGAGCGCTTTGTCGCCCCTGACGATCACCAGGTTCTCGTCATTCGAATAGGATGCCTTGAACCCGAGATTGTGACTTCCGAAAATGACGGCGCAATCGTCCGAGAGCGGGTCGATGACGACCACCTTGTCATGGATAATGGCGCCGATCCCTCCTTTGGCCGTGAGTTCCTCGCCCCCGAAATCGGACAGAAGATCGCGATCGTCCAGGCGCGATGCCCGAACGATGGAAACGTTCGCCTCCGTAAAGGTGTGGGGCGATACCGCTTCCTCGTCATCCTCGGGATCGTTCCGGTCGTTCTTGCGGCCGGGCACGTAGTTGGGCATGGCCTGGGCGCTTGAGACGGCGCCGCTCACGATCAGGCGCTGGTCGGTCCTGCCGATCTCAATCGCCTCGCCGACAATACAGTCCTTGCCGCTCTGACCGGGATAGAAAGCCAGAAACAGGATCGCCTGTTCGGCTTTCCGCATGAGGCGATAAATCTCTCGCAGGTCAGGCGGAATTGCGGAGCTCTTGCGGCGTGCGGGCATGTTCGGTGAAAACCAAACCTCCAGTTTTGCACCGTTGTCGAGGGTGAAACGCGCCGGCGTCTCATTCGAGGTCCGAAAGGGAGCGCCCTGCTGGTTGTCGGGCATGCCGTCATCGAACTCGGTCGGGAGATCGAGGGGATCGTTCAGCATCCGATGCCAGCAGTCAGCGAAGGCCTTCGCGACGTTCCGGTCTTCGATGATGATCGCGTTGTTGGTCTGCCCCGCAAGGCCGGTCGTTGTCCAGTTGGTGCTGCCGGTAAAGACCGCCACAGGCGCGTCGTCGTCATCGAGATGAACGACGAACTTGTTGTGGCCGATATGGGTGGAATTGTTGAACATGCGGTGCTGAATATCGACGTTGGCATCGATCAACGCCTGTCGCGCATGTGAATTGCGAACGTCCCATTCCCCCTCCACCAAACCGGTATTTGCCAGGATCAGCCGGATGCGGTTCTTGTTCGCCAGGAGCAGATCGACGAGTTCATTATCGTCGAGCTCGTAAAGGGCCAGCAGGAAGGAGCCAGCCTGCTCGAACAACTCCCGCAGCATGGGCAGGACGTCGCCGGCGAGATATTTGCGGATCCCGTTTTTCGGATCGGAGATCATCCCCATCAGTTCGTTCGGCCTCTTCACGCCATCCTCCCAGATGACGTTCCGCAGCCATTGGGCAGCAAGGACGCCATTCGTGAATGTGGACTGGAACGGGCCGATCCAGCGCGTGACGCGAATAGCGTTGGTTGCAACCGCCGGACCGAGATAGCCCAGCGGCCGCGGCTTTCCGTCATAGGCTTTGGCTTCGATCTTTACCGACCTATCGTCCGCGTCGAGGACTGGCCTACCGTCGGCCCCACGCTTGGCTACCGCAACCGTTTCGGGGACAGGGTCGGGAGCCGGCTCCAATCCCGGGCGCCAATCGCCGAGCGGACGGATTTCGTACCGCACCGAGATCTCCGAGGGGCGGAGCTGTGCCCGATTGCGCCGTTTACGGAGCGTGAGGTCACGCCACGACAGCTTCTGCACCGGCCAGATCGAAGTGGTCTGCGGCAGCCAGTGCGGATTTCGTTGGCCCTTGAACCCGACCCAAGCAGCGCAGGGGACGCGATCCTCTTCGCCATCATCTCGAAGAGAGACGCTTCCGTCCGGCTCCAGATAAATGCGGACGACCTCAAAGCCGAGACAGCCCTCAATCTTGCCGTCAATGTCCCAAGCGAGATAGGCAACCTCGTTGTTCGCATAGGCATGTGCAGAAGCGATCTTCCCCATTGTTATCTCCCCGACATTGCGGATCATGCTACTCTAACGTGTCAAATGCAATACATTCTGCTAGCATCTTTATTTGGGTGTGGAGTATCTTTTCCAACGGCAATGGCCTCTCCTTCGAGACATCAAAGAAGCGAATTTGCATAGCGCATCGACCTCGCCCGATCTTGAGACGAAATCATCTTGGATCGGGTAGACACAGGCGGAATCTGTCACTTCGTCAAGAAAACCTATTCGATAATTCCCCGACGGAGGCTTGGCTGCGGCAGGCGGCGGCGCAACCAATAAAAGCAAGAATTATTGCGACGCAACCTGTGCCGATTTTGGTAAGGCAGCAAGAGCGGCTCTGTTTCAGGCGACTGCGGTAAAATGCGTATGGTTCTGGACTTGGCTCCAAGCTTGGAATCGATGGCCACGAGTTTAGTATTCAATGGTCGAACATCTGCAGCCAACATGGATCTTCTCGCAAGCGCTAGTATTCCTGCTACGCTCTCCTGGTCGATTCTACTGTCTTCAAAAATCAGCTATGGAGCGCCAAACGCAATGAAATGCGGATTGAGAAATCCGTTTTGAGTGCAGAACCGCTTGCCGTCATATTGAAGCGCTGCGCCGTCCTTCCATTGGCATAGCCTTCCGCCTGCGGCTTCGAGCACGGCATGACTTGCTGCTGTATCCCAGACGCTGGTGGACATCGGGCAGGGGTAGATGTCGGCCTTGCCCTCTGCGATCCGGCAGACCTTAAGCAGCGATCCGATCTGTCTTTCCTCGAATGGCCCCTCCAGACTATCAAGGTAAGCAATCAACTCGGGCGGCCTTCGGGACGCACTAACAATCACAACCGGCTTCACTGGCCGCGAACGTGCGGCTATCACATGACAAGCGCCATAGGCCCCATCCTCATCACGCCGTGCCTTGTAAGCGCCCATTGGCGAACCAGTAAACAATTCCCCATGGGCGGGGGCCAACACCACTCCAATGACGGGTCGTCCGTCCTCGATGAAAGCGATGTTAATCGTGAAGTCATCGCCACGTTTCTCGAATTCTTTGGTACCGTCTAGCGGATCGATCAGGAAGAATGGCCCATCGCCAAGGGCTGGAATGACTCCGGCATTGACACTCTCTTCCCCAATCAGCGGGATGTGGGGAAACGCCTCCTCAAGGCTTTGAGGGATAATCGCCTCCGACTGCTTGTCGGCTTTGGTCACCGGCGTGCCGTCAAGCTTAATTTCGGTTCCGTCTTCACCTACGGGCCTAGAATGAGCCGCGAGAATCAGTAACTCAGCCTCAGCAGCAGCCGCAATCATCGCCTTGAGGAGCGCAGCGACAGTCTCGGCAGAGCTCGTCTTGATCTTAGCCATGGTTTTCTCCAAAAATTGCTATATTTGCAAAACTGTTCATACAAAACACGACTGTAATATCAGAACGGCGTCCCTCAGGTTCAAATCAGTCTTTATCGCGAAAGATGATTCAATGATCATCCTTTTCATGGCGTTTTCTCCAACCTTCGATTCAGCTTTAGCCTCTAGTTCTTTCCGTTCCGCATTCCTTGGAAGAGGATCACGGCTTTCTATAGCTCTTTCATGCCAGGGAACGCTTCACTGTGTACTTGTCTCCGCCACAAGGCCGTCGACGGTTGAAACGAAACGTATGCGATTGCCCTGCGAACCCAGCTCTCCCCAAGCGCCCAAGGCAAGCTTACCCGATTCACCGGACGCAGCCTGGAACTCGATCAGAGAACCTTCGGGGACGGGTTGTTGATAGATCAATTGACGCCCCGGTGCGCGCAGGATTTTGCTCTCGAGTGCGATGGGCGGCACATTGACCTCACTCCGAAGGGTCGCGGAAACCTCGGCGGACAACCATGCGCGACGTTGATCAAAACCTGGTCCGGACTGGAGATCGACAACCGCGATAACGGCGGTGGGCGAGTACTCGAAGCTCATATTCGCACCGTTCGAGCTTCCAATGACAGGCTGCGCGCTTCCGTCCACAATCGTCTCACCTGGCAAAGCCTGGATAACCGAGATACGTCGCGTCTCGCGTCTCGGTGACGCAAACGGGTTGGAGGGCGCACTCAAGGTCTCGGAGACTGTCCCAGTTCGAACGACTTCTCGCAGACCCCGAGGAGGGACGATAGCGATGGCTCGAAAACGCAGAACACTTTGCATCTCGATCACGCGGATCGGCAGCGTCAGCTCCTCGACATGCGGATTTCCCCTGCCGTAAGCTCTGACCATCAACTCGTAAATGCCGGGCACAGCAAATGAAATGACGTGCCGACACGGAGGTACCCGTCCATTCTCAACAACAGGCTTGCCGGGAGCCTTGCATGCGGTGATCTGTGCCTTGCTCGGAGGCTGGATCAACGCCCTCAGCTTTTCCTGCCAACCGGCTTCTTGGTCTGAATGCACTGGCCCGTCTCGCATGCCATACCCGTTTCCTCCGCCTCGCCACACAAGAAAGTCGCCGCCTTCTTGCTCCACACCGCAGATCAAACGCTCGTTGACACCAATTGTAACAGGCTGCGTAGGATCAAGTGGTGGCGGCTGTTCGCTGGAACCATCAGGAAACGCTGCAATCTCACAACCCAACTGGCGGATCATGGGTGGGGGATCTTGCCGCAACCAATCTACAAGCGCGCTGACCGGCAAAGCGAGAAAGCCGGCAGCAGCAAGAAAGCTGATAACTCTCATCGCCCGCTTTGGTAGACTGCGCCGTAGACTTGGGCCGGAGAGAGACGAAGGGACTGCTGGGGGAGGCGTTGCAGCAGGAGCTGATACATTATGAACTGATGTGGGTGTCACCGTTTCGACACTCGGGGGCAAAAGGTCCGGAGGCTGCAGATTGTCTTCGGGCGCCGGTGTCGATCTCTGAGTCATTAAGATCCCTCTGACAGGCTACACTCCAGTGACAAAGCCCAGGGACAAGATCGACTGATTGCCCACAGCTTAGACGCGAAACGATAACATTTCCACGAAGATTTTGAGCCGCAGACGTTTTAGCTTCCAACTGTTAAACTTGAAGTTGGTCGGGGTACCCACCCGTAGCCGGCACATGCGGTCATTCATCCCCCAACGCCCAACTCTTCAAGCAGCCGGGAGACAACGTCGTTCGCGACGCGCTGCCGTAGCGCCCGCAGCCCGCGAATATCGGGATCGTCGTTATCACCCTCGATTTCGAACCACGCCACGGCAACAGGTCCCTCGCGAAGGTAGCCTTCATCCGCTGTGGGATCGCAAAATCGCTTCAGAAGAATTTCCAGCGCGTCGCCGATTACTCGGGCATGCTTGCCAGTCAGGGCATCTTTGAACTTGATGATAGCGCCGTCTAACCCGCCCTCGCCGTGCTCAAGGCAATAGACAAGGTCATGGGCATCCTTGCCCTCTCGACGATGGTCGAAGGCGAAAGCCTTCAGGCAAGTGAACGATACAATGTTCGCGTAAGGTATCGTTTCGGTCGCTCGCCCTTTCTGACCAAGAAGATCGGCTGTCACCTCCATGCGATCATGGAGATCGAAAACGAGTGATGCATGAGGAATGTTGACGGCAGAGATGTTTCCCTCCGTTGGAAGCTCTTGCAGCGCGCCTCCTTTCACTCTCGGGTCGTCGGCTAGGAATTCGAGAATGACCGTGACCCCGTGCTCGGTTTTGGTCTTCCAGCGCCAATTGACCGTCACGCCTTTGTCGTTCTCCGCGCGCTCGAACCCCATCCGCTTAAGATTCTCCTCAAGCGTGCGATAAGCCTCGGTGTCCGCGAGAATGGCGAGATCGACGACGACGTCGATATCACCCGTGCCAGCATGGGCTGGAACGGTCGGCGGTCGCGCTGTCACCAGATAGCGGGGTGTCAGACCGCCGATCAAAAATACCGAATCTCGCCACGGTCCGAGACCGCTGAAAAGTGTGACAAGAACACGCTCGCAGTCACGCGTAACCCCTTGGCTGTAGTCGACGAGAAACTGCGGCTTGGACATTATACTCCCAATTTCTCGGAACGGAGATGCTGCGCCAGTTCTTTGGCCCGCCCCCCCGCCTGCAACAGGTCGAGGTACGTTTGAAGCGGATCGGCAACCCAGAGATCATCAATCCGGCAGCGAAATCGCAGTTCGTCGTCTGACTTCAACTCGTGAACTCCAAGATTCCAACCATCCCGGACGGGCCGTGCCTCGATGGCGTCCATCACCGCATGCATCCCCTGTCCCGAAGGAATGCGACAGGAGACCTGGGACGCATTCGAAAGGTAAGGAGCATGTATTTGCCCAGCGGAAATACCAGTGAGTTCGTAAGGTATGCCTTCGATATGGCATGCATGATCTAGACGGCGTAGCAATTCCGGAGGCGCTGTCGAACGCACGTAATAATGCCGCAGAACCTTCGGTTTGACTGAGCTTTGATAGGCCGACCAGGCATCGAGCAGAGCGCGCGGATTGATCAAACGGCGCTCTTTCGAGGGGCCGGCACCGCGCACTTCGATCCACTCGCGGCGCTCGACAGCGATCAGGGTTTCCGACGTCGTCGTGGGCGACACACCGGCCCGCTCAGCAAGTTCGTGGACCCCAAACCAATCTGACTTGGCGACCCAGGCAGCGTGCAGGACCTGAGCGCGTTGGCCAGCGAATACGTTATTCAGTGAGCGAGACTGCTTCCTCGATGCTGGCTTGTCGACGCGTAGGTAGAGCCCCTTAGCCGCGATGAACAGGCTCCCACTGGAGTCGAAGTAGCCAATCCGTTCATCGCGGAGCAATTGCCGGGCCCCCGGCGATATCGTCTCCGCCATGAGAACGGGGATGACGGGATAGCCACCGCTATCCTTGAGAGCGAGATAATTCCTGAACTGCCAGATTGCTTCGCGTGCATCGCGAGGAAAGAGTGAGGATTTCGCCTCGACAACGAGCCGATAGGGCTCGCCATCCCGGCTCATTTCCACTGTAAAATCCGGTCGATAGGAGCCTGGTGCTCCTTCTGACTCTTTCAATACATTAGGCGGGGCGCCTGCGATTACCGTCAGGGCCTCCGTAAAATTCTCAAAAAGCGCTTCAACCGTTTGCTTTTCCATCGTCATTTTCTGAACAGCGAATAACTAGATAGTACCGCATATTCGCCATCAGAGCAATATTCTCTGCGTAGCAAAATTGCTGCCTCGGAATCCGCGCCTGTTGATTCTGAGGACCCAACCATCGCGACCTTGTCCGACAGTGCTATACCACAGATCTTCGGAGAACCGGCAACCGCACCAGCCCACAAGGAAGCTCACTTTCTGCGTGTGAGAGCGGTGAGCCGTTAGCCTAAAGCATTGACAGGTCGGATCTATCCGACCGCTTTCGTGGTCGTAAACGGATGCCCTCTAGACGGTTGCCCGACTCGAGGCGCTCGGGTCTTATCTGACCGAGATGCATGGTCGGCGCTGAGAACTCATTCAGGCCAGTATGCCGCATCGCTCGATCTCTACTTTCGCCATTCGGTAGGGCGTCGTACTACGCCAATCGGCCATGATGAGTGATAGCGTTCATATCGAATATCGATTGTTGACGGTAGCCATGAAAACATCGCGCCTCCTGAACATATGGCTTAGAGTTTTTCAAATGGCTGTTTGTCATTACAGATAGTTAGGCGAGCGCGTAACTTTCGACCGAGGCTTTGGCATTATAAAGGAGAAACGATGGAATTAGTTTTATTCGCCGGAGCATTTTCAGTTGCGGCAGCTGTCCTTGGTGCCCTCATAACTGTCATTAGTCAGAATCGCCAAATATACAAACAGGGTGAGTCTCTTCGCCGCGAACAAGCAGCATCTGCAAAGAAGGCCGTTATAGAGAATCTGGTTGCCTATAGGTTTGTTCTAGCTGAAAAGCAAAATCATGTAGTTCCGACAACTGAATTCAATGTCGCATTGTCTAAGATCCCTGTGCTATTTGGCTCGAATCATAAGTGTATTGAACTCTACCGCTCGCTTGGAACAGATTTTACGTCGAGCAAATTCCATGATTTGATTGTGGAACTGATGAAAGATGTAAACCTTGACACAAGTCACATGAACGCGACTTTACTCGAGAATGTCCCAAATCGTCGCCCAATGACAGCCACGTAAGATTGGCAACAAACGAGGGTACCCGCTGTCATTGCATTAACAGGCTCCGACGTCTGGGTTAGGTCCAAACTCTCCTGACGACTTTCGGACGTCCGGTTCTTAGAGGAAAAGCATGACAGCCTCTGGTTTCCCACCCAAAACTCATCCCTCCGAAGGACCACCAACGACCGTGCCTCTGCAGGTTCCAGCATCTCACGGAGAAGGGACGCCGCCGCCGTGGCTCGCTCCCTTCCGTTATGCCGTCGTGCGCCTCGCAACGTTCGTGGAAGGGAAGGGTACGCCACCGCGTCTTGTCTTTGCGACGTTGGAATTGCTCGCTCCCGGTCGACCATCCGCGTCAAGCGGGGCCCTTCAGGATCGAAAGTTCGGCAAAGGCGCGAACGGCCGAGTGTTCTTTAGGCGAGTTGCTATGGGAGCCGCAGAAGCAGTGGCCTGGTACGAAGCCGCAGCGCGCGGCGACCTCACCACGCCAATCCCAGCTGATCCATCCGAGAGCGAACCGAAACGCGACGGCATTCGGGTTGGCGCGGGCACGTTGACGCCTGAACCGCCCTGGCCCGACCTCGTCCTACCTTTGGACGGCGACCCGCTTCTTGATCCTACCTGGTCCGGCTCCCCCGCGCCGTTCATAGGTTCAGGCGCAAGCCCCGCTCGCGTCAGCCGCCTGTTCTCACCTCCATCAGAGAGCCTGACGACCCTTCTGCTGGACGAGGCAATCGTCACTTTCTTGAAACCGAGACTGCACGTCGATCTCTTTCGCTACCCAGAATATCTCGGAGGGATGGTGCTGATCGCACCAGATCCCATTGCCCGTGAGGTCCGCATGTTCGTCCGGCCGCGGCCCGACAACCATGGTGTTCGCGAGGATATCGTCGTTCACGTATTACCTCGTGAGGGTAGCGATCTCTCCGACCTCGAAGTGACGCTTATCGAGATACGGGCGGGGGCACTTCACCGCTACGAGCGAACGGCTGTTCCCAAGGATGGGCTCGTTGTGTGGCAGCGCCACCACGAGGTGGTAATGTCGGGCTTTATGCTAACACACGCAACTCAAGGCGTCCTGAGATATCAAGCTCCGACCGCCTTTCTGCGTAGGATCACCTTAACATCGAGCACCGTTTCACGACGTGTTTCGATCCGCACACCAACGAGCGAGTCACCTGACGCTCGCGAAGAGACGTATGGCGTGACGGAATACGCCCGTGATCGCGACATCGAAGTAGGTCCCGCAGCCCGCCAGCAAGACAGATTGTCGCAGGTCTATGAAGCAGAGGCGCGCCGTCGACGGCTCGCTGCGGCCGAGAACCAAGGGCAACGCTGGCTCGACAACCGGGACGTGGCGCGTACTGAGATCCGGCGCATCCTGGAAGGCGCTTCGCACCGTGTCTGGATCGCTGATCCCTATCTCGGCGGAAGGCAGATCTTCCAGTTCATCCACGCTGTAAGCCGTCTTGCCGTCGAAATCCGGCTCATCACCTCGCGGCTCGCGTTTGAGGGTCCGACCCTAGCTGAAGACAAGAATGATGGCGTTTTAGAGAATCTGGACCGGCACGCTATCTTCACCCACGGCCTTCAGAGCCTCAAAGAGCGTGGATTTGCTGACGTAGAAACATGGGTTCTTCGGGGAAAGTCCCCTCCGCTTCATGACCGCTTCCTAGTGGTCGATAATACCGTTTGGTTCTCAGGAAACTCGCTCAACGCGCTTGGTGCCCGTGCGGGGTTGATCCTCAAAGTCCCCGATCCGCATGCTATCGTTACCCGCCTTGCTGCCCTACGGCACAAAGCGTCGTCCTTCGAAGACTACTTGAGCGAGCGCTCCGACGCCAAGGCGGTGGCAGAACGGCATAGCAAGCGCGCCCCCTCATCAGATCCCGGTGCGGAAAATTGACCCTAGGTGTCCTCCTCCCCACCTCCGTCTCAACGTCATCCACCCCGGCAGTCGGTCCGCCGCCCGCCCCTGCTGCAGGCTTGCTTACGCCACAGATCCTGTGGCCGTCGCTGGCGCGTCGAGGCGCGCGACCCGACCTTTGGCAGCCGGTTGACTTGGGAGCATTTCCTGACGCGCAGGTGATTAACGAGCGGCGCAAACGCGGTGAAGCCGTTACATCTCTTCCAATGTTCGGAAAACACGTGGCAAGTGCCGTTGATCGGGTTCTCGTCGTGGACACATACCTCCTCTGCGGCGGTGAACGGGCGGAAGAAGAGGTTCTGTCGTGGTTCCCAGATAGCTTTGAGGCAAAAGACGTCCGGATCGCGTGCGGCGGGCTGAAGCAAAGTAGAAGCGAGACATTGTTTACAACCAAGTTGGCGGATCGCGCTACAGCAATCAATACCCGCAAGGCGAGCTTGGGGGCACCAGCTACGATCATTATGTTAAAGACGAATCTTGATCCAAGCAGCTACCCATACGTTCATGATCGTTTTGCTGTGGTGGATGACGAACTCTGGCATTTCGGAGCCACGGTGGGTGGCTTGCACCACGGTGTGAACGCCGCGACCCGCGGCTGGAACGCTGTGGCCGTGGGAGCGGTGAATTTCTTCGGAGAAGTCTGGAGCCAGCGGGCGCGAGGTGGCGGCGTCAAGACAGCATGCAACGGGGGAATACGATGACCAGCGAGACGTCTGCAGCATGGCCTGAGGAGCGGCGCCTCGCGCGCGAGGGACCCGATCGCACTCTTACCTATTTCACTCAGATCCGGGAGGAGGTCCTCGACGCCCTAGCGCATCCCTGGGTCAGCGAGGAGGCGAACAAGGCGATCGTGAACTGGCTTCGAAATCAGCGAGATGCCGAGACCCGCCTTCCGGACCGACACAACCTGGGCGAGGCTCTCGTTCTCGCACTGGAACAGGCGGGTTTACCCGCAGACGCCTCAAACCTCATGGACTCATCGAGCGACGAAGAAGTCTATGATGACGTGGCTCCGGCCGTAGCCGCCTCCGTCGCGAGGGCCGCGATACTCCTCCTGCGAGGCGAGCCAGACCAGCAGAGCTGGAAGGTCGTGTCCAACCTCCGCCAGTGCGGAAACCGGCTAGCACCTGCTTTGGACGAGCTTCTTGAACAGGCGTTGGCAGAAAGTAGTTTTCGCAACCGGTTTTTCCAGTTGGCCGAAAGCCTGGTATCTACTGCAGCCGCCGCGCCCGAACGGCAGGTGTTGGCAGGCGAGCAAGAAGCCTTGACAACGCTGATTCAAGACTGGCGGGATAAGCGCGTCTTGCTGGACCTATGGTTCGGACTGCGGGAACTGGACTACGTTCATTACTTCGGGAGCGAGGGAGAGGTCCTCAGGCAGGTCGCACGGCTTGACCCGTCCCGTTTCGTGAGCATTCTCGGCCATTTCGACAATCCGTACCAAGTCTGGGCAGCCATCAACGACACCCGGGCGGCTACTCGCTTCGAGGAGTGGCGCGCTCTCGTTGATGCAGCGCCGATCGCGTTTGGGTCGGACGGATCTTGGAATGGTTCCGCGATCCTGCCTCTCCTCCTCGTAGTCGCCGGGCAAGCCGTGGCGCAAGGCGCGGCACCATTCGCCCGCTACGAGACCGCGACTGCGGCGCAGGAGGGTGGCCGCGAGGTGACCGAAGCCGCAGAAGCCGTAGCGGCCGCCCTTTTCGCGCGGGTGGATGGTCCACCGGCGGCGCTACGCTGGGCCGCTTGGCTAGCCCGCAGCATAGCAAGCGCGTCGGCGGAGGGGCCGCCGGTCCCGACGGACGCTCGGGACCGAGCGTTCACCTCCTGGCAGCTGTTGTCCGCGGTCGCGCAGCATGCCGGACCGAAGACTTGGGCGTCCTCTGAACCTCCCAATCTACCGGCCGAGGAGGTTTGGTTCAGTCTTATGGCGAAAGTGGTGGCCGTCGAGCAGTCGCCCGCCTCCGCTCCAGATTACGCGAACTTGCTGTCCGCCTTCATGGCGCCATGGCCGGAAGACGACCCAGAGGCGTGGCAAGGCAAGCCGGGAGCACGGCTAAGAGCGGAGAGCGGCGTCGTTCGAACCTTCGCACGGCAACCGACAACTCTGGGCATCCGTATTCTGGCCCTCCCGCTGACGATGAGTGAAGACCCGGTCGCTGCCTTGATCGAACTTTGGCGAAGGGCATCCGTGTTGCGAGAGGCCGTCGAATTCGGCGAATTGCGCCTCTCCGCTAGCTCGGAAGACGATGATCCCCGACGAGCCGCCGCAGAATTATGCTGGTTGACCGTGGACCTGGGCCTGTGTGTCATAGATCAGATTGCCGACGATCGGATAGCTGTCGCCTACGAACAGGGCGCAGCCGTGAGCAGGCTTATCGCCCTCTTGTGGGAAAGCGTCTCCGAGATGATCGCAATCGACCGGTTCGGCGGCGAGACCTGGGACCGGGCACGCCGACATCTCGTTCTTCGCCGGGCCCTCTTTGCCATCGACGGGGACGAGGGGCTAGGGCCTCGTGTCATATCGGCGGAAAGCCTCCCCACATTGGCCGGCATGCTCCGCACGATGGCTGCCCCTGAGCGCCCCTTCTTCTCGTCGCTCGTCGCCCTGCTTGATGCTGGCCTGACCGTGGCCACCCTTCGCTCTGTCCTGGCCGAAAGCGCTATCGATCTGGCTGCGCTCCTTGATGCGGCGGAGCGAGCGAACTCGATAGACGAGCGACGCCCAATGATTGCGGCGAACGATCTGCAGCGGTTACGGCAAGCAGCATGACTCCTTCATGTGCGATGCGAGAGCGCTTTGTTACTCCGCGAGCCGCACAGCTTGCGCGCGCTCTTCAACCTGCAATTCGAGTTCATGCGCCTCCGCTAAGCCCACACCGACAATATAGCCTAAAACTCGATCGATGCGGTCGCGATAGGGATGCTCGGGCAAAAGGAGGCCTGGCTCCTCAGTGATCACTGCTTTGAACCATTTTACCACCTGCCCACCGATCCCGGTGGCGATCCAGAACCCGACTGCTTGGGTACGGCTGAACCAGGTCTCAACGGCGTTTAGCAGGAAATTGATATGGCGCGGCTGCGGCGCGACCAGCAGCAGGTTCATTGTGCACAGAGCGACGAAGCTCGTCGGGCCGCCAGCCATCAATGGCCGCACCGTGTCCAGCAATGGATCGACTCGATCGAACAGTAATGGTGGTAGATAGCTTGCAGTGATCGAGAACGGATTGTGGTTGTTGAACAAAACCTTGGCCACCACCCCTGCAGTTTCCGTATCCACACGAGGACTTGCCGGATCGCTCGCATGTTCCCAGCGGCGGAGCTTCATTACACGCCCGGTCAGCGCGGAGCGCAGAGCGACGGGCCGCGCGGCTGGACGCGCGGGGTCATTGAAATACAGCGCATCGGCGGCCTGGATGACGCTCGGCGCGACATCACAGAAAGACTTGTCTGGAAGACCGGTCACCATACGCAGACCTTGGTCAAACCGCCCCTGCTCGGCGTCCAGAAGCCGTTCAGCGAACAGGATGTAGAATTGGGCATTCCATTCCATGGGCTTGCCGTCGATCTCGGCTTCAACCGGCATGCCCAGCCCATTCATCCTTGACGTCCAGTCGAGATAGGCGCTTGTGACCTCCTGGCGCCAAGGAACCACGCTTTTCGGGCCCGTCTCGACCATCGCCAGCCACTGTGCCGCCGCCCGGCTGTCGACATGGATGATCGACGGCTTCTCGGTAGAGGAGTCAACAAGTGAAGTGTCCGTGTCAAATTCTTCGGGCATCACAGATTCAGGCCTCCGCGTCCGCAACACGAGCGCGCGACGCAAGTGTGGATGCTCCTTGGGCCATTTCGGCCACGCCGGCTCCAGGTCGCCATTCAGCCAGCCGATCTCTGCGCCGATCGCCACTTCTATCTCTTCAGCACGCGCGTTCTCGAAAGCCTCATGTTCAGATTCTGTTCCGTCTCTATATCCCTGCCAACGCCAGGTCATGCTCGCGAATGCCGCCCGCATCGCCGCCTTTAAGAGATCGGGTTCAACATTGAGAATAGCATTGAGGCCGGCCGAGAAGGCCGGCGCAGCGATGCGGTCGCGACGAGTGGTCAGCCGGATCAGAGCGTCGCGGTCCGCCGCCTCTCGCTTGCGCACCCAAAGGTGAATGAGCGCCAGCATCGAGATTGCGGGTCGGTTGTAGCGGAGCGTATCGCTTGAGCCTCCAAGTCGGTCTGACTCTTCGGCGAGGCCGAGGTAGATCACTTGCCGCACCCAATCCTCGTGCTGTTCGAATAAGGCATCGTCGCCATCTCGCGCGACTAGCAAAGCCGTCGAGATCAACCGGGTTGAGCGCGATTTCAGATGGTCGGTATCGCTGTCATCCGGCAGGCCGCCTTCCGCATATTCGACCGCCATCCGTGCGGTCTCCGCGCTGGCCTGCTCGCCGCCTTCAAGCGCGAGGCTGATGCACGATTCCAGGTTGATCGACGGGACCCTTACACCATGGCGCTCGCTCATCTGCGCGACGTGCGCCGCCTCATCCGGCGGTGGCTGATAGGCTGAATTTCCGTCTTCCCTCTCGATCCAGTTGCCAAGATCGAGCATGTTGCGGACGACACGGGCGATCAAACGTGGATCAACCCAAGAGGAGTGTACGTCGAACGGCTCCAGCTTCTCGACCGCCGCGCTGAGCTGTTCGCGTAGCGCATTCCCGATCGGATCGTCGCGAAGATAGTACGGTACCGCGTTGATCAACGATACCTTGCGCGACGGTCTCGAGTTGAGATCCTCCAGTCGCGTCTTCCCCACCGGTTCTTGCGCCAAACCAAACGCCATACTGCCGAAATTCGTCTGATCTCGGGTCGAGCGTTGGAAGTCTGCTGCCAGCAGTTCCGGATTTGCGAGAAATGGCGCGAGCGCGTCGCGTCCCACATCGAAATGAGATAGCAGCACGTCAATTGCTATCAGCAAGTATGCAGCGCAGCTTTCCTCGGGGCCGAGAATATCGGCTAGGACGGCCTCAACCGGATCGCCATCGTCCAGCCGGTTCTGGCTCCAGGCTTCGAGCGCCATTAGCCCTGACGCGGCGGCATACTCATTGATCTGGCCCCGTGACCAGAAAAAGCTTGTGGCCCAGGGAAAGAAGCGCGGCTTCCCGTCAAGAACGACCGTGAAGCCGTTGTCGCCAGGATCGCGGCTCATAGCGTTATACTCAACCACTTCGCGGACCAGCGTCCGAATTAGCTTCAAACCTTCTTCAGGTTCCGCCTCGAGCAAAGGCAAAAATGGCGGCTGTGCGGGAGAGGGCGGGAGATAATCGGTATCGGAAAACGTAAAGGCACCATGCAACGTATCACGGGAACCGCGTCGGCGGTCGCGCTTCTCGACCAGGCTGCCGAGGATGAGCGCCGCCAATTCTGCCGGCGCAGCAGAGGCGATCGCTTGGCTGAACAGGCGGATTTCCTTAATCTTGTAGTGATCATTTTCCGCAGTGACCTCCGTCAGATACGCCTTCAGTTGATCAGGGGCTCGATCGCCAAGCAGCAGCGCCACGGCCCTTAGGTTACCGATCATCCGCTGCCGCCCATCGCTAGCTGCGCGATCACCCAAGGTTACACCGGGAATGGTCACGGCCGCCTCGCGGAGGTCGAGCTGGCGCAGCCAACCGAACAGCATTTCAACTGCCGACTTCGCGATCATCGGCAGATATTTCAGGACCATGATCTGAACTTCGACCAGTTTCACGACCGAACCGATCGCCGACAGGGGAATCTCGGCAGTGTGATTCAGTACCCACTGCAACAGCCACAGCGCGGACCCCGTCACGTTGGTTCGATGCGATCGCGAAAGCTCCACTTTCGCGCCCTCCGGCATCGTTACAACATCAACCGTCGCAACTGTTTCGACCGCAACAACGGTCGTGACTAACTCGCTGAAAAGCGTAGCGTCGTCATCAAGCAACGTCGCGGTAGACCGCTCGAGCAATTCGAAACCGGCTTCCGAACGAACCAAGGCAAGCATCGCCTGCCGACGCCAAGACCCATGAGCACTCTTCGGGGAGAGCTGTACGAGCAGTGCGGTCCAACCGGAGCTGCCTGAGCTTGATTCAAGCATGATCCGGCCTGCAAATTCAATTCCGCGCGCAAGCCACGACGAAACCGGCACGGACAGATTAAGCCCGGAAAGCCGGGTGTGATCCTCCGCGATCCAGTTGCCGATCGCCCAGTCGCGCAGCACGTCATGATAGAAAGCGAGCCGGTCGCGACGAACCTCCTTCAAGGTTAGCGCTTCGAGCAGATGCGTGCGCGCGCCCGAGTCGGCCTGCAGGTCGATGCCGGTCTCACCCTTGAGCGCGCGTGCCGCCAGATCGGCCAGGATTCGCTGGGTCGCCCGCACTTCGGATTGACCGGCGCCGTCCGCACTCTGCCACCATAGTTGCGCAAGCGCTGCTTCGGTACGAACTTCGGTTGCGCTCGGCATCTTGAGCAGGCGGGACAATCGGTAAAGATTGCGGGCAAGCGGGGCCGCCGGATGACTAGGATCCAGCAGCGCGCGCAATTCAGGCGCCTGTTCGATTAACGCTTCGACCTCCGCGTCGCTAAGCGTCTCAACCCGGACCGAATGGATGCCGCCAAACGCGATTATAAGATCGTCGTCCAGCCATGGCTCGGCGTCGATATTGGCGATCGTGCGGCTGGTTGCAACGACCCGAAATTCCGAGATTGCCTGGGCGGCCAGCAACAATTCGCTGACGGTGCGCCGACTTGCAGCATCAACAAACATGTCGAGCCCGTCGATGAACAAGGTCGCGCCGCCGCTTGCCGCATAGTCGGTTAGGAACGAAGCGGCTGTACCGGGAATGCCAAAAGCATTTGCAAACGCGATCCAGCCGCCTGCAGGCGTGCCAACCGGGTCGAGTACAATAACGGGTGAGTGCTGCGCAATACGGTCGGCTAGGTTACGCAAAGCCCAGGATTTACCGACGCCGGGCGCTCCCCGTATCTCAACGAACCGGTGATTATCAAGCGCTTGGTCCAGCTCCGCGACCGCTTCGAGCCGAGGTAGAGTCACCCCCGCCACCTTGGTACCGATGCCCGCCAGGGTCATCTGCGCCGCTTCAGCGATCCTCTCGCGCGCTGGGCCGTAGCTACGGTCGCCCGCGAGCTGGA
This sequence comes from Rhizobium sp. PP-F2F-G48, assembly GCF_004342335.1. NCBI lineage: Bacteria > Pseudomonadati > Pseudomonadota > Alphaproteobacteria > Hyphomicrobiales > Rhizobiaceae > Rhizobium > Rhizobium sp. PP-F2F-G48. The sequence goes on along the minus strand of NZ_SLVH01000010.1, from coordinate 143,964 downwards.
AACCACCCTCGGCAAGTTTCACACGCAACGTGACCGGATCGATTTCGCCGCCAGTCGTGCCCGTTGCGATCGAGAGATCGATCAGCTTGCTCCACAGCGCTTCGGACCGGTGCGCGTCGGCATCGCCGAGTGCGGTGCGGGCAAGCGCCACCCCGTAGCTGCGCGTCACCGACGCCGCCGCTTCAAAATCGAACTCAAGGATCAGCATGCGGCGCAGGATACGCCAGATTGTCTCGTCGTTGTCGGCCACGCCGGCAGCTACGAGATGGTCACGCGTGGTCGTGACAAAAGTGCGCTTGTCCTCACTGCCGACGCCCTTAGCCGCAATACGCTTAAAGAATGCCTCAGCGGTGTCGGAGTCGCGCGCCCATTTGAGCACGTCCTGATAGGCTCCCGAAATCTGCCTGCTGGTTCGCTGCGTCGCGACCCCGAGAAGGTGCCGCTCCTCAGGAACGGTGGTTGTCGCAGTACGGGCGATCTGCACTGCGACGTCGGCATAGACTGGATCACGCGGTGCGAAGGTGATGTCGCGCTTCGACTGGATCTCGAGCAGCGCCTCACCCGCGACACCCGTAGCATGAACAATCAGGTCGTCGAGCGCGAAGCCATGCTCTGTGCCCTGAAAACGGATGGCAGAAACCCGAGCGGCGGGAAGTCCCACTGCCGCGTTGCCTTTGAGCATCGCCAGCAGATAGAATGCGCCGAGTTGGCCTTCGATATACGTGCCGGCGCCGCCGCGCGACGCGGGGCTGGACCCAAGCTTTCCGTCTTTGTGAATCGCGCGTTCCATCGTGCGCTCACTGTGATGGCGATGACCGTGACGGTCAAGAAAAGTGACACGGATGTGCGCGTTACCCTCGTTATTTCAACTGCATGTTCAAAGGCGGCTTTGCTCGAGTCGTCCGCCAGAAGCTGACTGACCGCTACCGGCCCCAAACCCGCCTTCCCGCCTCGGGACGCTAGGCAGCTGCAGCGACGACGCCAGTGGTTGCTGGAATGGTGGCAGCGCCTGCGTTCGCGCTGGATATGTGAGGACCTCGAGCAGCGCATGGCAGTCGGCCCGATCACGAACCGCCCTTCAGCGACTGTATCACCACCGCGATGGTCTTGTCGTTCGTGCCCGATCTCACCCGCACAACGACACCCTCGATCCCGCCATTCGGCCGCGATGCCGTTCACCTTCGGCGCTTCGGCTTGGTTGGTAAAACCGCCTGAGCCGGAGGCATCGCCTCGCTCAACCTCCACCGCGACATCGACGCGCTCGCGGGAGCGATCAACACCCCGTGGACGACCAGCCCCGTGGAAGGACAGATCAGCCATCTCAAGATGATCAAGAGAACGACGTACGGGCGCGCCGGCTTCGATCTCCTGTGCGAACGCGTCATGGCCTCAGCATGACCGCTCCATAGGAAGTACGGACGAACCGGTTTCCACTTGGCATCGACATGCGTCAGCCCTCGTGCCTTCAAAGGTCGCAAGCCTTGCCCAAATTTAGCGCTGCGGTAATGACCTAATTTTGGGTTTACGGCCGAGTTCTACTCTTTGCGCCACCGCTTGCGCTCGCGCTGCGGCAGTCCGCTCGATCATTCGAGCACGTTCCTATTTCGCCGCTATTTCGAGCATGGCTACCGACGATCCGCCGAATGGAGGCACCTGATCACCGCCTTGCACGGTGGATCTTTCTTTTATTTGGTGCCGAGATCGACTTCCTGACTCCGCGCCCCGTTTTTCGCGAACGCATTCCCTCGGCGATATCGTCAATCTCACGCGTGGCCGCAGTGACTTCCCCGGCAGACAGAAAATGACCGGCGATCCATCGGTCAATGTGGTCCTGCGCTGTCGCCACACAGCCACGCTTGAGAAGCGCGAGCACAAAAGCCCAATCTCCGGTTCGAAACCGAACGATCCGCTCCAGAAGAGCGCTCGTCGCTTGCATGCACGGCAGATTGAATCCATCAGATTCGCGCCAAAGCTGGTTCAGAAACTCGGTTGCCACTGCGATATGTGATTGAAGGTCGGCGTTCTGCGTGCCGATGAAATTAGCGACCGCCTCGAAATTATGTTGCCGTTGGTCGTCTTCAGCTCGAAGGACCGCGAGAATGGTTGCTGCGTTGAGAGCGAGATGGCCATGACGTCGCCAAGCGAGCTTCACCACAAGATCGACATAACGTCGACCGTCGATCAAACCTGTCTCGTAGGCAAATGAGAAGATGGCTTGCAGCCACAGTCCTTTCGCCGCACAGCAGGCCTCGGCGTACTGGCGATAATACATGTCTTCGGAAACGAGGAGGTGGTCCGTCCCGGCAAGGTTAGCGGCATCAAGAACATAGCTGCCGAACGACTGGCTTATGAGGGAGGCGATCTCGCTCGGATGGTCGGGAGCCACAACGGAGCGAACCTCGCAGGCTGCCTCGATGCGTGTGAGCTGTTCGACGATGTGGTTGCGCCGAGCGGCAATATCCTCCCTCGTGTGCTCTTGCCGGATGTACTGGCCCTTGTGCCACGTCATCGTCATCGACCGCTCAGCGGTCGTTTCCTGGTCGTCCCGAAGGGTCCTGATCTCGTCGATAACTGTTTGTGGAACGATCAGCGTGCCGAAAACCGCTTCGAGCACATCGAAGGCATCCATGGTGGATACTGTCCAGGCAGTGTAGGCGTCGAGCACCGCTCCTGAATGACGATGGGTCTCGAGGAGATTGTGGGCTGCCGCACGCTCCGGTTCATTGCCTACACAGGCGCGGATGTCGAAATCGAGGAAGCGAATATACTCGACAAAGCGGATCGTATCATGACCGCTCTTTGCCACGACAAAGCTGATGGGGCAGTTGTTCTTCAGATAAAGATCGGCGCGGTTGCGATTGCCTTCCGCCGCGCGCCGGATTTGGTCCAACGCTGGCTGGATGTCGCCCTCCTGCATTGTGAACTTGTAGAAGCCTCTGGCACCCGGAAATCGGTTCTCGAAGTTCTCCATGATGTCGTGAAGGGCATGTAGATATTTGTGCTTGATCTCGGCGACGCGCCACCGCCGCGTGCCACCGAGCGGAACCGGCATCTCGAATTCTTCACCGACCCGAAGCCCGAGAGCGGCGGCGGCCATCGGATGGGTTGGGCTCACGATATCATCCGCCGGTCGATCCCCTCCCTCCTCGATGAGAAATGCATAACGCTCATGCCGGTCGTTTTCGAGTCGTACCCAGATGTCAGACGCAACAGTCTCCACGAGCGGGATCAGACCCTTGTCGGGATCCATCATAATCAGCCCGAAGTAGCGCAGGGCAGCTTTGTGATCGTTGCGAGCGAATTGCAGGACGCTATAGGCATACTGAATCGCCCTCGGTCCCTGACCGCATTTTCGCATGACCTGCGCGAGAAACATCTTCTGAGCAGGAGTACCTTTGACCGTCGCCAGATCGATGCCCTCGACGAGCCCCTTCACCTCGTCGCCACGATCGAGGCGATGCAGAACGGAAAAAAGCGCGATGTAATTGTCGAGATCGGGCTCGGCCAAGACGGCCTTTCGCAACGCGGCTTCGGCTTCTGACAGCGCGCCGCGATTGAAGTGCAGCAGGCCTTCGGCGTGCAGGTAATAGGGATGCTCGCGAACCGCTTCGGGAAGCCTGGCGAAGAACGAAAGCGCACGCTGGCGGATCGGGCTGTCATTGACGAAGGCCCGCGCCAACATCCGCAGTTCGTTGCTGTTGTGGTCTTCCGCCACTCTGCCATCCAGCAAGCCGATGACGATCGCGGCATCGCCGCGGCGGTTGGCATGGTGCGCCACCATTAACCGGTCGGCTGCGGGACTGTCATCGTCGATTTGTTTCAGGGCCGCCTCGAAAGCGGCGTCGGCGATATCCTCAATCTTCTCCCCGCGCGCAAAATCGGCAACGACAATGGAAGCACGCGGATCGTGCGCCGCGTCGTTGGAAACGATCGCGATCCTACGTCGGCGTTCCTCGGGATCGTCAATGTCGATCCTGACGGCCGCGAGGCCTGCGATAGCTTTGATAATGGCCTCCTCGGTTGAGGGGATCAGCGACGCATTGTTCTCGAATAGCGCGACGATCTCCGGCCAATCGGCTCGCTCCGCGTGATAGCGGAATTTCATCACGACGCTGTCGGCGGTTACCGGGAGCCTGGGAAGAAGCTCCGCTGCGAAGGCTTCATCGCCCGCTTCGATAGCGACCATAGCAGCGCGGATGAGAAGCTCGGCGTCATCCGACGCAAGAGCGAGACCCTGGCGGGCAATGTCGAGCGCCTTGGGAAACTCTTCTAGGGCAGCCAGCCCTACCACGAGGTTGCCGCAGAGGGCCGCATCTTCGGTTCGCAAAGGGCCGTCGGTAACGCTTTCGAGATCCCATTGGGAAGCAAGTGCCTCGGTCGCCGCCTGCAATCGCTGCCGCTCCGCTAAACACAGAACGCGCGTGCGCTGGAAACGCTGGCTGGTCAGGATTTCATCGAGGTCGGCCTCGGCAGCGAACTGCACGACATGAGGGTCGGTCGGATGCATAGCGAGCGTCTTGCGGACTGGCCCCCACCATTCTCCCGGTTCGCCGCGGCGCCTGACGAAATCGATCCAACCGATCTGCACGGTCGCGGTTTCGCGCAGCGCCTTCGGAACGAGCCCAAGCGGATCGGTCACAGTCAGGTCGAACCTAGCGGCCTGGACGAGATAGCCGGCGAGCCATTCGTTCGAAGGGTCGGCTGCGAGGCAGGACCTTCCGAACACCATCACGTCCTCCCAATCGCCCTGGAGCAGGAGGCCGAAAGCCTTGTTGGCGACCGCCTTCGGCTCGTCTGGCGCGTGGTCGTAGGAGGCGAGCAGCATGGTGGCAGCCTCGGCATCCCGTCCGAGCGCCAGAAGGCAATGGCCGATATTCGCCTGGATGCGAAACAGTATTCGGCCTGAGGCGGTATCGCCGACCCGTGCCAATAGCCGCTCCAGAAGCGGCATCGCGGTCAGTGTCTTGCCGCTGTTGAGAAGATCGCGGTACTCGTCAATCTCTGCATCGAGATGGGCCTCGATGGCGTTTACCGTGACGGTGCTGTCGCCCGGAGACGTAACCAGTCGCGCGGCAAGCATTGCTTCCACACGCATCATTCCAGCCGTTACCGTGGCGATCTCGGCTCGTGCCTCTTCCTGTCCGATGGAAAGGGATTTGGTCTCGGCGAGGATTTCCTCGCTAAAGAGCGTGTAGGTTGGATCGAAGGCTTTGCGAGCGGCCGCATCCTCGCTAATTCGCTCTTCAAGCGTGTTCCATCCCCATACGAAGACGCGCATTGGCGTGCCGACCGCAGCCAACTCCCGCGTGATCCGGCGCGCCAGCTCCTGCATCGCGACGTCATCGGGCGCCGTCGTGATCACGTAGTATTCACTGAGAGGCGGCTTGAAGGTCAGTGCCTTTTTGATCTCGGCGCGAACCTCATCTTCGGAAAGCACGTGCCCCTCGCTCTTCAGCTTGCACTGGATGCCGACGTGCCAGTCGACGTTTCCGTCACGCAGGCCGAAAAGGTCGACACCATTCTGGCGCTGGCCTCGTCGACCATTCCGCTGAACGGAGGGATCGTTGAGCAGGCCGCGCCACAACACGACCGAAGCACGCTCGAACGCCTGCTCGTCGGCAGGTTTTGGGATCTGGGTGGCAGCGAGCAGAGACATCAGCGGAACTCAGAACAAGAGGCCGGCATCGTCAGGCGATTGAGCCAGCACCGCCGGCACGCGGCTGTGATGCTCGATCCAGGCCCGCGTTTCGGTGCTGATCCAGCCGGCAACCTGCAAGAGAGATGCATAGTCAGCGGCAAGATGCCGATCGACGATCGGTTCGTGATGGGCGATCCGATTCCGGAAGGTACGCAGATAATCGAGGGGCCCGTGTGCCGCCTTGCGGCTCAGACGCGCATGCGGGAAAGCACGGAAAACACCGGCACGCCAGATCGTCATGTCGTAATTGGCCTTGCCGTAACCCGGTAGCCGTCCGCCCGAACCAAGCAAGGCGACCCAGAATCCGAAGGATAGCGCCGCGACCATGTGGGGCGGATCGTCGGGATAGCCATAGCGGCGCAGATCCGAGCGGGCCGAAGAAATCCTAGCAAGCGTCCCGGCATCGAGCCCCGCTGCCGGATTATCGTACCAGTCGGCGCCGTAGCGAGTTGCAAGTTCGCGATGCATCCCATTGCGCAAGGCGATCTCCAGCCCCTGAAGCGGCCCATAAAAGGCTGCGCTCACCGCAGTGTTCCATGTATAGAGACGAACCGCCTTCTCCCGGTCGCCTCCCGCCCGGCCGACATAGGTTGCCATTCGCTCCGGCGACAGCGATGTCTCCAAGGCATCGATGATAGCGTCGGTGTAGGAGAAGGCGTTCTTGACTACTGCCTCCCGATCACCCATATTGCCTCCCGTAGGCCCTGGGTACGCCTCTGCCGTTGGCATGCACCCGGGGCTCAGCCTTTCTAGAGGCTTTTCTCTCCCACAATTCGCTGATCATGCCGCGGCCTCCTTGGAGGTCGCCGGGGTTTTCGAGGACTTGTAGCCGCGCTTAGTAACCGCCTTGCGGGCAGCACGGGCAGTTTCCTCCGCTTCGCGGAAGTCAGGCTCAAGCGTCTGCAGCTTCTTTACAAGTCCGGTAAGATCATAGGTGTTGCTGAGCTTGCCGCCGTTGCTGGCGCGCCGCTCGATCCGCTGGACTAAACCCTCCTTCTCCAGTTCCGCGATGTAGCGCTGGATTTGACGCTCGCTCAAGCTGAGGCGCTGCGACAGAGTCTCCTTGCTCGGGAATGGCTTGCGCTCCTTGTCCCACCAGAAATCGCAGAGCTGCAGCAGCACCGCGAGCTGGGTCGGACTGAGATTCAGACGGCGCTGCGCACGCAGCAGCAGCGACGGCACGACACAAAAGCCCAGATCCATAACGGCGTGGCCCCATTTTTCGGCAGAGCTTTTCGTCGTCTTGGACGCAGGCGTGGATTTGTCTTCGGCTGGTTGTTCGGCTTCCATAGACATGATACGTTTCCCGTTGACTGTCGAAGCCAACAAATCAGTAGGTTATCGCGATCCGCAATGTTCAGCAAACGGACATATTTGACGCCTCCTACCAGACATAAGTGTCCGCAGGGCTAAAGACAAGGGTGTCTTCTAAAAAAGAACGCATCGTTCAATCTGGATGAAACGCGATGCGGGATAAACGAGTAACGCTTAACTCCCGGTCAGGAATGACCGGTGGTTTAGCGCTTTCGCCGCGCTAGATTACGTGAAATTCTGCGTGTCTACGCTGATCTCGTTGAGGACATCGAGGTCAGCCGTGTCACAGCTTTCAGCAAATCGCGTATCGGGTGACCGATCTGTCGTTCCAGGCGCGTTTTCTTGTCTCCTTCACCAGCCGATGGTGACGAGCGCGACAGGTTGACCGGAGACGCCTTACCTGAAAGGCAATTACACTGGAAAGGCGACGCAAGTGGCCGCCAAGCTCATCCCCCATGTTTGGACAGATATTCTTCAAAGCTCGAAAAGAGAGCCTGGCCCTTCGCCGCATTGATCCTGCCAAACCTCGTCTTGGCAATGCGAGCTTGGAGATAGACGCATAAGTCCGCGAAGCGAGCGAGACTTACCAGCTCCCATTGAGACCCGAACTCGCGTTTGATGGAAGCATAGATCACCGCATGTTTGAATTCGCCGCTCCGGCTGGGCTCAAGCTTCGCAAACTGTATGTAGCGATCGATCAGATATTTGACGTAGCGCCGCCGGTCGCCGTCGGCCCCGATTGATCCGGCGGGCGCAGCGATTTTTGGCTTGCTCTTAGTTGTCTTGAAAACGACCGTCCCCGCCTGGACGGATCCAGGGCTGTTGATTGCGATATTGCCTCGGTTGTCGGTGATGACGAGATCATGCAGCTTGGCCAGCAAGGCGGCCGCAAAGAATGCATCGTTAGGACGCTCAGGTTCACTATGGTCCGCCTCGGCCCGCGCCTTCATGTCCTTTAGCAGCGCGACTGAGAAAACCTCCGGTTGGGCGTCGATTGTCCGGTGATGCGTCGGGCAAAGCAGCAGCAGATTGTCATAGCTCTGCCGCTCAGTTTCGCTCTGGCTGGGATCATAGCGCGGCCCATGCGCATTGCGGGCCTTCATATGGCAAATCTCGCCAATGATCGCCCCGCTCTCGTCTACGAGCCGTACGGCGCAGCCCGGAAAGGCGCAGCGCCGGCCCGCCTCAAAGAAGAGCCGTTTGATCGTCGACAGCAACGGCTCAGCCATGGGATCCTCGGCGTCTCAATGGGTTTGGTCGGCAGAAGCAGTGGACCGCCGCCGCTTTCAACCGGAACATTGGGTTGATCTCGGCACTGATCGGCTGCGAGGGCTCCTGCAATTCCGAGAGAACACCGACGACACCCAGCATGCCGATTTCGTCACAGGCGAAAGCGACCATGCCGAGTTCGATGACTTCGTGCGTGGCATGGTCGATACCCGTCGTCTTGGTCTCTAGGATGATGCTGAGCCGCGGCCAGAATCCCGGCTGACGGTCCGCCGGCAGCCAGTGCTGAGGCATGATAGGTCGAGGCTCGAGCTTGCGAAGGACACGATACCGCCCGGTCGACTCCAAGCGCTCGACCAAGGAGATGTCGATCTTCAAGGCTTTCCTGTGGGCCAGGGGACTTCCCACGATGCGTCGCGAAGGGGTGGGTCGGCGGGTCTTGGCAAGCGCGCGTGGGGAGGGCGAGGGCACGCCGAAGAATTCCGTCAGGAAGGGCTGGTCGCTCGCCATCGGCTTGTCTCCTTCCATCCTCACAACCCGCTTCAGCGAACGACCTCGACCTTAACGCCGGCAGCCTTGGCGATTTCCTTCCAGGTCCGATCGCTCGTGAGGGCCGACGCCCCCAGTTTCTTGGCCAGTGCGAGGCAGAACCGATCACCCAGCGACAGACCCACTTCCTTCGACACCGATCGCAGACGTGCGGCCTCTTCGGCGACGTCCTGACCCACGGGGACGATGGTGATGTCGAGGTCGGATAGATCCTGCACCGCCTCGATTGCACCGAGGCCACGATCGATCAGCTTGGAGAGTACCTCGGTGTAGTTGACGACGGACATGCTGGCATCGCCGAGCCGGGCTTCAACCTTCTCGGACCCTTTCTCGGAAAAAAGCAGGCAGAGAACGGCGGACGCATCGAGAACGCAGGCCATCTGCTATTTCCTTTCCGCTTCCTGACGCCGTTCGGCTATCAGCTCGTCTGCCACTGATCCGTTTTCCGGTGCATAGTCGCGCAGCTTCTCCTGCAGACGCCGCAACGCCGAACGGGCAGGGCGGATGCGAACCTCTTCGCCGTGCAGTTCGATCAGAACGGTATCGCCCTTCTGCAATCCCATCGATTTACGAAATGCTGCCGGCAGGATCACCCGCCCCCCTTCGACAATCTTGCCTTTGACTGCAGGCATGGCCTAAACCTTTCAATGCGCCATGCACTTTGCAAAGCAGAATGTGACTTATATGCCAGAAATACGTGACAGTGCATAGACCATGGTAAACCGGTAATTCTACAAATACAAAGATCGAAGACGCTCATGGCCTTTCAAAACCGCATGACCTGCGCTTAAACGATCGGTTTCGAGCGGGGATAAAGACATATGCGCAGAAACCAGCTTTCATCAGTTTTGGGCATGCGCTATAATATCAGGACGTTTTGGAGCAGATTTGAGCGCCCATGTCCCGACTTTTCGCCTATGTCCGCGTCTCCACCAACGGCCAAACCACCGACAACCAGATCGGCGAGATCCGTGACGCGGGGTTCGAGGTCCAAGTCCGGCGCGTGGTCTCCGAAACTGTTTCCGGCTCGCTCGCGGCTAGAGAGCGCGAAGGCTTCCGAAAGCTCCTTGAGCGGATGGAGGAGGGGGACGTCCTCGTCGTCACCAAAATGGACCGGCTCGGTCGCAACGCGATGGACGTGCGCGCGACGGTCGAGCTCTTGGCCGCGATTGGCGTCAAGGTCCACTGCTTGGCGCTAGGCGGCGTCGATCTGACGAGTTCGACGGGCCGCATGACAATGAGCGTCATCAACGCTGTTGCTGAATTCGAACGCGATCTCCTCATCGAACGCACCCATGCCGGCCTCGTACGCGCCAAGGAACAGGGGAAAGTGCTGGGCCGTCCGGCCAAGCTGACAGCAGAGCAGAAGCGCGTTGTCTGCGAAAGGCTAGGGGAGGGGGTGTCGATCTCGGCGCTGGCCCGTGAATTCGCGGTCAGTCGCTTGACGATTCAGCGGGCGCGAGATGGCGCTAAGACCATCGTTGGAGCGGACACGTAGTTCGTTTTCTAGCCGCCAGCCGGCTAGAAGAGCCTATGCCACACCTTGTCTTAGGCGCGGCCTCAGCTGATGCGGCATTGGGGTCGTATATCGGCGGTCTGGCTGGCAGAGTAGGAACAGCTCTGCGTTTAGAAACGACAATGCATTCGAACACAGTTTCCATTCGTGCCTTGCAGCGCGAGTAAGACTGATATCAACTCAAGAGTGCAGAATGTTTTTCAAGAGGCTCGGCGACTTTTCGTTTCCAACCGTCTCATAGAGTTACAGAGTGGGGGAACGACCAATGACGAGTTACAGATGGACAAGGCACAAGGTCGTTGATGCGGCTGGCAACAGATCGGTGGGCGATGTACCGATCAGCCTATGGTGGCTGGCCCGCGCCGCCGCGGAAGAGACCCTTCAGGGCTCGCCCATGGTTTCGGCTTGGCTAACATTGTTTCGTTCGCATTTGAGCTCAACTGAATCGCACGAGTTGCGCTGGAATGGGGATTTGGCGGAGAGCGCCGAACTCCGACGGAGCTATTCCGGCTTGTACGGCCGCTTCATGGCTCGGGCGCTGCTGACTCATCATTTGGGTCTCAGCCGTTTCGTATCGCTTAAGCGTAACGGCATCACCCTTCCCGGGTCGATCGCAGTTACCCGCAATGCAGCCGGCGACATCCCCGATTGGTTGGCTTGGGACAGCAGGAACAACAGGTTCGTGCTCTGCGAGGCCAAAGGCAGTCTGACGGCGAACGATTTCCTAACCAGGGATCCGCCTCGCTGTGTGGCAGAAGGCAAAAAGCAGTTTAGCCGCGTCTCGAGCGTGATCGCTGGGAGAGTGACCCACCCTGCAGAGTGGGTGGCAGCATCACGATGGTCAACGGATCAGCGCGGAGGACCACCGATAACACTTCTTTGGGATCCCCCTGTTTCGGACACTCCATTCGAGCCGGAAGAGGCAGACCGGCATCGTGAAGCGATCACACGGGCGTGGCTCGACAGCATTGCACCTGGATTTGGCTTAGCCAACGCGAATAAGGTTCTCGCAGCGGCTGAGAAGGATCACACAGTGGTCGTCCGCGCCAAGCCTGGACCCGTTCCAGAGTCACGCGATTGGCCTCTCGGTGGAGGCCCTGGGGTCGATGAAACAGACATCACCGACGGCGTCATTGTATCAGCCGACGCACCGTTGGATTTGGGGCTGCAGACCATAGATGCTTACCGATACGTACGGCCTGAAACTGAGGTTTCAGGGGATTCTGTGTTCGTGGAGCGACCGCGTCTGCCAGACAGACCAACGACCAGCTTGGCGAATGCTCCAATCTACGAAGGTCGCGAGGTCCTCGCGCCACGTCCGCAGGAAAAGTCGCCGTTCGAAGGTAGCCTCGTTGCTGCGCTGGTCACCCGGTTCGGCATCCGCCCGGTTCGCAACAAAACGGACTGGCTGGCAGTTCGCGAGGCTCAAGACCGAGCGAGGGAACTCCAAGAACCGGCAATGCTCATCGGTATACCTCGCGAAATTAATATAGGGCGCCGAATTGAAGGCGTTGAATGGCAGGACGGCGCCGGGATCGCAATGCCGGATGATATGGTTCTGTTCGATTTGCGTGAGGTCGACGTCGAGCCGGGAGTTGATTTGCCTGATTGACGCGAAAGCATTGGTATGCACGGCTGCGAGGTGTCGATACTAGCCTGGTTGAACTCCTCCTTAGGCATCGTTTTAAGTTTTCGTCAGTTTAGCGCAGCCGCCGATCACCGATGCCTTGCCCGATTTTTGGGTCGGGATCTGACAGACGGAAAGTGACAAACGTCTCCTGTGTGCTGCAAGCACCCGCTCCATGTTATATGATGACAGTTGCGCTTCAAATGGTAGTTTGCAGCCTCGATCTTCGACGGTTCACCTCGTCGCATTTCTTTTTTGAAACTCAATAGAAGCAGAAGTTGTTGATTTATTTCCGGAAGGCACCCTCTTTTCATGGCATTCAAGAAGAACACTGCAACCTTAAGCGCACCCGATTCGCCGGCCAAACTTTTCCAGACTTTGACACGGCGAAAACTGCCGGACGTCATGACCCACCAGCGCGACATGCTTCGCGCTTATGGCGACCAGATGGTTGAGGAGAAGGATGTCGCACTTCAGTTGCCAACGGGAAGCGGAAAGACGCTCGTCGGTTTGCTGATCGCGGAATGGCGGCGGCGCAAGTTTAATGATCGGGTTGTTTATCTTTGCCCGACGCGACAACTCGTCAACCAGACAGTTGATCAAGCGCAGAATCGCTACGGTATCGACGCCGTTGGCTTCACCAGCGCGAAGAAGAATTATCCGGCGGCAGCGAAGTCGGATTACACGACCGGAAGCAAGGTCGCTGTCACGACCTATTCAAGCCTGTTCAACGTCAACCCCTTCTTCAGCAACCCTGATGTCATCATCATTGACGATGCTCACGCCGCCGAGAACTACATCGCCAAGATGTGGTCCTTGGAGATTCCGGCGGGAGACGAGGAACATGCCGAGCTTCATGCTGCCGTCAGTGACCTGCTGCGCCCTTATCTGACCGGCCAGTCCCACGCGCGTCTTACCGGAGAGTGGAGAGATCCTTCGGATGCGACATGGGTTGACAAACTGCCGTCTACCGTCCTTCAGGAAATCGCGCCGAAGCTCACCGCGGTTTTGGACGCCAATTCTGATGCCAGCGACGACGTGACGTTCCGCTGGCGATTGCTGCGCGATCATTTGTCGTCGTGCCATGTCTATCTTGCGTCGCGCGAAATCCTTATCCGCCCGCTCATCCCGCCGGTCTGGACCCATGCCCCTTTCGCCAATGCGACGCAGCGGATCTTCATGTCCGCGACACTGGGTGCCGGGGGTGATCTGGAGCGATTGACAGGAACCTCCTCGATCAGGCGCCTCCCGGCACCTGAAGGATTCCGGTCGACGGGCGTAGGACGCCGCTTCTTCATTTTTCCAGGCCTGTCGCTTGAGCCGGCCGACTGCGAAAAACTGCGTCTAAAGATGCAGAAACTCGCCGGGCGATCGGTTGTCTTGACGCCAAACGATGCAGCGGCGGCGACTATCCGAAAACAGGTCGAGGAACTCGACGGCTTCGAGGTTTTCAACGCCGCCGACATCGAACACTCGAAGGAGGATTTTGTCGGCGCTGATAAGGCCGCAGCCATCATGGCCGGCCGCTTCGACGGTATCGATTTTCCCAACGACGAATGCCGCCTCCTGTGCCTAGATGGTCTGCCCAAAGCGACCAATGCCCAGGAACGTTTCCTGATGACCAAGATGGGCGCGATGGCTTTGTTCAACGAACGCCTCCAGACTCGTGTGTTGCAGGCAGCCGGGCGCTGCACTCGTGCCCTTCAGGATCGTTCCGCAGTGTTTGTTACCGGGCATGAACTGCTTGAATATCTTGCCGACGATCGCAACTGGGCGCATTTCCATCCCGAGCTACAGGCCGAGCTCGCCTTCGGTGTCGAGCAATCAAAGGATGTCGAAACCGACGATCTCATTGGTAACTTCAAGAGTTTTCTCGCCAACAAGAATGATTGGGCCGAGGCGAACGCAGAGATTCTGAATGAAGCAAACAGTTACACTCAGACGCCATATCCCGCGATGGACATTCTCGAAGATGTCGTTGCCCATGAGGTGCGCTATTCGAAGGCGCTATGGATGGGAGACGCCGATACAGCGCTCGTCGAAGCCCGTGCTATTACGGCGAAACTAACGGCGCCCGAACTGCGCGGTTATCGCGCCCTGTGGCACTATCTTGCAGGCGCCGTGGCCTGGTCGATGTCGAAAGTCGCAAACGATGCGCATCAGCAGGCTGCGCGTGAGCAGTTTGCCGAAGCAATGAAGGCGGCGCCGGGTGTGGGTTGGCTGGCGCGGCTTGCGAAGGCGCAATCGACGGATGAGGCAGCCGAATCCGAGATCGTAGATGAGGACGCCATCGTTCAGGTCGAACGCCTTGAAGCGGCGCTACTTGCGATGGGTACGGCGAACGACCGCGCATTCGAGAAGAAGGCCAAGCGCATCCTCAAGAGCTTAAGACAACCGGAGACATTCGAAGAAGGCCAGCGCGAATTGGGAGAGTTGCTCGGATTCATTGCCGGGAACGGAGAGTCAGATGCCGCCCCCGATCCATGGTGGCTTGGTGAGACAAAGGGCATCGTCTTCGAAGATCACGCGAACGGCGTTGCTACAACGGTCTTCGGAGCCGAAAAGGCGAAACAGGCTGCGATGCACCCCGACTGGATTAAGGAAAATGTGCCGGGAGCCAGTGATCTGAACCTGACTGCCATTCTCGTCACGCCGTGCGTCAAGGCTGGCATTGGTGCGAAACCTGCCTTGAAGAAGGTGCTTTACTGGTCTGTTGACGACTTTCAGAAATGGGCGAAGAAGGCCATCCAGACCATCCGGGAACTGAAAGCGAAGCTCCCTCCTCACAGTGATTTATTCTGGAAGGACGAAGCGAAGGAGCGCCTGCATAAGGATGGACTGACCCAATCGACGATCGTCGATCAACTGCAAACCGCTGCCGATGTGATGGACTTTGTTGGGAAATGATCGTTCCTCGTCTCGGTTGAGTTTTAGCCGAGACGGGAGCATTCTGGCACAGATCCTTACTTCTTCGTGCCTGCGTTCAGGAACATCGGGAAGAAGCTGCGCTGGTTCTTTAGCTTTATGACGTCGTTGACGGCGATCGTGTTGGCTCTGCGACGCTCCCCGCCCGCTGGCGTAATCACCTCCAGGTCCGGATTCTCAATGATCGCCGCATGAACATCGTCGGCATGGGCGGGGGTGAAATTGTAAATGCTTTCGTAGAATTCCATCACCGATATCGCATCGCCGGCCTCGGTCACGAGGCGGGGGATGTCATCCAGGAGTTGGGTTTTTGCCGAGGCCCGCCCATTGTCGTCGAAGAGATAGAGCATCCCTTCGTCGTGTCGGGGATCGTAGGACAGCATATTAAGGCCCGGGCGCCCCACGTGCGCCTGTAGGCTCGCATTGTCGTGGAGGATGTTGTTGTAGACCTGCCGCGCCCGATAGGCGTTGGCGAAGTGGATCAGCCAGTATCGCCATCGTAAGCGTCGTCCTCAGGCCACGGCAGCGAGCTCATTTTTCGGCTTGAACTTCCACGGCATGAGATCATCAATCTCACTATTGGGGTGGCCCTGAACGATCATCGTGATGACGTCGGTGAGGTAGGCCTGTGGATCGACGCCGTTGAGTTTGCAGGTTCCGACGAGCGAGGCGACGACGGCCCAGTGGCCGGCACCGCCGTCCGAGCCGGCGAAGAGGGCGTTCTTGCGGGTCAGGGCGAGCGGGCGGATTGAGCGCTCGACGGTGTTGTTGTCGATTTCAACGCGGCCATCGTCGGCGAAGCGGCAGAGCCCCTCCCAACGTGAGAGCGTGTAGCGGATGGCCTCGGCCAGCTTGGTCTTCTGGCTGATGAGTTGGATCTTCTCGCGCAGGAACGGCTCGATCGCGTCGAGGATCGGCCGGATTCGCTCCTGCCTTGCCAGGCGACGCAGTTCGCCGCTCCGTCCGCGGATCTCGGTCTCGATCCTGTAGAGCGCGGCGATGCGCTCCAGCATCTCTGTTGCGATCGGTGCGGGGCCGGCGGCAGCGAGTTCGTAGAAGCGCCGGCGGACGTGAGCCCAGCAGAAGGCAAGCTTCACGTCGCCCTTCTCGGCCAGCACCTTGTAGCCTCCATAGCCATCGACCTGGAGGATGCCGGTAAAGCCCTGGAGATGAGCAATGGGTCGTTCGGCCTTTCGGTCGGGCGCGTAGACATAGGCGACGGCGGGCGGATCCGCGCCGTCGAAGGGTCGGTCATCGCGGGCATAGGCGAAGAGTTGGCCTGTCTTCGTCCGGCCGCGGCCGGGATCGAGCACCGGCGCGGTCGTCTCGTCCGCAAACAGCTTCGAGGACGCCCTCAGATGCCCCAGCAACCGTTCGTGGACTGGCCGGAGCAAGAAGGCCGCTCTTCCGACCCAGTCGGCGAGCGTCGAGCGATCGAGATGCACGCCCTGGCGGGCGTAGATCTGCGCCTGACGGTAGAGCGGCAGATGGTCGGCATATTTGGAGACGAGCACCTGAGCAACGGTCGCCTCGGTCGGAATGCCGCCCTCGATCAGTCGCGCCGGTGCCGGCGCCTGGACGACGACGCCTTCGCAGGCCCGGCAGCCGTAGCGGGGACGGCGGGTGACGAGAACCCGGAACTGGGCCGGCACGATGTCGAGCCGCTCGGTGACATCCTCACCGATGACATGCAGGGCATGGCGGCAGCACGGACAGGCCTTGTCCTCGATATCGACGACGGTCTCGATCCGCGGGAGATGGGCAGGCAGCGAGCCTCGGTTGGCCCGACGCTTGGCGGCGTGCTCTGTCCGCACTGCCGGAGCCGCGGTCTCTTCGGCAGCCTCGTCAGCGGCGACGCCTTGTTCGACCTCTTCGAGGCCGAGCAGAAGCTGATCCTCCGGCAGCGTCTCGGCCCGGCGGCCGAAGCGGTGGCGCTGCAATTCCTTGATGATCTGCTCGAGACGTTCAGCCCGCAGATGCTCGGCGATCAGCATCGCTTTGAGCGTGCCAGGATCGTCGGGAAGCGTGTCAGCCGCCAGGGTCATGGGGGGAAGTGAATCACCTCCTCATGCCGGCAGCAACAGACTTTGCCGCTTTTCCGTTATCCCGGCAGAGCCGGCACGCGGGTCTCGCGCACAGCGTGGACGCGGCGCCAGTCGAGCCCTTCCAGAAGGGCTGAGAGCTGCGCCGCCGTCAGATGCAGGACGCTGTCCTCGGCCTTCGGCCAGCGGAACTCGCCGTCCTCCAGACGTTTGGCCACCAGCACCACGCCTGTGCCGTCCCAGAACACCAGCTTGATCCGGTCGGCCCGCTTGGCGCGGAAGACGTAGACCGCACCTGAGAACGGATCGGCGCCCATCGTCTCGCGCACCAGCGCGGCCAGACCCTCGGCCCCTTTGCGGAAGTCCACAGGCCTGGTCGCCACCATCACGCGGACCGCGCCCGTCGGCCCGATCACGAACCGCCCTTCAGCGCCTGTATCACCGCTGCGATGGTCTTGGCGTTCGTGCCCGATCCCACCCGCACCACGACACCCTCGATCTCCAGCTCGATGCCGCCGCTCGGCCGCGGTGCCGTCCTCCGGCGGCGCTTTGGTTTGGTTGGTAAAACCGCCTGAGCCGGATGCATCCCCTCGACCATCACCGGCACGAAGCTCGGCACCACCGATCCGGCCCCAGGCCCGATTCGGGCCTCCCGGCGCCATCCGAAGACCTGCTGTGGTCGAAGGCCGTGGCGACGCGCTACCTCGGAAACCACCGCTCCCGGCGCCAGCGTCTCTTCCAGGATCCGCGCCTTGTCGTCCGCCGACCAATGCCGGCGTCCGCCAGCCCCGTTGATGATCTCAACCCGGCGCACCAGTCGCTCAGGGTCAAGCCTATGGTCAAATCCAGACACAAATCGATCCTCGCGTTGGATTGTCAGACTCCGCGTTCAGATCGGAAAACGGAAGGTGGGACCGGGAGGACGCTTACTGACATCCGCCGGGGCAGCGATCCGCGAGCCCCATTTGTGAACCGGCTTTGAATAAGAGGTCTGACGCAATCTCGATGGCGATTACGGGGTG
>NZ_SLVH01000010.1:0-125946 GCF_004342335.1 Rhizobium sp. PP-F2F-G48 | reverse complement strand
CTTACTGACATCCGCCGGGGCAGCGATCCGCGAGCCCCATTTGTGAACCGGCTTTGAATAAGAGGTCTGACGCAATCTCGATGGCGATTACGGGGTGCCGAGCAGTCCGACGGGCACGGCTGTGCGACGACGAGCATATCCCCGCCGACTCCGTTGCAAACGGTCGATGAGGGTACGAACTTCAGGCCTTCAGCTGCGAGTGGGAGGCAGGCATGAGCGTAGCGTTTCGGGGCCGGCACTTCGGTCCCGACATCATTCGGCTCTGCAAGCTCTGGTATGCGAATGTGGTCGACGATGTTCTGCGGCCTTAGTCCTTCGCGTTTCCATCGGGTCCGCCGCCGGCGATCCGTACCCGAATTTGTCGCAGCCCCGGTGAGAAGTGGGAGCCTGCGGAAAACTCGGCGCAGTTCAATACCGTCAGCGTTTTAGCGACAAATTCTGTGCGGCCTGAACACGTGAGACTTGCTGGACCTGGTTCTGGTTCTGCATCTTACTGACATCCGCCGGGGCAGCGATCCGCGAGCCCCATTTGTGAACCGGCTTTGAATAAGAGGTCTGACGCAATCTCGATGGCGATTACGGGGTGCCGAGCAGTCCGACGGGCACGGCTGTGCGACGACGAGCATATCCCCGCCGACTCCGTTGCAAACGGTCGATGAGGGTACGAACTTCAGGCCTTCAGCTGCGAGTGGGAGGCAGGCATGAGCGTAGCGTTTCGGGGCCGGCACTTCGGTCCCGACATCATTCGGCTCTGCAAGCTCTGGTATGCGAATGTGGTCGACGATGTTCTGCGGCCTTAGTCCTTCGCGTTTCCATCGGGTCCGGCGCCGGCGATCCGTACCCGAATTTGTCGCAGCCCCGGTGAGAAGTGGGAGCCTGCGGAAAACTCGGCGCAGTTCAATACCGTCAGCGTTTTAGCGACAAATTCTGTGCGGCCTGAACACGTGAGACTTGCTGGACCTGGTTCTGGTTCTGCATCTGCCGTTGCGCCTGCGAGCCTCGAACCTGCACCAGGCGAATGCCCGCCACTCGCTCCGCCGCCACGCCGAGTGTCTTTGACATCTGACCGACATCGCCTGTGAGCAAAGCCGAGCGCTCCTCGGAAGAAAGCCGCCGGTTTAACGCGAGCATCAGGCCGGAAAGCTCACTTCTGAGATCCGGGCTTTCCCGCAACCGGCGAGACTGATCATCTGGGCGCGCCTCAAGCACCTCGGCCAGGGTTGCCGACGGCGCTTTGACCTCCTTCCGTTGACGGTGCTGCTCCTCGCGATGCGCGGTCAAAACCTGATGTCGCTCGAACTCAATCGTCTGCCCATAGTCCGCAAGAGCCGCGGCCAGTTGCGGCGCATGCGCCTTCGCGGTCTGACGCTCCGGACTTTCCGACCGAAACCACCCCCCACCCTCACCCGCCAAGGGTCCGAGCTTGCCGGTCCGCACATCCTCGGCGACGGCGGCTCCCTGGGAGGCAGATCCGATTTGCCGCGTGACGGACGCGACGGGCGAGTTTTCCCCGTAGACAAGCCGTGCCAGCCGTTCGATCTCACCGCGCTTCTTCTCGAGCCGAGCCGATGCGTCGAGCCTATGCCCGATCTCGCCCTCCGTGAGGTCCGGCAGTTCGCGGGCCGGGATCAGAACACCGGAGGTTGGAACGCGCTCCCCGGAGGGCCGCAACTGGTATCCAGCGCCAAGCTTGCGTTCGTTGTCGGCGACACCGGTTACGAGTTCGTCCATTTCCCGCTGCCGGGACGGATCGAGCCGGTCCTGGCGCACGGTCTCGGACAGGACCTGCCCCAGCATCGCCTTGGTTGTCGCGCGGTGGGTAATGTCCTGTGCCCGCAGGCGAAGATCCTCGCGCATCTGTCGCGCCGGCTGGCCTTGGCCATCGACGATCATCGCGGACAATGCCGCCCGCTCCATGACAGAGACATTGCGCTCGAGCTTTTCCTGCGCGCGACCGGCAGCCTCGCGATAGCCGGGCTCGACGATCCGCGTCATCGCCTCGCCGGCTGACATCACGCCGGATGCTACGGCGTTTGCGCCTCTGGCCAGGCTTGCCCGCATGCCGGCCCCTTCCATCCAGGCGTCGGCCACGTTGGCGATCCGCGACATCCGGTCGGTCGGGGCGAACACCTCCCGGTCGATGGCGATGCGGTTGAGAGGCACGGTGAAGAGATCCGTGAGACGGGTCCGAGCGCCGTCCCCGGTCTCGACGGCGAGATCGGCGGGCATGCGATGCGCGGCCGGAAACTCCCGACTGGCGCGCTTGTCCTGCACCAGCGCGCGCGTCGCGATGAACTTGCCGTCCTCCGGCAGCAGCCCAAGACCGCGCGCGACCTCGACGAGTTTCAGGGCGGTATAGGTCTGGGCCAGCCGACCGGCCGCGTGAGCCTCGACATTGCCGATCGGGCGGCGCGAGGCATCCCGCACGGCATTTTCGAAAAGCTCCACGAACAACGCCAGCGCGTCCGGCGCGCGTTCCATCACGAAACGGCCGCGGGTCCTGCCCTCCATCATGTCGGCATCGCGCCGTTGCGTCCGGAAATGCGCGACGTCCTCCTTGGCCTGGAACTCGACAGTGGCTCGCTTCTCGTCGGGCGCGGCACGCTCGGCCATGCGGGCGAGCACATGGCTCCAGTCGTCGGCAAAGCGCTGGATCGCGCCCTGTACCAGCGGACGCCCGCGCTCGCGCTCCATAACGGCGGCAGCTTCGGCCGGCTTTCGCCATTGCCCGGCCTCGAGCGTATTGTCGTAGACGATATCGCCGGTGCGCAGGCGGATCTGAATGCGATCGGCAAGCTTCTCGGCCTCGATCCTGTTCAGGCTGGCGACGACGCCGCCAACTCCTGCATCATGCACCTCGCGCGGCGGCATGCGCGCGGGCTCGCCGGCATGCTGCATCTCCTCGAAACGGTAATGGCAGCCCTGCCAACTCACCCGCGGATGGACGGCAACCGCCCGCGCCTCGACACAATAGCCGGCCTCGCGGCCAAGCTTCATGATGTTGGCCACGGCCTCCGGCGTGCGCATCGTGGTCTCGAACACGACATGGACCTGGGCCTTCAGCGCTTCCGCCAGCAGCTTTTCCGTCCAGCGTCCCGCATCGGCCTGCGTGAACTGCGAGGCGGTCTCGGCGTCACGGCGCTGCAGGACGGCGAAGGACGGATGATAGGCGCGCAGATCGTCGCCGACGATGCGAACCGCCGGACCGGTCTCGGCGAGCTCACGCTGGCTGGAGGTGAGGATTGCGGTCTTGCCGGCGCCGGGCTGGCCGCCGAGCACGATCAGCGTCGGGCGCTCCGCACGCGCGAGATTGCCCGGCAAATAGTCCGGCGCGATGTCGGCGCGAAAGATGCGCTCGTTCTCGGCCGGGGTCAGGATGTGGGTTTCGCGGGGCTCGGGCATGGGTCAGAGCTCCCGCCAGAACCGCTCCTCGTCCCGGACCCTCGGCCCCCACTCCGCGATCAGCGGCTCGACGGTCTCCGGCATCCCGACGACGACGCCGTGCTGAAGCCCGAGCAGATCACGCCGACGCGACCGAAGGCGCTCGGTTTCCGCCGGATCGCCGTCGCCGATGTCGTGAAGCCGGGCCGAGATGAGCCCCCGCCCCCGGTTCATGATCTCGATCGCGAGATCAGCCCGCACGATCGCGTCGAAGTCCGTTGCCTGTTCCGTCATGGGTGTCTCCCTATCTCGTGCTCGTTGTTCGAGTTCGTCATTCCGGTTCGGTCGGCCGCCGGACCAAGGTCATCGATCGATGCCTCGCGCCTGATTGATCGCGCGGAGCCTCCGCTCGCTCGCGATCGCCTGCCCGATGTCCGCAGCCACCGCGCGCTGGATCGTGCGAAGCTGCGGCTGCAAAGCCCTGAAAGCAGCCTGTTGCGCCGGCGGCACCATGGCGATGGCCGTCTTCTCGTCGCGGCCGATGGCGCCGCGGCCGAAGCGGGCGTCGAGCGCCTTGGAAACCGCGGCGAACTCCGCCTTGATCGTCGGCGTGAGCGCCAGAACCGCCGCATCGAAGCCCTTGGGCTGGCGTGACACAAGCGTGACAAGCCGTTTCAACTCGGCCTCTGCCGTGCGGGAGAGACCTGGAACCGGCACACCCATGCGGCTCCGCTCGGACTCGATTGCCTTGGTCTCGCTGGCGACCACGGTTGCGAAGGCCTGTGCCAGCGAGCGCGCCTTCCAGGCCTCGTCCTTCGCGCCGGCGACGGCCATTTTACGCTCTCGTCCCTGCCCCGTCAGCCGGTCGACCAGGCGATCCGAACCGCGCAAGGTGCCGAACGTCGCCGGTCGGGTAGCCATGTCCGCCTCGAGCGCCGTTGGACTGGTGCCTGCGCGCACTTTCTCCTCGATAGCAATGACGGCTGCCTGCGGGTCGCGCCAGATGCGCGTGGCGGCCCCGGCCAGGGCATCGCGCTCGGCACGATAGAGTGGGGACGCCGGCACACGGGTCCTTGCCTCCTCCTCGGCACTCGTGGGGAAGGCGGTGACGGCCGGAAGAAGAAGCGCGGCGGAACCACCGTCGTCACGATGGGAAACGGGATCGTGCGCGGCCGCAGCGACGATACGGCTTGGGTCGCGCCTCTCGACAAAATGCTGCTCGGATGCAAAGCGCCGGATAGCGGCGAAGCGCTGCTCGAGCTTTGCCCTGTCCGCCTCCGGCATGTCGGGCATGCGCTCGGACACGATCCGCTTCGACGTCTCGTCCGCCTTGTCGGTGAAGGCGCTCCAGCCGAAACGGGCGGTCAGCGCCTCGGCGACGGCCTTGATCTCCTGCACGATACGGCGATCCTCGGTGGCGAGCGCAAAGGCCGTCCGGTAGGCACCCGCTCCCCCGGCCCGGCCGATCGCCTCGATCTCGTCTAGCCGTGCGACTGTGGCCTCGGACAGCGCCGGCACACCGATCGCCATATGGCTGCGCCGGCGCTCCTCGCGGGCGATAAATCGACCTTCGTCGGCACGGAAGGCGGTCGCGAGTGCTCGTGCCGAAACCGCAAGGTCTGCCACGACGGAGACGCGCTCCTTCGTGGCCACATCCGTCCTGACCACACCGAGCATCTCAGGTTTGACGGACATCTGCTCGCCGAGCGCACGCGGGTCGGTCTCCGGCCTTGTCGCCAGATCGCCCAGACGGGCGAGCGCTGCCTCCGGCTCGTTATAGATCCGGACGAGAAGGGGCAACAGAACGGCATCGCGCTCCTTCCACGCGGATGCCCCGCGCTGCGCTGCGTGCGCATCGTTGTCCACGCTCCGCTCGAAGCGGTTCACCGGCGCCAGCAGATACGCGGCACCCTCCGTCATATCAGCACCCTCCCCTTCCGGACGACCCTTCGCCGACATTGCCGCGACCGCACCGCTGGCCGCCGGCCCGCCGATCGTCATGGACGCCGACGGTGAAAGGGCGGTCGGCTGATCGGTCACTTCCTCGGTACGGGCGGTAAACCGTCCAACCTGAACCCGGATGCCATCTTCGATATCGCGGGCGAGGTCGATCACCTGGTCGACGCCGCGGCGATCGGCATAATCCCGGATCAGAGCGCGGTATGTTTCCTCGTTTTCGAAGTCGAGCGTGGTCGTCTTCTCGCCGGACCGGCCGAGACGATCAACGAGCGGCGGGAAGATCGCCGGATAGGCGACGACGTCCGCATCCATGGAAAGATCGACATCTTCGGATCCCCTCTCGACGAGAACGGCGCTCCAGACATTGCGCTCGACGGCGCGCTCCTCGAACCGCTTGACGCCCGCCTCCTCGTCGATGACCGGCACGGTCTTCACGACCGTCTCCGTGCCATCCTTGGTGAGAGTGACGGTGTCGCCGATATCGACCCCTCCCTTGTCCAGGGCGTCCGGAAGGCTGACGCCCCACAGACGATTGCTGCGTCCGTTGGGGAGCTTCAGATCCGCATAAGGCGATGGCTCGAAGTCGGGATCGTCGCGGAACTTCGCCAGGCCGGTTTCGACGAGAACGCCGGTGACGCCGGTGGCATGATCGGGACGCGGCGATCGTGCCGGAGACAGATCGGCCGGGAAGTCTTTCGCCGCCGCGTAGAGATCGGCGCGATCACGGTGCCTGGACATCGCGACATAGGCGAGGTGCTTGTCCATGCCGCCGGTCGCCAGCACGAAGGTGCGATCGACGGTCGCGCCCTGGCTCTTGTGAACCGTCGCGGCATAGCCGTGGTCGATGTTGCGATAGGTCTGCGTCGAGAAGGAGACATCGCGACCGCTGTCGAGCCGCACGGTCAGGAGATCGGGGCGCTGGTCGTCCCCGGTCGACAGCACCGTGCCGAGCATGCCGTTCTTGACGGTCTGCAAGCCCAGATGTTGCACGGCCGGCTCGACGAAGCGGGCATTCTCCAGAAAGATCATCCGGTCGCCGACGGCGAA
Source organism: Rhizobium sp. PP-F2F-G48 (assembly GCF_004342335.1). Taxonomy (NCBI): domain Bacteria; kingdom Pseudomonadati; phylum Pseudomonadota; class Alphaproteobacteria; order Hyphomicrobiales; family Rhizobiaceae; genus Rhizobium; species Rhizobium sp. PP-F2F-G48. The sequence continues at coordinate 119,559 of NZ_SLVH01000010.1, read as the reverse complement.
GTCACGGGCTCCCCGCTCCGTCGCGAACGTGCGAGACGCGGTCAGTTCCTCCTGCTCGATCCGCACAGTCCGAATGGCGGAGTTCAGCGCCTTCACGTCATCGTTGGTGTGGGCGAGAACGAGGAGCGCGTCGCCCGAAGGCAATCGATCCTCGCCCGCAGCCTTCGCCTTCGCCTCGGCCCAGGCACTCGACCAGTCCGCAACAATGCGGGCAACGGCATTCTCGCGCGTATCGGTCTCGACGACATGGCCGCGGGCGCTGTAACGGGCAAGTCCGTCCTCGACATCGCCGCGGGCAAAAGCGCGCGTGGCCTCCCGCGCCCAATCCTCGCGCTGACGGCGGACGCCGCTGAGCTCCGCATGCCCGACACGCGCTGCTACGGCACGAAACGCCGCACCCGCCTGGATCGGTTGGAGCTGCATCGCGTCGCCGACGAGAACGATCTTCGCCTGTGCCTCCTCCGCGATCTTCAGAAACCGCGACATCTGCTCGGAGGCGATCATGCCGGCCTCGTCGATGACGAGAACGTCGCCCTTGCCGAGAAGGTCGCGGCCGTTCGACCAGGATCGCTCCCAGGAGGCGAGCGTGCGCGAGGCGATGCCGGAACTCTGCTCCAGCGACTCCGCCGCCTTGCCCGCCAGCGCCGCGCCGAGGACACACCGGCCATCGGCCTCCCACGCGATCCGCGCGGCATCGAGAAGCGTCGATTTGCCGGCGCCCGCGAGACCGACGACGGTGGCAATCGCGGCCTTGCCCGTGACATGGCGCACGGCATCCACCTGCTCCGCATCGAACCGGAACGGGCGATCGGGATCGCGCGTCTCGACCTCCTTGACGGCGCGAGAAATCGTCTTGTTCGAAACGGCAAAACCGCCGCGCTTCGACAGCGCATCAGCCGAGCGCCCCATCTCGAACTCGGTGCGCAGCATGTGCTTCGTCGTGAACACGGCGGGCGCCAAGACCTTGGCCGTTCCGGGCTCCCGCTCGGCCGGGCGCAAGGTCACGAGATCGCTCGACGCCATTAGTCCGGCGCGGACATTGGCGAAGGTCGCGGGATCGTCGATATGGCGATGAAGGGCGCGGGCAATATCGCGCTCGTCGAAGGTCGAGCGCTCGCCAGAGAGCTGCTTCAGGAGAATGCCCGGATCGGCGGCGATCCGGTCGGCGACCGCAAAGCGTCGGGCCATCTCTGCTGGTGCGGAAAAGGCCAAGCGACCGTCGCGCTTCAGCGCGGCGCGCGCCGAACCGAGATGCCTGCCGGCGAGACCCTCCAGCCCCTGCTCCTCATAGGAGCGCCCGTCGATGCGAATGTCGTGACCGGCGAGCGCCAGATGCCGGTTGGCGGTTTCCGCCCAGGCGAGCTTCCACCCCTTCATCGTTTCGGCGTCGCCCGCCCAGAGGCGGTAGACGATCTTGCCGTTCGGACGATCCGGCGTGACCACCCGCAGCGGCTTGCCGTCCTCGCCCATAACCGCGACCTTCTTCGCGCCGAACCCCTCCTCGGTCAGCGGTCGCAGCGTCGTCATGAGGTGGACATGCGGATTACCGTCCTTGTCATGATAGACCCAGTCGGCGACCATGCCGTGGCGCGTCAGGTTCTGTTCGACGAACTCGCGCACCAGCGCGATGTTCTCCTTGCGCGACAGCTCCTCCGGGAGTGCGAAGATCATCTCGCGGGCCAGCTGCGCGTCGACGCGCGTTTCGAACGCCTCGACCGCATTCCACAGCGCCTCGCTGGCGCCGGCGACCGTCCGCCCTTCGATCGCTTGGCGCAGCCAGGCCGGCGTGTCCGCCGGCAACGCCAGTTCCTCGTGAACCAGCTCGGCCGCACCGCCCTCATAGCGGAACTGGGTGCCGGCCCTCTCGTCCATCATCCGGGTGCGATGACGATAGGCGGCAGCCGAGACGACGCTGCGTCCCGCTCCCCGTCCGATCACCTGCGCCCTGACGAACATGATCGCCACGCGATCGCTCCTCCTAAAGATGTCGGCCACGCCGACGTATATTGCGCCCTCGAACAGATCGGACCGAAGGCCCGATGCCGCTCTCGGGAAGAGCCCGTTCGGGCTCGACCTCTCACAGCAAGCTAATCGCTTGCAGCTTTAGCCGTTTTTTACTATCTCATTCCGGTCTCTTTAAATCAACCAACGCTGAACGGAATTGACATGCAGACTAAGCCATCGCGCCGCGCATCAAAGGTTTCCGATATCGACGCAGAAATCGAACGGCTTCGAGAACGTCGGAAACAAGTCATCTTGAAAGACAACGAGCGCTTCGCCCGGGCGGCCATCAAGGCAGGCCTCGCCGAACTCGACATTCCAGACGATGCGCTGGACGCTGCCTTCGCCGAGATGGCCGCGCGGTTTCGCAAAAATGGACCCAAGGCTCACGGCCCATCCGGTGATCCGAATTGATCGGCGCATTCTCCACCTCGAACGCAAGCGCCGTCACGCGATGACCGACGAGCGCAAGCGTGACGCACGCGAGAAGATCACCCTCGGCGGCCTCGTCGTGAAAGCGGGATTGCGCGAGGCCGATCGCGCCTTTCTGCTCGGCGTCCTCATGGAGGCTGCCGCCATCGGGACGGACACGGCCGCGCATCGGCGGCTTTCGGCTGTCGGACGAAAGGCGTTTCACGCGGACACGCAGGAGACCCTGGAAAGCGAGGAAAAAAGGGCTTCCGGAAGGGAAGGGGTGTGATGCGGCGGTGGAGGCTCAAGCGGCAAGCGCTGGTGGCCGTTGCGACCGCACTGGTGCCTCTTCTGGTGACCGCTACGACGCTTGGCATTACCGCGACGCGATGGGAGACGTTGGCCGTCGAATTCGATCCACAGGCCTCCTATTGGTTTCAGCGGGCCGCGCCCCTGCCGAACCTTCTGTTCGGGTCGATCGCCGGTCTTCTGACGGTCCTCGTTCTGCCGCTCCACAAGCGCAAACCCGTCGCCATAATGACGCTCATCTGCTGGCTGGGTGTCGCCAGCTTCTATGCGCTTCGCGAGTTCGGGCGGCTGTCACCGTCCGTCGTCGATGGCGGCATGCTATGGTCGGACGTGCTTCCCTATCTCGATGCCTTCGCGGTCGCAGGGACCATCGTCGGATTCATGATCGTCGCGCTGACGACACGCCTCTCCGTCGTCGTTCCCGACCCGGTCAAACGCGCCCGTCGTGGCATCTTCGGCGATGCTGACTGGATGACCCTGCGCGAGGCCGCGCGCGTGTTTCCGCCCGATGGCGAGATCGTCGTCGGCGAGCGCGCCCGTGTCGATCGCGAGACCATTCGCGACGTGCCGTTCGATCCCGCGGATCGCGCGACCTGGGGCAAGGGCGGCACGGGGCGCCTGCTGACCTACAAACAGGACTTCGACTCCACCCACATGCTGTTCTTCGCAGGCTCCGGCGGCTTCAAGACCACGAGCAATGTCGTGCCGACGGCGCTGCGCTACAAGGGGCCCGTCATCTGCCTCGATCCCTCGACCGAGGTCGCGCCGATGGTCGTCGAACACCGCAACCGCACCCTCAAGCGCGACTGCAAGGTGCTCGACCCCGCGAACCCCGTCATGGGTTTCAACGTCCTCGACTGGATCGAGACGTCGAAGACCAAGGAGGAGGATATCGTCGCCGTCGCGCATATGCTGCTTTCAGAAAGCTCGCGCATCGAAAGCTCCACCGGCTCCTACTTCCAGAACCAGGCGCACAACCTCCTGACCGGGCTTCTCGCCCATGTCATGCTCTCCCCGGAATATGACGGCCTGCGCACGCTGCGAAGCCTGCGCCAGATCGTGTCCGAGCCGGAGCCGTCCGTTCTCGCCATGCTGCGCGACATCCAGGAGACGTCGCAAAGCGCCTTCATCCGCGAGACCCTCGGCGTCTTCACCAACATGACCGAGCAGACCTTCTCCGGCGTCTACTCGACCGCCTCCAAGGACACGCAATGGCTGTCGCTGGAGAATTACGCAGCGCTCGTCTGCGGCGCGGCTTTCCAGTCCTCCGACATCGTCACGAAGAACGTCGATGTCTTCCTCAACATCCCCGCCTCGATCCTGCGCAGCTATCCCGGTATCGGTCGCGTCATCATCGGCTCGCTGATCAACGCCATGACCCAGGCCGACGGCCATTTCGATCGCCGCGCGCTCTTCATGCTCGATGAGGTCGATCTCCTTGGCTACATGCGCATGCTGGAAGAGGCGCGCGACCGCGGTCGCAAATACGGCATCACGCTGATGCTGATGTACCAGTCCGTCGGCCAGCTCGAAAAGCACTTCGGACGCGACGGCGCGACCTCCTGGATCGACGGCTGCGCCTTTGCCTCCTATGCCGCCATCAAGGCGCTCGACACCGCCCGCAACGTCTCGGCCCAATGCGGCGAGATGACGGTGGAGGTCGAGGGCCGCTCGCGCAATGTCGGCTGGAACACCGGCAAGGGATCCAGCAGATCCGAGAGCGTCAACTTCCAGCGACGGCCCCTGATCATGCCGCACGAGATTACCCAGTCCATGCGCAAGGACGAGCAGATCGTCATCGTCCAGGGCCACGGGCCGCTGCGCTGCGGGCGCGCGATCTGGTTCCGGCGCAAAGACATGAAACCGCTCGTCGGACGGAACAGATTCCATCCGGAAGGAAGATCATGAGAACGAGGTATATCGCCTTCGCCGTCGTCACCCTGGCCGCGCTTGGCGGCATGTGGATCACTTACGGCGACGGCTTCGGTCGGCCCGAGAAGGTCGTCCAACGAGAGGAGGAGTTTCGAACGATTCCGATCCGACTGGCGCGATCGGATCAGTACGCCGCGATCTTCTCGCTCTGCTTCGGTCCGGTTCGCGTCAACTGCGTCATCGACGGCAACACCTTCTGGTTCAAGGGCGAGAAAGTCCGGATCGCCGACATCGAGGCGCCGGAGATCTCCGAGCCGGAATGCCCCGGGGAAAAGCAGGCCGGCGAAGCGGCGCGCGACCGCCTCGTCACCCTGCTGAATGCCGGATCGTTCTCGATGACATCGGGCTGGCGGGATCAGGATCGCTACGGCCGCAAGCTGCGCAATGTCGTGCGCTCGGAGAGGTCGCTCGGGGAGACGCTCGTCGAGGAAGGGCTGGCGCGGCGCTGGGACGGGCCGAGGTTTGGCTGGTGTGACGGTGGCCGATCGTGACGGCGCCTCGGGAAATGACATCGATGGCCGGCACGCCTTCGAAACCTCGCTGGCAGGACGGGAGATCGGGGATGACGCGAAGAGGGGCAAGACGATGAGGCGGATCAGGATCGGGGGATCGGACGTGACGGTCGACGCGAGCGACTTCGCCAGGCGACTGAGCGAAGCGTTCGACAATGGCGAGCGTCCCCTCTGCCTCTGCCAACCGGACGGCGTGCCGATGTATGTCGCCCGCAGCGGCAAAGGTCATCTCCTCAAGCGGATGCCGGGGAGCGGCGCCCGTCATGGCATCGACTGCGACTCCTACGAGGTGCCGGCAGCCTTGTCCGGGCTCGGCGAGGTCGATGGCAAGGCCATCGTCGAAAGCGAGGAGACTGGCGAGACGCAGCTAAAGCTCGGGTTCAGTTTGACGAAGCTGGCCGGGCGCAACGCATCCGAGGCTGCGCGCAACGCGGCCGAGGCCGACAGCGTGAAGACCGACGGCTCGCGCCTGTCCATGCGCGCCCTCCTGCACTTCATTTGGGATCAGGCAGAGTTCAATCGCTGGCGGCCGGCCATGGAGAAGCGCCGCAACTGGGCGGTCATCCGGAAATACCTCTTGCAGGCGGCCGAGGGCAAAACCGCCAAGGGCAAGGGGCTGGCGGACATGCTCTACATCCCGGAATTCTTCGACGCCGAGAAGGAGACCGAGATCGTCGCGCGACGCGACACGTTCCTCAGCAAGACCGTCCGGTCGCAAGGCAAGCGCCGGTCCCTGGCGTTGCTGATCGGCGAGGTGAAGGAGGTCGCTCCGGCAAGGGTCGGCGCCCGCATGACCGTGAAGCACGCGCCGCGCTTCCCGTTCATGCTGCCGGACGACCTTCATCGTCGCATGAACCGGGCCTTCGAAACGGAACTGGCGCTGTGGAATGCGACAGAAGGCAGTCACCTGATCGCAGCGGCAACCTTCAGCATCGACGCCGCGGGCATTGCGGGGGTCGAGGAGATCGCTCTGATGGTCGTCACCGATCGGTGGATTCCATTCGACAGCCGCTATGACCTCGCGTTGCTCGGCGCCTTGACGCTGCGCGGCGCGAGCTTCGTGAAAAGCCTGCGCTACAACCAGCCGCGCTCCACGCCGATGGCCAGCCTCGTGCTGCGTCCCGACCGCGCGCCGCCGATCGCCATGTACATCGTGCCCGAAGACGCGGACGAGGCCTATGGCCAGGCTCGCGAGGCCCTCGCCGAGGAAAGCGGGATGGCATCCTGGGTGTGGAATGTCAGGTACGGCGCCATGCCGGACCTGCCCGGGTAGCGATTGCTCACCGACCGGCGGATTCGATTCATTGTAGCCATCCGGCTTGGCTTAGCGATAGCCTAAGACCTGCGTTCATTTGGGATACGTGGGGCTGCAGAGTTGGGGCCAGCGGAGGATAATCCACTGATCCGATTATCTCTCCTGAATGATATCCGTCCTGCCGATGTAGGAATCTGTTGTCAGCCTTAGAGCAGCCAAAGCCATGACTTAATTTGTGTACGGGAGTATATCCCGCATGTCACTCATGATCTTGATGCTATAGGTCCATTGCTTCGGATTGTCTGGATCGGTCGATGTCGGATTGACACAGAGTGTTCTAGCTCCAGATTGACTAGCCCACGCATCATTGCCTGCATTTCCTACAAAAAGAATGTCCATAGGCGAACAGCTTCGTTCCTTGACGATACGCTTTATAAAATCCTTCTTGCCTTCAAAGTCGTATTTCGTTCCGTCGATTCTTTCAAGTTTCCCAGCGGCGTCGAACCTCATCTCATTAGCTTTGATTTCATCAAATCGAGAAGTTAGAGCGCCAATTGACAGCTGAATTATTTCCCGAATGGAGCCTGATAAGATATACAATTTAACTCCTCTTGAGTATAGAATGTCGACCACCTCAGTGAAGCCAGTCATTATTTTATGGCTTTGCGCAACATCATGTAGGTGTTTTACTGTCATATCCTTTTTCGAGAATTCATTAAGCGTCAGAGCGCACCATTCCTCGTGCTTCAATAGGCCCTTCCGGAACTGGCTATGGTATTTGGCACAATCATTTACGGTGTAACCAAGTGCAACCCACAAACTCTCCCATGTCGTCCTACCCTGTTCACCCATAGCAATCGTACCATCGAAGTCAAAGATTACGACCTTAGTTGAGAAGTTGAGCATTGGATGACGTGGCTTATGCGTTTTTGCGATATTTCCACGGTTCTGCAAATAGTACTCTAGATATAGAGCTAAAAAATCATCCTCTTGACCGGCAACCAGCTTTCCAACGCAATTGAGCGCCGCTTCGATTTTCGCAAGCAACGTAAAGTCACACTGCGGAAAGTACCTAACGTGGTAACCAGTGAATTCCGATTTACTATATTTGAGACGCTCCAGCCCTGAAAGCACGTCCGTCTCGCAGCCGATAATAGACGCAAGCTGAATGATTGTCTTTCCACTCCGCTTTCTGTAGTAGAATAGTTTAAATGCATTCATTTTTACGGTATCAGGCCGCTCACTTCTCGCCCGCCTTTTTATTTGAATCTGTAAAAAAGATGCCCATTGATCGCGCAATGCTTTGCAAATATCGTCGGCGTCGTTGAATTGAGTTATGTAATTATTAAGCTTTTGCCTAAAAATATCGTCAATAAGATCGAATATGAGTGGATTGTCCACATGGCTATACTTAATTGTTTTATTTTTCCTATTGTTGCTGAATGTTTTATATTCTGAAAGGACATCAGAATTTACAAAAATATATATCGGTATTCCAATATCCCTTGCCCTGATGTATTCCTTCCTCGTTACCGAGTTGTACTTATTAAGTCGGCTCTTCATTTCTGCATCGGAAGCTTTGCTTCCATACCTGCCGCCAATTATAAGAACAAGAATATCGGACGCTTCTACTGCCTCGTAACACGACTCATCAAACGGCTGTTGGTAGTCAAAGCCGATCCCTCCTTTCTCAAAAAGAGTAGGTTGGTACCCCATTTCGTTAATAAAGTTTGCGACTGTTTCACGTACATAGCGGAGGTCGACAAATGTCGAACTGACGAATACCCTTGGCTTCGGCATTGATCCACCCCGATGCAGACACGCTAATCATAAATCACTTCGGCGAAGAGCGCGTGCCATTTTGAATAGAATGCATTTTGCGATTTGTAGTTTAAAATGCTTTCGATCGAAAAGTACAGGAATTTTACCTAAATCTTCTATTTAAGTACGTCTGAACCTGGGTAATGGGCCGCTTTCCCTGCGATGCCGTCCGACATCTGCCGGTCCGTTTCCCACCCATCTTTCGCATCAGCGGACGTCGCCAGATTCTCGCCTGACGATCAGAAATCATTCCAGAAGGATCTGTCACAGAATGGCAAAGGCGGCGCAAGCCGACTTTGGGATCCCCGCGAGTAAAGCCGCCTGCCCCCCTAACGCCACTTCCCGGCGTGATCCATTCACGACCGTGCCATTCTTCATTCGGATGAATCGATCAGCGCTCATCGATTCCAAACTGTCGTTGGACAGGAGACGAGAACAAAACGAGACTCGGGCTCATGACCGAGGACGACGACGCGCCGCTTCACCTGACCCGCATGGATCCCGCACGCAACATGGCGCGCTTCTACATGCTTGCGCTGCAGCCGACGCTGTTCGGCGGCGTCTCCGTCATCCGCAACTGGGGCCGGATCGGGACTCGAGGGCAGGCAAAGATCGAGACCTACGACGACGGCGAGACCGCAGAAGATGCTCGCAACCGCATCGAAAACACCAAGCGCCGTCGCGGATATTGCTGAGCCAGGTGTGCCGGTCGGGTGGCTGACGTTGCTACAGAAGCCGGGTTCGCCCGACACTACTCATCCGTCATCCCCGTCGTGCGCGCCGCGTCCGGCCAATTCCTTGATCACGTCCAGAACGGCCCGTTGCGAGTTCGAGGAAAGCCGGTGGAAGTCCCGAAGCAGGCTGAGGTCCTCCGGGGTTGGAAGGACCTCGGCCCCGTTTGGCGGGGTGAGCCTTGCCGTAGGACCATCGCCGTTCCCCGGAAGACCCACGAAAAAGAAGGCCATTTCCACATCGAGAGCACGGGCGGCGTGATGGAGTTTCGCGGCGCTGATACGGTTGGCACCGCGTTCATATTTCTGGATCTGCTGGAAGGTCACGCCCAGCCTGACACCGAGCATCACCTGGGACAGGCCGAGGGCCAACCGTTGTTCACGCAACCGGGCGCCGACATGGACGTCGACCGGATCGAACCGCCTGTCTCGCTCTGATTTTGCTTGCGGCATCTCTTCGGCTTCACCGTTATCGCCCGCGGTGCGCCCCCGCCACGATGCTCATTGACCCCTGATGATCGGGGAGTTCGAAACCGTGCAAAACGGCCCCATGGCCTTTAGTTCGGAGAACCTGGACATACGCCACAGGCTCCCCGACCATAAGGTCAAGGAGTGTGGTGCCTTTCGGTCGGCACCAACCGTTTGCAGGGGTTTCGACGCCCCGGAGCGGCGCGTACCGCTCCAGCTGGCAGGATTACATCGAAAGTTCGAACCTGTCGCGGACCATTATGTAACGTTTGCCGGCAGCACGGTCCCGACATGGGAAGGGAGGCTTACGCCTCCGCCTCCTTCGCCTGTTCAGTGAGGGTTGCGAGGCGCTTCAGGCTCTCGGCGCGCTCGCGCTTGGTCAGGTAGCAGGAAGCCAGTTCGGCGCGCAGTTCAGCGATGTCGAGGAAGATGTCGTAGGTCATGGGAAGCTCCTTCGTTGATAAGGAGGTCCGGCGACGTGTGAGAAGGAAGCGGGTCAAGGATCGCGGGCACGCGACCGGCGGAGCCGGCGCATGGGGGAGCCGAAATGCGTGAGCATTTTGGGGGAACCATGCGTCCTTGAGGCGCGACGCCGAGCCGTACACTGCCGCTCTATCAGGGAGGGAAAGGTCCAGTGTGGCACCCGTCGGCACCCCCGCGACGCGAAGCGGCGCCACTGAGAAACTGATCATGATCTCCGCAAGATACGGATCCGGCGTTTACGCCGCATCGCTCGGCGAGGCGATGATCGAAATCTCGCGGCCGCCGAATGACGAACGATGGCGGTCAGTGCAGCTCGTCGAGGATCGCAAGTTCACGCAGGCGCAGGGTGTCTTCCAGGAGAACGACCTCATAATCGTCGGACTTCCAGTCGAAGTCACCGCGCCTGACCTCGCCGAGACGAGCCCAGGTGTCGTCGGGCCAGGAGGCGATGTCCTCGGCGTTCGGGGTGCGGGTGCGGGTGGATGGTTCGGCCATGTCGGTGCTCCAGTTGCCGGTCCTTGAGAGGGTGGCCCCGCCCTCGCGGGCGAGGCCTTTGCGATATCAGGCGTCGCGCTTCTGGCGGGACCAGACGAGGGCGTAGTCGCCGTCGGTCTCGCTCGGCCAGAGGGCCGCGGTGATCGGGGCCGGGAAGCTCGGGTCGTCCAGCTTGACCGAGATGTAGGGCTCGCCGTCGCTCGATGTGGCCTTCCAGGCGGCGCCCACCTCGGCCATGCCGCTCATGATCCGGAAATCGGGCGCGTCCCGCGAGGTGCGGTCGATGGGGTTGAGGCGGGCCTTGAAGCCGACGGTGAGAGTGCGGACGGTGCCCAGGATGGTGTTGCCGCTGGTGGTGAATTCGCCGATGACGGCCATGGTCGTGATCCCTTCGGTTTCCTCGGGCCGCGCCCCTGCGCGACCTCGATGGGGTGTCGAAGACCGCTGGCGATCGCCACCGCATCCCGCAGGGACCGGAATGGAATGAAGGACGGCCGGGAGCGGCTTTCTTGGATCGCGAGGAATGGGAGCGCAGCGAGCAGGGGAAGAAAGTCGCGGGAGGCCGTTGCGGTCAGGCGATCGAGACGCAGTCGTCCCGCGGTCACACCCACACATCGAGGACGTGCCGGGGTGCGCCGATCATGGGAACGGAAGGGATCCCGGCAATGGCGTGTCTGTCATCGACGATTTGGAGCACAGCCAGCGGAAACACCGCCACTTTAGCGGGATCCGTAGATCTGAACGACAACGGTATCGTGCGGGAAGCGATCGAAGCCCGCGGTGCTGACGACGGGATTCCCGAAGAGCTTAACATTGGGCAAAGCCGCAGTTGGAGTGAGGATCATGGCGCGCCTCTCGTAGCGGGTGCTGTGTGGGTTGGAAGAAGAGGTTGCCGCCGCCGGGCACGACAGGGAGATACCAGAACTCTTCGACAAACTGAGACGGAGGGCAGACGCTCTCGAAGGCGCCCTTCACGTTCGGCCTGGGCGAGGCATGCGATGAGCTTGGCGAGCTTGCAGAAGGAGACGCTTTTTCCCGTCTTGACGGCCTCGCTGCCGAGCGCGACGGCCGGATGGCCCTAGCTGATGCCGGGCGTGCTGAGGAAGTAAACGACCTCACTGCGCCCGACAAAGCCGACCCGGGCCAGCATTAGGATACGGACTCGGTCTAGCAAAGGCTAGAAGAAAAACTCGAAGCCGGACAGTGTCCTTATCGTCGCCAGCAGCTCCATGCGTAGCATGGTCTTGATGAGACTGTTCTCGCCAAGGGTCAGCGTTTTCGAGAAGGATATCGATGGCACGAGAGCGGATATCTGCCTTTGTTCGAAACCTACGCGTCGGCTGCAGCAGTCTTGCCTGATAGCAGACTGACCATGCTGAGGAGAATCGCGAATGCAATATAGACCCATGCGAGGCCGACCAGCCCGCCCACGAAGCCGATGAGCGACGGCGCGAAAAGAATGCCCGAATGGCCCATGGTGGTTAGTATGCTCAGGCTGACGCCCGCATTCAGCCCAGGTTGGTTGCCGGCTGTAGAAAAAAGGATGGGGGCCAGATTAGCGAGACCTACGCCGCAAGAGGCAAATGCCACGATTGCCAGCCATGGCCAGGGCGATAGGCCAACGGCCAGCATGCTGAGCGCCGCAACGATGCCCGACATTCTGAAGGTCGCAACGGCGCCGTAACGGTTGCGAATGCTGTCGCCGCAAAACCGGGTGAGCGCCATGGCGCCGGAAAATCCCGCAAAGGCAAGACCCGCCGTGACGGTATCGGCCATAAGCTCCTTCTTCATATAAAGAGCCGACCAGCTGAGGACGCTTCCCTCGGCGCTCATGGACAAAAGCGCCATCGCCCCAATGATGTAGATCGTAGCCTGCTTGGGCAGAATAGAATGGCTACGAATGCTCTGTCGTGGTTCACCGGCATCCTCGGCGATATGGCGATATGCGAGCGCCATGCCGAAGGCAGCGAGAACGGAGACGACAAGCGCGTGCTCAAGCGGGCCAAACGCCTGAATTGCAATGCCGCCAAGCCCGCCGCCCGCGAAGCCGCCCAAGCTCCAGAAACCGTGCAACGATGACATGATTGCCCGTCCCAGTCGCTTTTCAATCGCCACCACATTGGCATTCATGGCTACATCCATGCCGCCGATCGCGCCGCCGAATAGTGCGAGGATGATGGCCGCGACCCAGACATTTGTCGTATAGGCCACCAGCGGCAGAATGATGATGACAGGGAGAGTGAGCAGGCGCAGTGTCCATTGCGATCCTCGACGAGCGACCAATTGACCCGCCAGTGTCATGGCAAAAAGCGCACCCAACCCGAAACAGAAGATGAGCAGGCCGAGCACGAATTCGCTGACACCCAATCTGGTGACAAAGCTTGGGATTTGCAGGGCCCAGCTGCCGACGACGAAGCCATTGATGAAAAATGCCGCCGCCGCCGCCCGGCGGCCAAGCCGGAGCACCGTCTTTTGGTCTATCGCCGTCATGTCGGAAGCTCCATTCGCCAGAAATTTTCAGATCTCGCATTCGACCTGACCAGTGGTCGGACAGCGCCATTTCGAGGAAAGAAAGACCTAGGCGTCCGCATCTTCGGCAACGCTTGGTAGCTATTTACTCTCCTACGCACCTTCCGCGCCGGCTTGTCCACGCGGCCTGGCCAGCGCAGACCGGATCCAGTCGTTCACCTGGTCGAATGGCATCTGAAGCTGATCCTCGATCGTCAGCAGACGGCCGTTCACGGTTATTCCATCACCGGCGACTTCAAGAACATGTCGGATGTTTTCCGATGTCCAAAGCCGCTCCCGGACGAGAGCTGCCGCTTGCGCGTTGTGCGGAAGATCGTATTTTTCAATGACATAGATAAAGCCGTGAAGCTTTTGCCACCAGACTTTTACATTGGTGAGAGCGATCCACGTGGTTTCGAGATCGGAATCCACGGACACGATCGGGACAATCGCTACCGGGACGCGGCTTGTCTTGAGATAGCCGACGATGTCGAAATCGACACAGAAGTCGAATACGTCCATCCTTTCCAGCAACGCCAGCAGATATTCCCTCTCGAACATCTTGAAGGGGCAGGTCACGTCTCCCAGAAGAAGGTCGAAATCGAGAAGGGCATGGACGCGCTTGATGATGTAGTTGGCGTAGGATTCGCTTTCCCTTGTCGTATGCCATTCCGATATGTGGGTCGCCCTGCGATCCCCAATGGCCGCTTTGTTTCCGTTGCCGATCAGTTCGCGAAGGAACAGGCCGATCTGGCCGAGATTGTTGCTGTTGTCGCAATCGGTGTACATGACATAGTCATGCCCATCCTGTGCAGCTCTTTGCATGCCCAGCAGGATCGCACCTCCCTTTGTCGACGACGATGCGCTGTCGAGCTTGGACAAGGGCAGGTCACTTGCGGGCAAGGCGTCGCGGAGCCTGAGAAGGAATACATTTTTCCAGCCGGCTTGATCGACGATCACCTGGGCCACGTCCAGGCTGCCCTCCGGGCATTCGTCGTCGACAACATAAATGCTCCAGGTCACGGGCGTGTCGCGAAACAGCCATTCCAGTTCGGCGACCTTTGCTCTCAGACCGTCCTCACCGGCCGGATTTTCGGGGGAGTGCGGCTGCAGTCGGCGGACCTCTTTCCATACGGCAAAGACGACGCCGATGCGAAGCGCGTCGGAGATAGTCAGAACGAACCGTCGGGACCGCGCCAGGAATGAAACGAGTTCGGTCAGGATCTCATCATTGCCGGTTATCTTAAGGATCGTGTCCCTGTCTGTGATATCTTCCGCGACTAACCGATCTGCAATGTGAAATGCATCGGTGCGATAGGTCCAGGAGCTCAGGAAACGAACACCATATTCGGTGTCGGGAACGATCTTTGGTCTCTTTGCATCAGTCATGATCAGCTTCGCACTCCAATCTGGTTCTAGAAAATGACCCGCGGCGATGCCGAGGGGCCGGGCCGGCCATGCGACGCTCCCAGGAGAGGCGCATGGCTTAGGTCGAGGGGCTCGGTCCTGTCGAGCATCAGCGCCAGGACGCGGGGAGGGGTGAGGGGCAGTTCCTGGACGTTTTTCCCCGTGGCATTGGCGACTGCGCAGGCAATCGTTGCCCCGACATTCAGGATCGGAACCTCGCCGGCGCCCTTCGTGCCGAATGGTCCGATCGACGGGGCGCCCTCGTGAAGGGAGATTTCGACCGGGATGACATCCTGGGCCAAGGGTACGCGGTAGCTCCCGAAACCCGATTGGACGATTTGTCCCCGCGAATCGAAGGTGACCTCTTCGTGAAGCGCATATCCAAGGCCCTGCGTGACGCCGCCTTGGATCTGTCCATTGATCGCCCGCGGGTTCAGCGCGCGGCCGACATCCTGAACGACGCGGTAGGTCAGGACATCCACGTGACCCGTATCGGGGTCCACGGCAACTTCACATTCGTGAACGGCAAATACCGGCATGTCGATCGCATCGAGAAAGTGTCCGGCAGCGCAGCCGGGCATGGCCGGAACGCCGGGACGCGTAAAGGATCCGCTGCCCGATATGGGGCCGCCCAGCGACTGCGCCCGTTCCGCCACGCTTGAGATGGAGGTGCCGGCGCCCGTCCTTCCGATGACTTCGACACGGCCGTTTTGAAGAAGCAGATCCTCGGGATTGGCCTGCAGCAGCTCGCCTGCGACTTCGAGGAGTTTCCTGCGCACCTCGTCGCAGGCGACGGAGGCGGCCGAGCCTAATGAAACCGTCGTTCTTCCGCCGCCGACACCGACATCAAAACCGGCCGCGTCCGTGTCTGCTGCCTTGACGATGATATCCTCGGGTCGCAGCCCGAGCTTTGCGGCGACGATCTGCGGCAATGACTGCATCATTGTTCCCTGACCTATCTCCACGCCCGCCGTCACAAGCGTCGCGCTGCCATCGGGATTGAGATTGACGGTTGCCGCCGAGGGGCCGACAAAAACGAACCAGGTGCCGACTGTGATCGCCCTGCCGTAAAGGCGGTCGCCAATCTCGGCTTCTTTCGATGGCTTGGACTTCGACATCTCTTCCATGCGGTCGAGCATTGGGCGCAGCACATTTCCCTCGAAGACCTGGCCCGTCGAGCCGAGGTCCCCGTCACCGAGAACATTGCGCCGGCGAAACTCCCACGGATCCATTCCGATGGCGTTGCAGATCTCGTCTGTATGGCGTTCGAGAGCAAAGACGTTGTAGACGCCGTTGCAGGCGCGAAACGCGCCGTTTGGCGCGGTATTTGTATAGACCGCACGGCTTGTTATCTTCACGGTGCCGAGCCGATAAGCGGCTCCCAGCGTGTGGGCGGTCATCGTCGTCAGATAGATCTGCTCGCCGCCGTAAGCGCCGCAATCCATCAGAACGGTCGCTTCGCGGCCGACGATCTCGCCATCTGCCGTTACGGCAGAGCGGATATAGATTTCCGCATTCTCCCGGCAGAGGCAGGTCTGGATTTCCTCCTGACGCGAATTGATCACGGCGACCGTGCGGCCCGCCGCGCGCGAAAGTGCCGCCGCATAGGGTTCGATGGAGCATCCGTATTTCACCCCGAAGCCGCCTCCCACCGGGGGCGCCGTGACCCGAACTTGCGAAGGGGGCAAATCGAGCGCTTTCGCCGTTACAGTCTTCACCGTCCAGGGCGCTTGCGTCGATGCGATGATATGGAGCCGGCCGTCTTCGCAGGACGCAATCGCGGCGCGCGGCTCCAGCTGCATATGGTTCTGGCGGCCGACACGATAGGAGCTCTCGATGATCCGAACATCGTCGCGTGCAAACGCCGCATCCGTATCTCCGCGATGAACGGTGGCTTCCCAGGCGACGTTGCCGCCACGGCGGGATCCTTCGGCCTCGAGCAGCACTTCATAGGTTTTCCAGTCCGGATGAACGAGGGAGGCATCCGGCGCCAGAGCTTCCACCATGGTCAATACCGAAGGAAGTTCCTCCAACACGACTTCGATGGCAGCTGCGGCGTCTTGCGCTTGTCTGAGAGTATCGGCCGCGAGCGCCGCGATCGGTTCGCCGTGATATCGCACGACATCCCTGGCGAACAGCGGCTGGTCGGCAATGCCGATGCCGAATTTGCCGGGCGTATCCTGTGCCGTGACGATCGCTCTCACTCCCGGCATTTTCCGGGCAATGGACGTGTCCAGGTGTACGATCCGCGCTGACGGCAGGTTCGCGCGCAGGACGAAGCCATGTAAGGTACCCGGCCCGACCTGATCCACTGTGAAGCGGGTCCGCCCCCGTATCTTGTCCCGGGCATCCCGTCTGGCGAAATTCATCACCGCATTCGAGGCTTCGGCTTCCAACATCAGCTTTCCAATCCGTGTTCTTGGCGGAGCGTCAGTGCGGCGTCGATGATGCGTTCGTAGCCGGTGCATCGGCAGACGTTTCCGGCCAATCCACGCTTGATGTCGTCGCGCGTTGCGGCGGGGTTGTCGCCGAGCAGCTTCGTCAAGCTCATGATCATGCCCGGAAAACACATTCCGCACTGCACGGCATCTAGGGCTTCGAGCGCCTGCTGCAGCGGAGAGAGCGTGCCGCCAGGACCAATGCCTTCGATCGTCATGATCGGCCTGTCCTGGACAAGTTCGATGGGAAGCAGGCAGGACGCCATGGGCACCCCGTCGACATGGACCATGCAGGCGCCGCAAAAGCCTTCGCGGCAGACGTCCTTAGCGCCGGTCAGGAAAAAATTTCCGCGCAAAACATCCAGCAAGGACGTGATTCCCTTGCCATCAAAAGCCCGTTCTTCGCCGTTCACATTAATGCGGATCGACATGTCGGCCCTCCTCCGGAGACAGTTTTTCCAGATTTTCAAATGCGCGCCGGACGAGGGCAGGCAGCACCTGTACGCGGTACCATCCGGGCGTCTCAGGCCCGTCGCGCCCGATGAATTCTTCAGCGAGGTCCGTTGCGCACTTCTCGATACGGCGGGCATTGAGCGGCAGGCCCAAAACAGCCTCTTCGAGCCGTCTCCAGCGTCGCGCAGTCATTTCGACGGATCCGACACCGATAGCGGCGTCGCCAATGGTCCCGTCCGCACGGCGCTCCACCGCGGCGCTGACGATTGTCACCGGATAATCTCCGGCCTTTCGAAGCGGCAAGCGCGCATGAGCGGAGATCACGGGCCGTCTGGGTATCAGCACGCCGGTCAACAAATAGGCCGGGAGCGCTCCCCGAACTTCTAGGAAGGTCTGCAGGCTCATACGCTGACGATCCTGCAGCGTTTCGACGTCGACCTCGGCATTCTGACACAGGAGCGCCGGTACGAGATCGGCGGCGTAGAAACCTGATGTGCAAATATTGCCGCCGAGCGTCGCTACCTGGCGCACGGCCGGATTCGCAGAACCGCTCGCAGCAGCCACGAGACCGCGCAGTTCCAATATCTCGTGAAGTTCTTCGGCAAGGCCGGCATGGGTTATCCCGCTGCCTATTCTGACGTGAGTTTCCGTGATTTCGATCTGATGCAGTGTCGGGATGCGCCACGTTGCGACATAGGTTCGCGCCATCGGTTCCTGCCGCAGGGGCGCTCTCATGATCCATGTCCCGCCGGCCATGACCGCGCCCTGCGCGCCGAGATCCGACAATGCGGCCAACGCCGCCGCTATCGTTACCGGCTGGTATAGGTCAGACATCTGCTGCTCCTGCTTAATATCTCCGGGCTGTGGATGGTGGTTGCTTCGCTGTGGCGCCTCCTCGGAGCTTCAGGCGGCCTGCTCTCGGTCCTCTTCCAGATCAATTGCCAGCAGCAAGGAAGCAGCTTCCGCGGCGCCTGGCGCCGCAGCCAGAATCGCCCCGCTTTGGGTGCCGCTCTCGATGAAATCCTCAACGATCCCACCGGCCTCGCGCACCAGAACCAGTCCGGCGATCACGTCCCAGATACTGGTACGGGCGTCCGCATATCCCTCCAGCCTTCCATCCGCGACATGGGCGAGCATCATGGCGGATGACCCGAAGCGCCGGTATTCATAACCGCGATCGAGGATATGGCTGATCTGCCGAGCGTGGGCGGCCACGCTTTTTCCCGATGTGAAGCCGACGCCGAATATAGCCTTGGAGCGCGTGGTATCCGTGCTGACCGAGATCGATTGACCGTTGCGGGTCGCGCCGCGGTTGGACGAGGCGCTATAAAGCTCATCCTTGATGGGGTCGTAGATGACGCCGAGTACCGGCTTGCGATCGATCGTGGCGCCGATCGACACGCACCAGCCTGGCCGGTCGCGCATGAAGTTTGAAGTGCCGTCAATCGGGTCTAGGACCCAGACGATACGGGTGCCCTCCCTGTCCAGACCAAATTCCTCACCCAGTATCGCATGGTCCGGAAAAGCCCCCCGCAGCTTCTCCCGGATCAACAGTTCGACGGCCTTGTCGACTGCTGTGACGAAGTCCTGCGGCCCTTTGGTTTCAACGTCCAAGGGTTTGTTCTGGGTGAGATACGAAAGGGCCAGACGCCCCGCAGCCTGCGCCGTCGCCTCGGCTACGGCCTGCATCAGTACAAGTGAATTTTCGTCGTGCTGCATTGTTTCGTCCCGTTTATCCAGATCGTGAAGTTGGCCGCTGAAGACATTCATTTCGTTTATGTCATGAAGGGCGGAACCGGTATTCCGTCACCTGTCGATAGGTTTCGCCGGGCCGCAGGACCGCGTTGGAAAAATGGCTGCGGTTGGGGCTGTCGGGGTAACGCTGAGGCTCCAGGCAGATGCCACAATGTTTTCCGTATTGTGCGCCGTCGAGCCCGACTGCCGGGCCGGCGAAACTGCCCCCGTCATAGAGCTGAAGGTGCGGTTCGGTTGTGTAGACATCCATGGCGGTTCCCGTGCGGAGACCGGTGAGCGTCGCCGCGTGGACGATATCTGCGATGGGCGATGTTCTTTCCCGCAGGACAAAGCCGAGATCGTAACCGACGCCTTGCGTGTTCTTTAACGGCCTTGCCTTGTGAAAATCGAACGGCGTGCCGGACGTGAAGCGGATCTCGCCCGTCGGGATAAGGTCGCTGTCGACCGGCGTATAGAAATCAGCGTTCGCCACGAATTCATGATCGATGGCGCTCGGAACGGGAGCGTTTTCAAATCCGGCAGGCAGGTCGAGGTTGAAGTAGCTGTGGCTGGCAAGGTTGCACAGTGTGGGCGCGTCGGTCGTTGCGGTCAGTTCCACATGCAGGGTTGCCGGCGGCAAAAGGCGATAGACGCAGCGGACATTCAGATTGCCGGGAAAACCCGCATCGCCGTCCGGAGAGCGCAAGAACATGGTCACCGACGACGCATCATAGGCTTCGAGCGTCCATGGCCGCCGGCTGAAGGCCTGACCGCAGCCGCCGCCATGCAATGTATGCTTCCCATCCTGATTGACGGGCAGCTGGTAGATTTTTCCGTCGATTACGAACCGGCCTTCGGTGATCCGGTTGGCAAAACGTCCTGCGATCGTGCCTGCATGGGACGTGTCCGCGACATAGTCGTCGATCGTGTTGAAGCCGACGACAACCCGCTGATGACCGTGAGAGGTCTGGATCAGAAGATCGCGTAGGGCCGCACCCCAGGTCAGGATCTTCGCCTCCATGCCCGCCGCCGAGCGCAAGGTGACTTCATGGATATCAACACCGTGGGCCTCTCCAAAAACGCGATCCTGCATTTCGCCTACCGTCCGATTTGTGTTCGAAGAAAAAATCGTGGCCCGGACCTCAAGCCTCCGCGAGGCAGGAGAGGGGCTTCACTCGTCTCGCTGTCAGTCCAGGTATCTGCCCGGCTCGGGATCGCGTTGCGGCGTCAAGCCGTTGTGGAAGGAGCTCGTGTCCTGTTCACCGCCCATCAGGTTCCGAATCGAGCTTGTCGCGATCGCATCCGCGTCGTCGATGAACTCGTCCCATATGCCCGGTTCGATGAGGCCGACATGCAGAAACCATCTTGCGGCCTCCGTCGGAATGCCGAGCACGTGGATGCGGTCCTTGACCTCTCCGTTAGCCGCGATCGGATGGAATGGCTTCGTCGTCACCTCGACACCGCCGACCCCCATGAAGTTTCTGATGGTTCCGGCATCGGCAAGGCTGCGGATGACCGGGTTTTCATCGAGATCGACATTCGGCGCGGCGACATAGGCGTCGATCAGGACATCGATCCGGGATGCATAACCCGCGACCTTGTCCGAATACGCGACCACGCCCGATCCATCCGCCTCGGAGAAGTTCGCCGATGGGCCAAGCAGTTCGAGCTTGCCGCACTGGATGAGGGCCAGCAACTGTTTCGCCCGGGTACGGGATGGGCCGGACGACAGGAACGCGATCGTTCGCGCAATCTTTGTTATGAACTCGTGATGCGATGCATGCGTCAGTCCACCCAGATCCACTGCCTTGCGGATCGTCGGCCTGATATGACGGAGCACGTCGAGGGCAGCCTTGACCGGATCTTTGAATTCGCCCACTTCCGCACGGGCGATGTCCTCACCGATGACCGAAACGATGGCCTGCCTGAACTCGTCCTGGCTGCCGAAGGACAATCCGCGGAATGGTGCTGCCAACGCTTCGAGATCGAGGAGCTCTTCGATCCCGAAAGATCGGGCGAGTTCCTGCATGACCTGCAAGACGGTATCGGCATCGACGTTGCGGGCGTCGAGCCGCTCGCGGAAACGGCGATTGGCATCGAGATCGAGGGTCTTCTGGATATAGACGAGATTCACCTCCGCGGTGATCCAGGGCAGGTAGTTCGTCCGGAAACATGCGGGGCCCTCAGCGCGAATGGTCGCAACGCGGGCCTGCGTGAAGAAATGCGGTACGTGTGGGAAGCCAGCTGGCCGATCGTCCTTGCCGCGCACCGGCAGTGGATAGCCGCTCCGCGAGCCAGCGACGATCAGCTTGGGTTCCCGGCCACTCGGCACATAGTGAGCATTGCCGTCGCGATAAACATATCTGCCGCCACGGCCTATCGTCAGTTCCGACAGGACGTCGTAGAAGGAGAGACCGAGCCCTCTGACGCCGATGACCTGCCCGGACAGATCATCCGGCAGTGACAGGCCGCTTTGCAGGGTCTCGAGGATGTCAAACGAACTCAGATACCGTATCAGTGAGCTTGCCGCCTTAGCCTCGCCCTCTTTTTTCGGACCGTGGGGATAACCTGAGCAGACGATAAGCCGATCGACATGCAGTGCGTCCCGTCCTGATTCAAATTTCAAGACATATTCATCGGTAATTTCGGCGATGTCGACAACGTGGTCCTGCACGCGTTTGAGTGACATGTGCTCGGGCAGATTCAGCTCGATCACGTCGAGCACGAATTTCAGATATTTGCCGTAAAGCCCTCTTGGGGCATATCCCGAAGGGCCGGGATAGTTGGCGTCTATCCGTCGCCACCATTCCATGAATGTTGGCCCATATCCCGCGCGCCAGGGGTTTTCATCCGGTGCATTCGGGAACATCGTCGCATTCTTGCAACGGGTGTTCATGAGCAGCCAGTCGGGCTGGTCGGTGCGCCAGATGCGGCCGCAGCCAACCTCCACATTGTCGATCGCGTAGATCACCAGAGGCCGGTCGGGCTGCCTTTCCGTCAGTTTGCCGGCGATCCTCTCGATCACCGAAATGCCTCGCGGACCGGTGCCGACGATTGCGATGCGCTCAGGCATCACCTTGTCGTCTCCATGCAGCCCCGATCTGCTGTTATGGAGGAGGGACATCTTGCATACAGCTTCCGTCATGTTGACCTGCATCGTTGGGACGAGTTTCGGCTCTCAGCAATTTAGAAGGTGAAGACCCGGGCGCTTTTTGGCGATGTTTGCTTAGCCACTCTTGAAAGCGGATGAGCTTCACCCCTCGTGAAGATAGAAATCCCAGCCCAGATACTGGCGGGTCGCGTCGAGGACAGCGTCACTGACTGAGGAGAAATTCGCAGCGACATGATGTTCGAAGCCATTCTCGCAGATATAGCGCAGCAACTTCTGCATCTCGGGGATTTCGACGACGCCGGCGCCCCCGAAGGTCGTCAATGGATCTTCGGTAAACTTGCCTTCTCCGATATAGCCGCAGATGCGTCCGGACGTGTCGTCCGTGCTCACCCGGATATAGGTCATATGTCCAGCCTTGATGGACCCGTCGATCGTTCCGTATGTGTTGTCTTTGCCGACGGTACCGGCAATGATTTCCTGGAAATCCATCCGGTAGTTCTTGAAGAATTCCTTCGGAAGATTACTGCAATGGAAGCAAACTGCCTTGTTGGCATTGCTGCCGTAATTGTTGTTCCAGTCGAGAAGCGCGCTGGGAGTTCCGGATGCCAGGGCCAGCATATGCATGCCGACGAGCCCGCAGACGTCGACTTCGCATGCGCTTGACATGAGTTTCGAGCTCATCATGCTCATCATCGTGCAGGGCACGACACCATAATTCTCCTCCAGCGAAGTCCAGCACTGGATGGCACTGATGGAGACCTCGGCCTCCTTCATCCATTCCTCCGTTACCGCAGCAAGCTTTGCCTGTCGCAAAATGGCGGGATGCGGTACGCCTTCGATCGAGATATAGTTTTTGATCGCATCGATTTTCTCCATGACGATCGAAGCACCGTCATCAAGCCGCGCCACTCTTCCCAGAATTTCCGAGAGATCGAGCGTGACGACCGATATGCCCGCTGCTTCGAGAAGCTTCTCGCTGTAGCGAACGGTGTTGAACGCCTGGGGGCGCGCGCCGATCGCGCCGATGCGCAGACCGTTCAGCCCGCGCATGATGCGACAGGTTGCCGAAAAGCGCGAAAGGTCTTCCTGAAACTCATCGCTGGTCGGATCGACGCAGTGAGATTTGGTTAGGGAGTAACGGATACCGTATTGCCGCAGGTTGTTGCAGGCCGACATCTTTCCGCAGAAACTGTCGCGGCGCCACTGGATCGACATCTTCTGAGGATCGTCGGGCGTTGCCTGAACCAGAACGGGAACCTTCAGGCCCGAAAGCCGTATGGTATCGGCGATCGGCCGCTCTTCTCCGAAATTAGGGAGCGTGACAACAATCCCATCAATATCGTCAGACTGTTTCTTAAAGAGCGCGGCGCATTTCTTTGCGTCTTCGAACGATTGCACCGATCCATATTGCGTATCTTCCGGACCGAGGACGACACATTTGTGGCCGGCCTTGGTAATGGCTGCAATCATGTGATCGCGGCCGGTGGCCGCAAGATGACCGGGGAAAAAGCCGCGGCTCCCGACCACAATGGCAAATGTCATCGATTTCACGTTATGTCCTTCCTGATTTTCATGCGGAACCTATGCAGGCAAGATTTGCTTTCGCGGCAAATGCCCGGTTCAAAACCGATCGCGATGTGGGGTGGAGGACAGCAGCAAAAGCGCCCTCATTTCGTCCGCGTTACACGCTCAAGACGGCATCAAGCACCGAGATCTGCTCATGCCAGTTCAAGCCTCTGCCGAAGGCTTCGTCAAAAAGCGCTGAGCCGATCGTGAAGCCCCACGGCTTTAGCTTTCTGACCTGCTTCAGGCGATCGAACGTATTGATACTGCCGGAGATAATGGTCGAGCGCTGTCCAACTGCGGTGAGCGCAGCCGATCCGAGCTCGATCGCGTCGCCATCCTTATACCGGTACATCGACAGGCAGATGCCGTCAGCGCCGCTGGCTATGACGCGCCTCCCATCCCCCACGACGTCCTCGATGCTGCCATACAGATAACGGGGAATACCCTCTCTGCGCCCGATGGTCGGAAGGTAGGAGACGGACGAGCCCTGCAGAAGAGAAACGACGGAGTCATGGAACTGACATCCGATAAGATACCGGCAGTTGTTTCTTATGGAGAACTCGGCGGCGCGTAAACAGTCGTCTTCCTTCTCTCCGAAGGATTCGAAGACCAGGGTTTTTCCCTTGTCGTAGACATGTTTGGCCAGCTCGGCTGCGGCATGTGTCGAGATGCCGGTGTCTTTGAAGCCCCAGTATTGGGTAGGAGCGTTCCATGATGCATCGAAGGTTTCTCGTGCATTTGCGACAGTCAAATCATTGTTTGTCAGCATCGCGATTATCTTGACCATTTTACTCTCTCCCTGGCCCGCTCGGGCTGCTCACTCTCAATGCCTCTGTTCGCCGCCTGGGCGTAAGCGAGAGGCATGCTCCTCCGAAAATCCGCAACAATCCCGCTTCTGGATCCAGCCTGCTTGAGAGCAGCAGCGTCCTCCGGATCGGCAATTCCATGCGCGGAAAACCTCCATTCCCGTGCACACTCATGGATCGCAATCAAAAAGCGAATCTAACAAGAGGTACGTACCTCAATAAATCTTAGCTGTCAACTTGCTGTAAGAGCTCATACTAAATGTGTGTGATTGTAGCATAAGTACCGAGTATAATTCACTTTTTTTATAGTTTTCGAGAACTCGCCGTCGCTGATCTGCGTTCCAAAGGATCGATTATTGCTTGATAATGAGGGCTATAACGACGATAATGAAGCACGTACCTCAGATACCGGCGTGTTTTTGTGGTGGTCGCGATCGGCGCGAGCGCGCGCCGGGTGTTGGACAGGGCCATCACCTCGGTGTGGCCACTGATTGACGGGTGTAAGGGCGATCAAGGAGAAGGCATGAGCATTCATCTTTTCGATCTGACAGGGAAACGGGCGCTTGTGACGGGTTCCACACAAGGGATCGGCCTCGCGCTCGCGCGCGGTCTTGCCACTGCAGGCGCCGAAATCATTCTGAATGGGCGTTGCGCACCCAAACTCGAAGCTGCGGCTACGGCCATTGGCGCACATTACAGGCTTGCCTTCGACGCGACCGATCATGCCGCCGTGCGAAGCGCTATTGACACGTTCGAGACAGAGACGGGGGCCATCGATATCCTGGTCAACAATGCGGGCATGACGCACCGCGCTCCTTTGGAGGATTTCCCGGTCGATGTTTTCGACCAACTGCTGCGGACGAACATTTCGACCGTATTCAATGTTGGACAAGCCGTAGCTCGACACATGATCGCACGTGGCGCAGGGAAGATCATCAACATAGCCAGCGTGCAGACCGCGCTCGCTCGGCCCGGAATTGCCCCGTACGCTGCGACCAAGGGCGCCGTCGGAAATCTGACCAAGGGGATGGCGACGGACTGGGCGAAATACGGCCTGCAATGCAATGCTATCGCGCCTGGTTATTTCGACACTCCACTCAATGCCGGGCTCGTTGCCGACCCCGCCTTTTCCGAATGGTTGGTCAGGCGCACACCGGCGGGCCGATGGGGAAAACTTGAAGACCTAATCGGAGCCTGCATTTTCCTGTCTTCCGATGCCTCCGCTTTCGTCAATGGTCACGTTCTGTATGTCGATGGCGGGATGACGGCCGCGCTCTGAATTGACTAAGATCGCCTCAGGGCGCATATGAAGGCGTTGGAAGGCTTTCTTTAGGTTGAGATTAAGCGGCACTCACACCGTGAAGTAGATCGGCGCAGGGTCAGGATGAGTACTTCCGTGCTCTTGATGACTGACGCGATTGAACTATCTTAAACCCCTGATTTTATGAACGGGAGAGGTTGGACGTGCGCCCTACAGTGCAGGATGTGGCGAGACATGCTGGTGTTAGTCTTGCTTCCGTCGACAGGGTGCTCAATCAGCGCCCGGGGGTGCGCGACAAGACGATTGCCAAGGTCGAGGCCGCGATAGCCATGCTCGGTTATGTCAAGGATATCTCTGCCGCCAATTTGGCGAAGGGGATTGCTTACCGTTTCGCCTTCGTCATTCCCGAAGGCTCCAACAGCTTTATGCGAGGTCTAGAAAGAGAGATCGAGGCTGTGAAGCAGTACTCTGCTGTGGATCGCACGGAGATTTCGATATACAAGGTGCCTCCGTTCGACGGCGTGGCATTGGCCGCAGCGCTGGATGCTCTTGATCCCAAGCGTTACTCTGGCGTAGCCGTCGTCGCCACTGAGGCCGTGGCCGTTCGCGATGCCTTGAATCGGTTGCGCCGAAACAACGTGCCGGTTGTGACGCTCATTTCGGATATTCCGGCTTTTCAGGCCGATGCGTATGTCGGCATCGATAACGTTGCGGCGGGGAGAACCGCGGCCAGGCTCATGGGCAAGTTTGTGGGGGGCAGATCGGGCAAGGTCGCCTTGGTCGCAGGATCCATGCTGGTGCGCGACCATGTCGAGCGGCGCCTGGGCTTTGAACAGGTCATTCGCAGCGATTACGGGCACATGCATTGCCTGCCGGTCATAGAAGCGCAGGATGACAGCCGTCGCGTTCAGGAATATCTAAGCGAATGCTTTGAGGCCCACTCCGATATCGTCGGCGTATACAACATGGGAGCCGGAAACCGTGGCCTCATCGAGGTTTTATCTGGCAACGTGCAAGAAGGGCGCACGGCGATTGCACATGAGTTGACGGATCATACACGTCGAGCGCTCGGCGCAGGCATTTTGGATGCCATCATTCATCAGGATGCCGGTCACGAAGTGCGGAGTGCGCTGCGCATTTTAAGAGCGAAGATCGAGAAGAAGGCACTGGTTGCTGGGCAGGAGATGATCCGCATTGAAATTTATGTGAACGAGAACCTGTGAGGGAATACATGAAGCACTCACGCGACATTTCCCTGTCTGGCAGATGATCCAGCGGAGCGGCGCTTGCACCCTCACGGTCTGGATGTAGAAATCGCTGCGAATGTCGCTGATACCGGGCAGCTTGAGCAGCGTTCCGAGCAGGAACCGTTCATAGCAGTCGAGGTCGGAAACGACGACCTGCACCTCGCCCGACACCAGATGACAGGAAATGACCTCGGGCAACGCCTGCACAGCCTCCCTGAAGGCCGTCGCCGGTTTTTCATGATGCGGATCTTATTCAGGCCAAACGACGGGAAACACAGATTCTGATTGTGCTCCAGTGGTCGGGCGGAATGACATCGCTGTAGGCCAGAAGCCGTTCAGACACCGCACAGGCCCTCGCACTCATTGGGCCAGAAATCGAGCTGACCGCGATCGGCGGCGCTCGAGAGGTCGGCCTCGTCGAGCGGAACGGCCGAGCGGTGGAGGTAGACCTCGCCGCGGATGCCGCGCAGGCCCGTTCGGATGGCCCGATCGACCGCGACGGCATCGAACCAGGCTTCGGGATCCTCGTCGCGCATCGTCCGCCAGACAGCATCGGAATGAAACGGGCAGCCGATGCAGGCGCTCTTCGGCGGGCGGGGATAGTCGTGCCGGTCGAGCCAGCGCAGGCAATCGTGCCGGGTCATGCGCCGCTCGATCAGCGGCCATCGGTTGACCTGCCACGCCTCGCGCGACGGTTTCATGCGCACGACCTCTTCTTGCGAAATCCCCAGCCATTGCTCGACGACGGGATGTTTAGGCGAGCGGCGGCGCGTCAGGCCCGCAAGCTCCCGGACCTTCCGGCGGATCGGCACGATCTTGAGATCGCCCGTACACTGGCGGCGGATCATGCCGATGGAAATCGTCTCGGTGGCCGTGCGCCGTGTCGAAACCTCGACGAGTTCGCCATCCTCGTCCTCGTCGAGGACCGGCACCTCGGTCCCCGCCGGCGTCACGATCTTCGTGAAAGCCGGGATCGACGCCCAGCGTCGGCCGCTCGCTGCCTCCATCAGGCTGTCACGGATGTTGCCGGCCGAGACGATATGGACTGGAAATGGCAGGACGTTCGGCGACATCAGCCAGACGAGGTGATCGTAGACCGCCTTGGGCTCCCAGCCGGTATCGGCGAAGATCGCGCAGTCGGGCATCGGCCCGATCTCGCCATGGGCCGCCATCAGGGCCAGCGTCGTCGACTGTACGCCGGCGCCGAGGCTGAGAACGCGCAGGCGGTTTGACGCCTGCGTGTCGGCGTCACGGTCAAATGCGGAGACATGCAGCATCATCGCCCCTCCCCGCCGCCGTTCAGCCAGAGGCGAAGATCGCGGCGCATGCACCCGATCGGCCCGTTGATCTCGGTAACCCGGACGTCGGTCGTCACGTATCCGTTCTCGCGGAACAGCCCCACGAAATGACGCATCACGTCGAGGTAGAGGTGGCCACCGACGAGGGCGACGTCGGCGAACGGCGATCTTCCGAAGTCGGTGAGCCCGGCGATATGCTCTCCGGGGTGATCGCCCTCCGGCATCACGCGGGCCTGTGTCCTCGGTCGCGGCCAGCGGGTGCCGAGACCTCCAGCCTTCATGGCGGCGGCGACCGCCTCGGTCATGCGCGCATCATAGGTCTCGATCGGCGTATCTGAGGCGCGCAGGCCGAGATGCGCCGACAGGAACGCGACCCTGGCGTTCTCGCCGTTCGGATCGACGGTGCGCAGCGTGCGCCAGAGCGGCCCATCATAGCGATCTGGCGCCGGCATATAGGCAGGGCCATCGCGCTTGGTCGCCGAGCAGGCAAGAATGAGAAGGCGACGGGAGGAGACGATGGACATCAGGCGGCCTCCCGCTTTCCACGTCGGCCGGCTGAAGCCCGTGCAGGAAAGCGACGGCGCGCTGCGCATGCGCGGCGGCCTGGAAGATCGCCTTTCTGTCTCTGGACAGGACGGTGAGCCAGGATTCGAGATAGCCCGCATGATCCTCGCGGGGCTCCAGTTCCGGCACGATGCCGAGATCGGCGCAGAGGAAGCAGCTTCCGAGCTCGGCCACGAGTTCCTCGCGCGCGCGTTCGCTGCGATCCTTATTGTAGCGTGAGAGATCGCGGCCGACGCGATGGGCTGGAGCCGTCCAGTGAGTGGCTTCATGGCTGAGGACGGCGACGTAGGAGCCCGCGTCCCGGAAGGCCTCGAAGGGCGGCATCTGGATGATATCGGCGTCCGGCGCAAAGAAGGCCTTCGTGCCGCCGTGCCGGATCACCGCGCCGGTCTGGGCGAAGAAGCGATCCGCATGTGCGATGCGGGCGACGGGATCGAGAACAGGCTCGGCCGGGGCATGATAGCGCTCCGGCAACCCGTCGATCTGCTCGACGTTGAAGACGGTGTAGGCGCGCATGAACGGGATGTCCCGTTCCACCTCGCCGCCGGCGCCGTCGCCTTCCGTCTTCTTGAACCGGCTGGCAAAGACCACTGTGGCGCCGCTCTCGCCCTTGCGGACATGAGCGCCGAGCTCGATCGCCTGCTTGAACGTCATCCAGATCGGGGACGAGAACCCGCGTGCAATCGCCTCCGACCAGAGCAGGAGGACATTCATCCCAGAATAGGGCTCGCCGTTGTGACGCAGCGGCCGGGTGATGCGGCTAGAGGCGTTCGCCGCGCTCCACGGCTGCATCCAGGGTTTGACGCCTTTTTCCAGATCCGCAAAGATGCGGTCGGTAATCCGCGCGTAGATGTCGGCGCGCCCTGCATCATCCTGTTTCTTCTTCATGTCCTGAACCTCCGTCTGGAGGCCGCGCCGATCGCGGCCCCGTCACGGAGGTCCGTCAGCCGGGGCATTCAGGGGGATGACGCACCCGAACCCGGCCGAGCGCAGCGAAGGACGCAAAGGGCCGGAACGAAGAGGAGGACGGCGAAGCCGTTGCGCCAGCGCCCGGGCCCGGCAGGACCGTCCGCCGGGACGGGGCCGCGAAGCGTGCCGAGCTACTTTCCCGCTATCCTCATTTTCCATCTTTTACTTGAGATCTAAGTTTGGCGTTCGACCTGCTTGCTGGACGGACATGAGAGGACTACATTCAAGTGAATCGCCCGAAGCGATACCACGTAAAGCACATTGGTTTCGGGCCTTATTGACATCCGTCCTGCCACTGCTTGAGCAAAGCGCGCCTCAAGCTCCATTGATGAAGGACAGAGCGGCATCACCGGCGCCGTCCAGGACGGCATCTCGAACGATCGTCACATCCACATCTGAAAACAGGAATTCCAGGACCGTATGTCACGCGCAAAGGGAGGCTTCACCGTCGAATTGAAGCGGCCGAAACGGCATTTGCTGAACAGGTCGGCGGCGCCGAAGGCAGGCTGGGTCACGGAAAGCGCGCTTTTGCCGGCGGAGCCGCGCGCCGACCTGGGAACGCGAGCTGGCGCATCGGTTGATCACGATGCCCGCGCCATAGCCGAAAGGCTGTTTGCACCTCGAACCGCCGAACAGGTGCGTATCCTTCCAGCCCAGACGCAAGTGCCCGATCCTCACGGCGGATTGGAAGACATATCGCCCCCGGAAACGCGTGACGTTAAGGCGGCGTTCGTGAACGCGGGAGACGAGGCTGTACCAAAAAATTCCGTATCAGCAGAGTCGGAGGAGACGGAAGATGACGTTCTCCTCTCCGGCGCCCCTGTGGAAATCGAGGTGCGGATTAGCCAGCGGACCGTACGCTTGGTCACGAGGAAAGACCTACCGCCCGGGAAGCGTTGGATGCGGTTGCTTCCGTCCGTTTTGCAGGAACGCACCGTGCCCCGCTGGAAGAGAATGCGGAGCGCGCGGGTCGCGCCACGCAAGCGTCAACGTCCCGATCACCCCTCTGACGGGAGCCATTGAGCCCCCGCGTACGAGGCAACGTGTATTCGCGCAGTGATAATGCAGGCGACATCTGAGCGAACTTGCGCGCGAGGGCCACGAGCAGACAGGCGAGGCCGAAGCCTCGCCCGCGTTGGCTCAGCCGAGAGCTGCCATCTGGAGATCGGCAGCCTTGCGATCGACGGTCGCGCCGGCATTCTCGATCTGGCGTTCGAAGGGCTTCCAGCGCTCGCCAACGATCTGCTCATAGGCCGCGACCGCGCCCTCGGCAGCCATGCGAAGGCTGTGAGACTGGAGCGCCATGTCGGCGGCGAACTCGCGCTTGCGCTGGGCGGCGCTCTGGAAGCCGACGGGACCGTCGAGATCCTCGTCGCGGGTGTCGTTGGCAAGCTTGGCGGTGAGGTCGCGGGCCTCGGTCACGGCGCGGGAGTAGAACTGGCCGGCGCCGTGGGCCGAGCCGACATAGGCGCCGACGATGCGCTGAAGGTGGATCTGCATCGCCCGGTCGCTGATGCCCTCCCGCATCGCCTCTGCGGTCTCGATCAGCAGGCGCTCGTGCAGGTCGCGGATGCCGTCGCTGTCGAGAAGGGGCAGGCCGAAGCTTTCCGAGATGAGGCTGGCCTGGTTTGCGTCCGGGCAGGCGAGCCGGACCATTTCGAGGGTCGTGCCCTTGCGTAGCTGGACGACGCGGGCGGTGGAGGAAGCGGTGGAGCGGGCGGCCTTGGCCATGGTGTGATCCTTTCGAGGGTCGTCTCCAAAGCGGCTCCGGCCTTTGCCGGTCTTCCCTTCGGTGCGGTCACCAAGAACCGGCGGAAGACGGGGGCTTCAGGGTCCGGGTTCTGCCAGGCGAGCGGAGCGGGCTTGCGGCCAAGCAGGGCTCTTCAAGCCCTCGCGCGGGGACGCGGGTGCGCTTTGCGAGATCGGCGGGACCCGGCCGCCCCGCGGCGCGGCACGCGGCCTTGAAGCCCACGGCCGCCGGTTCAGACCGCAACAAACCGAAGGGGAGACCGACAAGGGCCGGGAACGGGAAGCCGGGATCGAGAACGGATCACACCATGGCCTGGTCACGGCGCTGCTCGACGCTGCCGGCCTCCCCGGGCAGTCTCGCGCGGAAAAGGTCATCAAGGTCCGGTCGACCTGACCTTCACGCCAACCCGCCTCACTCGGAGGCTGCCTTCCTGCTGCGACAGGGGCGTACGCGACGCTTCCACAATGCCGGTCAAGATGGTGGAGTCGGAAGAGGGGCACCGATAAAGGCCAGCACAGGCCACCCGACGCCCGACGCTAACCGGCCTCGGCTCTGGCACAATGCAACAGATCGTCTCGATCGTCGGGACCGGCGTGATGTCCTCCCGTAGGATCTGCCCAACGACGGATATAAGATCGCACGGCTTTCACGCGGCGTGCTGCGCTGACAGCAGGCGACTTCGCCAATGCTCGATGGCTTGATCCTGCCGGGCAAGCTTGCGGGACAGCGCATCGATCTCGGGTTGCCGCTCGGCCGTGATGGCGGCGAGGATCTCACGATAGCGCTGCATGAAGCCGGCCGGGTCGGGCGACCTATCGCGACAGGAACGCCGGCGTCTGTCGCGTAGCGCGGGCATCGCCGCGGTCATGGCGCGGACGATCTGCCGTTCGATCAGGTCCAGCTGACGCCGGGTCTGCCGGCGTGCCTCCTCCATTCGGGCGAGCGCGCCGGGATCGAACGGTCCGGGGTGAGGATGGTGCCGCATCATGGAGCGCCCCTCCCCTGCAATCCTGCGAATCCGGACGGCCCATCATAGACGCGATGACGCTCTTCATCGATGACGAAACCGAAGCGGCGGCCGCTACCGCCGTACTCGTCAAACGGAACGAGAAACCGACGCTCGTGGACGTTCGACGTTCGCTTGCCGCCGATGGTGGCGATCACCTCGGTCATCCCGGGCACATGATCGGACCGGATCGCCGAGATCACGATCCAGTCGCCGGCATGCGCCCGCTCAAACGCACGACGGTCCTTTACAGTGGACTCCCCCGGCTGGAGGGTTCGTCCCGAGAGGCGTTCCCATGCGTCCGGCCAACGGTCGCGCACCGTACGGTCGGCAAGCTGCCGCTCCTGGGTGGTGAACAGATCCGGGAAGGCCAGCGCGACGATCGCCCATTCGCAGTCGTGCTCATACCATCCGCTGGAGGAGCGCAGCACGGAAGGGACTTTGCCATTGCGCTCGATGGAAAGATGGAAACCGCCATGTCCTGCGGTCGAATGGCAGATCACGCCCTCGGCATAAATCGTGGCGCCCTGCGACGCGCCCCATGGCGTGCTCGCCGATGTGCGAACGTCGCGTCGGCCGAGCGCCAGGCGCTCGCGGCGATCTTCGAGATGCCGGTCGAGATGAAGGCGGAAGTCGGCTTCATCGGCGAGAGCGCCGCCATGGCCGTAGACGTCGGACCGTGTCCATGTCTCGATGGCCCCGGAAAGACGCCAGCCGGTGGCCAGATAGAAGCTGCCGTTCCGGCCGGGGACCATGACAAAGGCGTCGTCGCCCACTCGAGCGGCCAGCAGGTCGTCGGCCGTACGCCCGAAGGTGATCGAGTCGGCAGGAGAAACATTCGAGGAGATGCCGGTCATGCGACCGCCCTCCCCTCGACAACATCGGCGGCGTGCTCGTCGGCCGTGACCGGCTCGAGCACCGCATGACGATAGCCGTTGAGCTCGCGCCACTGCTCTGCCGCAGTGAGATCGTCCGCGAGATGGATGAGCTCACGATCGTCGTATGGGCCGGAAAGAACGCGCACCGTACCGATCCGGGGACGCTCGACGATCGTGAAGGTCAGGCGGCTGCAAAGGTCGAAGGTCCGATGGACCCGGACAAGGATGATCCCGCCTTGCCCGAAATCGCCCTTGTGGAGGGTGAACGTCGCCGGAAACCCCTCGATCCCGCGATGGCCTCCCGGCCGCTTGCGGATCAGACGACCGACATTGTTGGTGTTCTCCCAGAGCGCCACCTTGCGGCTGTGATGGGCGGGCGGTCTTGCCGTGCCGTCGGCGTAGCGGATGATCGCACCGAGCGGCGCGAGGTCGTGGATATGCTGTGCGGACATGAGGTCCTCCATGATGTGGCGTGATGCGCGAGGGGCTGAAAACAGAACCGCCGCCGGCTTGCGGCCGGCGGCGGTGATCGTTCGGAAAGGAGACGAGGGAAACGCGCGCCTATTCGGCGGCTTCCCGGAAGGTTTCGGCCTCGTCGGGTGCCGCCGTGCCATCGTGTTCGTCGTTGATGTCGTCGGTCGCGATGCTGGCGTCGTCCGCGCTCTCGTCGTCCGTAGCGTCGACGCCATCGATTTCGGCCGGCTCGTCCGGCAGGCCATCGGCATCGACCTCCGCGCTTTCCTCTCCGTCGTCCGCCGCACGGTTTCGCGCCATCCAGTCGGCGAGCGCCTCCGCATCGGCTGCAAAGCACGCCGACGGATGAACGAACGGTGTCTCCCCGAAATGCTCCACCAGAGCGGCGCGCGTGTCGCGGACGCGGGCACGCGGCAGCACGGGCGTGTCCTTGCACGCGCCTTCGAGCGCGCCACGCGACAGGCATGACAGGAATGCCTCCGTGCCCATGTTCGGCAGGAACGCGTCCGCTCCGATCGCCTCGCCGACGATCTGCGCGACAATCCCGCTGTTCGTCTGGTTCACGCGGGCCGAGAGAACGTCGATCAGCATCGACCGGGCCACGATGCGCAGTGTGTCGGTATCGAACGCGAGCGTGCCCTCATCCCCGATCAGCTGGACCGCATGGCGGGCAAAGCGCTTGCCGCCATAACTCGTGACGCCCGAGCCCGACTGCACCGAGACGTTGAGGCCCGTGAAGGCCAGCACCAGCAGCGCCATCAGCGTGTCGTCCTCGATCGGTGCGCGGGCGAGCGCCTCATGCAACGCATCGGTCTGGAAGTCCCCGATCATGCTGCGGCCGTTCTGGGTCACGTCGGGCCGCGGCTTCGTCGTCACGACGGGCTCGTCGTTCGACGCATGGTCGTCGGCCTTCGCTGCCTTGCCTTTCGGCGCCTTCGGCTCCGGCATGCGGTAGGCGACCGACTGGACCTTGCCGTCACGGTCGAGATACCAGGCGCTGTGGTCGGACTTGGCCGGCTTGCCGTAAATACGCTCGGCTTTGGGCGGCAGCTTCACCTCGCCCCATTGCGTCGTCTCGGCGATCGCGCCACGCTTCGGCAGATGGTTCGCCATCCACTCGTTCTGTGCGCCGAGAAACGCCTCGACGTCGGTCGTGTACCGGCTGTCCTGATCGGCGGGCGCGAACAGGTCCTCCTGCCACACGATGCCGTAGGCCTTGGCGAGATCCTCGTCGAAGCTCGCATCCTTCGCCAGCATGCGTGTCTTCGTCAGCGCCTGCGCGACGCTCCACCACGTCACCTGGGGATCGCCCTTCTTCGGCTTGTGCTTCTTCCAGACCTCCGCCTGCTCCTCGCGCGAGGCTGCCGCGATGGTGCGCAGCTGCTGCTCGTTGGGCATATCGCCCTTCGACATCTGGTCGAGCATGGCGGGCAACACGTTGGCGAGAAGCCGCAACTTGCGGATCTGGCGCACCGGGAAGCCAAGGGCGACGCCGATCGCCTCCTCGGTCCAGCCGAGCGCGACCAGCCGCTCGATAGCGCGCCATTGGTCCACCGGGTTCAGCGGCTCGCGAACGATGTTCTCGACCATCGAGCGCATCGCGCCGTTGTCGTTCGCCGCCTCCGCGACGAGGACCTCGATCTCGTCTAGGCCAGCGGCAATCGCCATCCTGACCCGCCGATGACCGGCATCGATGATGTAGCCGTTGCCGCCGCCGGTTTCCGGCGAGATCAGCGGCGGCTGCACGATGCCGACGGCCTTGATGGTCGCCAGCATCAGCGCGTCGGCCTGCGGGTTGGATTTCGTCTGGCGGGCGCGGTCGGGGTTTTCCTTCAGCGCGCGCGGATCGACCTTGATCAGATGCATGACTGGCTCTCCTGTCCGGGGTTTTCCGGACCGCCGTCTGGCGGCCCTTCCTTGTCTTCATTCCGAAGACGTCCCCCGAACCGCAGGGCGGCACGCGCTGCCGCAACCTGAAGACCGAGCATCCCTGCCCGGCCGGACCAGCGGGGCCAAAGCCCTGCGCCGGACGACGGGCCGGGATCGCGAGGACGACGGTTGAGCGTCAGCGACGGCGGCGAAGCCGGTCTGCGAGGAGGTTTGCTCTACTCGCTCTTTTCTGTTTTCCCCTCGGCCCCCCCCATACCGACGCTTCTGCCCACCTCAGAAGGGTATTTTAGATGCCGAGACCGAGCCTTCCCGAACGAGAGATATTACGCCAGAATTGCTATTGACGGGCCGAACTTGAGAAAGGATCCCGATGAAACCCTTGCTTATCGTTGAGCTCCCCAGACAGCGGCCGCCGCTCGTGTGGTGGAGTTCGGACAGCTACATCGTCGGGGCGAGCGCCCGGCTGGATGATCCGGCCCGGATCGACTTCGACGAGGCCTTGTCGCGGTATGCCGCCCGGCACGACGAGGTATTGGTCTTCGAGACCTATCGGGAAGCCAGAGCTTGGGCGGAACGCTACACCGGACCAAACTGGCTGGAAATCAGGGCCTCGCTTGTCCGTATCGAAAACTTTCCACCGAACGATCTGGGGCTCGTCGCCGAGTAGGCTGAAGAATTACCCAAACCCTATGTAGTAAAGCATCCCTGATTGTGCTCATCTATGTGGAGCAAAGTTCTGGAGAAAATTAGTCGGCGGGGGACGGACATGGCACACGTTACTTTTGTGCACGGAATATCCAACAAGCCGGCGCCAGCCGAGCTCGAAGAGATATGGCTTCGCACGCTTGCAGGCGGGTTAAATGGAGTCAATCTTCATGGCGAAGGCATCACGACGTCAATGGTCTATTGGGCCGATGTCCTGTATGCAGAGTACGATAAGGACGTCGCTGCCTACGAAAGCCTCGATGCTAAAACGCCGAAGGCCGCAGACGCCGACGCACAGACCCGAGCCCCCATCACGGCAACCAGCGAAGAGGCATCCTTCATCAGTGGCCTCGCCTTCAAGCTTGGTGGCACGATGGCCGCCGCGGAAGCGGTCGAGGCCATCCCTGCGAACCGCAACCTCGAAGGATTGCCATACGAGCGCATCCCTTTGCCCTGGCCGGTGAAGAAGGCGTTTCTGGAGACGTTCTTGCGGGACGTTCATCACTACCTGTTCAACACGACGTTTTCTCCCCGGCCCGGCACGACGTACAAAGTCCAGGACGAAATCCGAAAGAGGTTCGTGACGGCAGTGCAGGCCGCCGCCAAGTCCGGTGGACCGCACATCGTGGTCAGCCACAGCATGGGAACCGTGATTGCCTACGATTGCCTGAAACGGGTCAAGAAAACAGCGCATGTCGATGGCCTGATCACGATCGGCAGTCCGCTCGGACTGGACGAAGTCCAGGACAAACTCCAACCGGGCTGGAGCCGGCCAAACGGCTACCCTTCCGAGAAGGTCGATGGTGCCTGGATCAATGTCTTCGATCGCCTCGATCCCGTCGCCGGCTTTGACCCGTTCATCGCCAACGATTTCCAGATCGAAGGCAGGTCGAAGGTGAAGGACATCGAGGTCTCCAATTCCGGCGCGTGGCGGCATTCCATCGTCAAGTACCTCAAGGCGGATCCGCTCCGGCAGGAACTCCGACGGATGCTCGAACTCTGAGGACCAACTGCGATGGCGAAAGAGATCAAAGCGTTTCAGGACAAGACAGCGATCGGAATCTTCAGGTCGCTCACGAGCCAGGATCTCAAGACGGTTCTGAAAGCCGCCTCCGAGAGCAATGCATTCCACCCGTCTCCTGCCTTTGACGATATTGCCGATTTCATCGCGAAGAACGACCTGACAAAGATCATTCCGAAAGACATCGAAATCGCGAGCATCGTCGCCGACACGGTGCCAGCCGCGATGGCGGCGCTGGAAAAAGCCGGCAAGGACGGCACCCTCGATCGAGTCTCGCAGCAGCTCAAGGCTCGCGCCTGGAAGGACATCGTCGTCGACATGGCGGGCGCCGGCGGCGACGCGGCGCGCACGGCCGTGACATCGGCGATGGACGAATACAAGCTGCTCTACGACCAGAACCCCGGAGACCGGGTCCGCGCAGGGCTGAACCTGATCGCGCTGTCGACGGTCGCGCGCCAGCTGGATGCGCCGGTCCCCATCACGATCGATCGGATGCAACTGGCAACGTCCGTTATGAAGAGCCTCAATGAGGTTCCACAGGCAGATCGGGGATCGAACTTTCATGCCTCGAAGGCAGAGGCCTATGTCGCCCTGAACGATCTTGGCAGGGCCGAGCGCGAGATCGGCAAGGTCGTCAGGAACCCCGCAACCAATGCGGCAACCGTCGCTGGCATGATCCGACAGTTCGGCGATGTCTGGGGCCTGAATGCGACCGAGCGTGGCGACGGGATCGTACAGGCGCTTCGCGCGGCTCTGCTGAAGAAAGACTACGACCACGCACTGCTTGCGCCGGAAAAGGTTCGCGACCTCGTCGAACAGCCTCCACCGTCGGACTTGCAACTGGAAGCGATCCTGGGCCCAGACGGACCTCAGACCTTCGAGTGGTACAGACAGGGCCTGACAGCCTCGTTATCGGTGGGCGTCGTGAGAGTAGCCGGCGTGGCGACCCGCGTGGGGACAGGATTTTTGATCCGGGGCGGAGACGTCATCCCCCATTTGGGGGATGAGCCCTGCCTTCTCACGAACTCGCATGTCATAAGCGACGACCAGGACGATCATGCCTACTGCGACCAGCAGAAGATTGCTCCTCCGATGTATCGGGAGGATGCCGAAGTTGTCTTCGAAGGGGCCGGAAAGGGGGTCGGATATCGCTTCTCCTCAGCCCGGTCGTGGACGATCAAGACCCTCGACGCCACCCTTTTGAGGTTCGAAGGTCTTGCTCCGAAGGTCAGCGCATTGCCGCTGGCAAAGCGCCTGCCGCTCGCCGACGGCAAGCAGCGGGTCTATGTCATCGGATATCCTGGCGGCGGTGAGCTTTCCATCTCACTCGAGAACAACCGTCTTTTGGACCACGAGGGTCCGCCCCAGGGGGTGCCGTCGGACAATCCCTATCGACGAGTTCAGTATCAGGCACCGACGGAAGGGGGAAATTCTGGCAGTCCCGTGTTCAACGGACATAACTGGCAGGTCATCGCGCTTCATCATGCCGGCGGAAAGAATATCACCCGCCTGAACCAGAACCCCGAACGATGGCCGGCAAATGAAGGCATATGGATACAGTCCATCTGTGAGGCAGGACGTCTTGAAGCGATGGACTGAGTTTCGCTGTGGAAGATAATGTCTGGAGTTGTTTCGCAACACCAGCCTTTCGGTTAGAGGCACAAGCAGAAGTTTGAGCTCGTTCTTTTTTAAGATCGTCTACTTTTAACGCGATCGATTTCGTGTCATCATCGCGTAATAGATTTGTATCGCCGACTTCTACGCAAGCCATACCGCGCCAGGTTATTATTTTAATTTGGCGACGTGCCTGTCGAGGAATTTGCCGTTATTTTTTTGAATTCCGAAAAATTGAACCGCTTCCGGTAACTATAGCGATGAATTTCTCTTAGTATTTTTCTAAATATAGCTGTCAGATCGCATCCAAGAACGCACTGGGAGAGGTCGATGCGCATCAATGAAGCCTTCGCGCAACTTGCAATCATTCAGGATCAGCTTCCGGTCGGCAGTTCGAACCGTCCGGGCACATCCCGGGTCCCGACGGCAATCACCATCCACAACACCGACAACACGGCCAGAGGCGCCGATGCGCCCGCGCACGCCAGGTACATGAAAGGAGCGGACGCGAAACGCCGGAAAGTCTCATGGCATTTCACGGTCGACGACAAATCTGTCTACCAAAGCCTGCCCGTCGGCGAGATCGGCTGGCATGCCTCGACCAGCGCGGGCAATGCCAGCAGCATCGGCATCGAGATCTGCATGAACGAGGGCCTGGATGAAGCAGCGGCCTATGAGAAGGCCGCTCTTCTGACCGCGGCACTTGCGAAGCAGCATAGCATTGATGTCGCGACGGCAGTCGTGCAGCACCATCACTGGTCCGGAAAGAACTGCCCGCGCGTGCTTCGTGCCAAGCCGAACGGTTGGCGCGATTTCATCGATCGCGTCAGGGAACTACATGGGTCCCTTCGCGCAACGCCATCCGCGAGGATCGGCATCGAGGACGACCACCATCTCGCCGCAGATATCGAAGTGGCAACGGGTGAAGAGGACATCGACCCCACACCGCGCGGCCAGACCATCTCGTTCGCCGAATTCGCACGAGATGCCAACGCCCTGTTCTGGCCGGTCATCACCTCCGATCCGCAAGCCATACTGGTGTCCTTCGAGCGCAAGAACGGGACGATCGCCGGCGCACCCGGCCGCCGGTTTCTGGCGGACCGTCAGAACGGCGCACGATACCATGTCGGGATCGACATCTTCTGCCGTGCCGGCGATGAGGTGGTCTCCTGCACGAGCGGCAAGATCGTTGCATTCTATCCGTTCTACACTCGCCCGACGACGGGAGAGGAGACCTATGCCCTCTTCATCGCCCATGCCGGCGTCGTGGTGAACTACGGCGAAGTCACAGCCAGTTCCGCGCGTGTGTACGGCTGGGCAGTGGGAGATCAGGTCGAAGCGGGGCAGAAAATCGCGCGCGTCAGCGGGACGGCCATGATCCACTTCGAAACCTACGTGCCGGGGACGAAAGCCAATGCCCGTTGGCTGCCGGGTTCGCCACGCCCGACCTCTCTTCTCAATCCCACAAGGCTTCTCTTCCGATTGGCCGCGACCGGGATCCGGATCGGCCTCGACGGAAAGGCGACCACCGCGTCCCCGCTCGCTTTCGGAAACATCACACCTCCCGTCGACAGGCTGGAAAGCGGACCTCATCCGGGCAGCGGTGGCTGGCACAGCAAATTCGATGGCCAGGATTGGCGATTCGACGAACGGGGTGTCTATACGAAAGACAGGTCGGGCGCTGAAATCCTCCGACGGACGCCTGGTGCGCCATCGACATGCAGAAAGATCTGGAGCCTCTACGCACCGCTCGTCTTGGCATCATCCCAGAAGCATGGCGTCAATCCAGCCCTCATCATGATGACGATCGCGACGGAAACCGGCTTTGCCTCAGCTGACGGCTTCACGGGCAAGAAGACCTTCCGCTGGGAAGCTCACGTCGACAACGAGGATGTCGATCCACCGTTCAAAGGAGCCTATTCGGCGGGGCCGATGCAGGGTCTGTCGACATCGGTCCGGGATCTGATCGAGAGAAGGGGAACCGCATTCGAGCTGGATTACGATCGGTTCGAGGTTGCGCCCGCAATCCGTTCCAAGCCGTCTTCACCGCCCGCAACACATCCTCTTTACGATCCAGAGACCAACATCGACCTTGGCGCCGGAGAGATCCGGTCCCGATTTGCAGCGACCGATGACGATCCCATTCTCGTGGCGGCTGCCTTTAACGCAGGTGGCCTGTACCAGTCGAACGGCAATGCCTGGCATTTAAAAAGCCATGGCGACCATCTCGACCGGGCGGCCCAGTGGTATGGCGATGCATGCCAGGTTCTCAGCGAAGAGGGTGTTACCTGAGAAGCCAGATGCCGGACGAAGGGATGGAACCACAAGGCCGCCGGTTGAGCGTCAGCAATGGCGGCAAAGCCGACCTGCAAGCAGGGTTTCCTTCCTCTTCCCCTTGCCTCTGGTCTCCATCGGAACGCATCTTGCATTACCCCCTTTATGGTGGCATATCTTCGTTATGGAGAAACAGCGTCCGACTTATGATCTCGAAGCGATCAAGCTGGCGCTCGGATCTGTCGGCACGCTGGCGATGACGACGTCGGCCCTGCGGGACGCTTTGGCGCTGGGCTTCGATCGAGGCGGCATTGTCGAAACGATCGCCGGCATGGATCGGCGCATGTTCTACAAGTCGATGACGACGTTTGCCGATCATCGTGTCTGGCAGGACGTCTATCATGTCCCGGCACGTGGAATGGTTCTGTATGTCAAGTTCCAGGCGGACGTCGTCACCGAATTTACGGTCATGGCGTTCAAGGAGAAATGATCATGGTGACTGCCAAGAAGATTCTACCGGAGACGATGGTCTCGCCGGAAACCGGTGAGACCCTGCATCGTGCGGTGCGGCCCTTCGTGGTT
The DNA here is from genome assembly GCF_004342335.1 of Rhizobium sp. PP-F2F-G48. NCBI lineage: Bacteria > Pseudomonadati > Pseudomonadota > Alphaproteobacteria > Hyphomicrobiales > Rhizobiaceae > Rhizobium > Rhizobium sp. PP-F2F-G48. The sequence continues at coordinate 77,584 of NZ_SLVH01000010.1, read as the reverse complement.
GCCTATAAGGGAGAGACCGTCACCGTGACACTGCCGGGTTATTATCCGGCGGAAGGCGACGACGGCGTCCATGTCGGCGATGACATGGCGGTCGTGGATGCAGCCTTGCGCTCCCTGAAAGAGGCGAAGGAAGGCCTGCCGTCGCCAGCAACGATCCGGCGCGTGCGCACCAAGCTGAAGCTATCGCAGCGGGAAGCGGGCAACCTACTGAAAGTTGGAGAAAACGCCTTCGACAAATACGAACGCGGCCTGGTGGAGCCAAGCGGCCCGACCAGCCAGTTGATCCGCATCCTCGACCGACATCCGGAGTTGATCGAGGAATTGCGCTGAGCAGAGAGAGAATCCTACTTACGGCCTATGCCGCAAGTGCTGTTCCATCGGCCGACCCATCGACATAGGTGGCTAGCGACGCCTCGATCTCGACCAGTTGCTCCCGCTTCATGTTCAGTTCCGCGACATAGGCAAAGACCTCCCCGACGCGAGTCCGGTAGGACGACAGCCGGCGTTCGGCGTCACCCAGCCGGGATCGATGGCCCTCACGTTCGCCCTCGAAGTTCGAGACGGCATGCTCCAGCCGCGAGATCGCGCCGAGCGGCGTGATCGTCATGTCGAGACCGACCTCTTGATCGACGCCGGTGCGCCGCAGCACCGTCTCGTAGCGATAGCCGTAGCGCCCTAACCGCTCGCCGGAGAAGACGAGATCGAAGCCGCCGATCGAGGCGATGACGCTCTGGTTCTCCACCTGAAGCTGGACGAGCGTCAGGATCTCCTTCATCAGCGCCCGTCCGGCAAGCTTGCGCTCGGTATAGCGCTTACCCAAGACGATCATCGCAAAAGCATCGCCCGCGGTCGGAACCAGCCGTTCGAGATCCTCGCCGATCTCGGCGATGCGCCGGGTGGCGTGTTCGATGTCGCGTTCCGCATCGCGGATCTGGCGGCGGATGGCGAACTGGTCGTCGTCATGGGCCGCGCGTAGCCTATCGAGGCGGGCGATCTCGGCCTCCAGTCCGGCCTTTCGCATCAGCCGCTCGTCGCCCGACGCAATGGCCTTGGCCATGGCGAACTGGCTCGCCTGCCCCTCGCCCATGTCCTCCAGCCGCCGGATCGACGTATCGCCGGACAGGGCCGCCGCGATGAAGCGCGCCTTGCGCTCGTTGTTCTGCCACATCTGTGCATCCATCGATCCGAGCGTCGCATAGGCGAAGATGTCGATTTCCTCATGCTGGTTGCCCTGGCGGATGATGCGACCCTCGCGCTGCTCGATCTGCGAGGGCAGCCACGGTACGTCGAGATGATGCAGCGCCTTCAGCCGGAGCTGCGCGTTGACGCCGGTGCCCATGGTCTCGGACGAGCCGATCAGGATGCGCACCCTGCCCGCGCGCACGTCACCGAACAGCCGTTGTTTGGCTTCGGATTTCTTGAAGTCCTGCATGAACGCGATTTCGGAAGGTGGGATGCCGAGCCGGACGAGTTCGTCACGGATCCAGCGATAGGCCGAGAAGCCCCGGCTCTTCTCGACGCCGAGCGTGCCGAGATCGGAAAAGATCATCTGCGCAGCACCGGGCAGGTCGTAAGGCTTGCCGTCTGCTCGGAGATAGACGTTGTCTGCCGTTTCCCTCCAGATGCGCAAGGTGTTGGCGACCAGCAGATTCAGCTTGTTGTCCGGCTCGTTGTCCTCGTCAGGATCGACCAGACGGAGGTCGATGGCCGCATGGCGTCCGTCGGTGATGACGGACAGCAGGATGTCGTCGCCGGGCTGTGGCGGACCGTTGCGCTGTTCGATCTCCGTGATCCGGGCATCGAGCAGGCGTTGGTAGGCCCTGAACGCATGCGTCGCCTCCGCGGTGACGATCCGGCGACTGCCGGTCGAAACCGCCGGCACCTTTACATACTGGCGCAGGTCCGCCGGCATCACCACGTCCGCGAAAGAGCGAAACATGGCGATCAGCTCGGGCACGTTGACGAACTGGCTGAAGCGGGTCACTGGCTTGTATTTACCGGACGGCTGCAACTCCAGTTCCGTCGCGGTATCCCCGAACGTGCTCGCCCAGGCGTCGAACTCGTGCAGGCCGCGTGCGGCCAGCGCCTGCCCGTCCATCAGCCGCTGCGCCGTGAACATCTCGCCGAGCGTGTTGGTGATTGGCGTGCCGGAGGCGAGCACCAGCGCCCGGCCGGGATTCTTCGTCTCCACGAACCGGGATTTGACGAACAGGTCCCAGGCGCGCTGCGAGCCGCCGGGATCGACGCCCTTCAGCGTCGACATGTTGGTGGCGAAGGAGAGCTTGCGGAACTCCTGCGCCTCGTCGACGATGATCTGGTCGACGCCGATCTCGCCGATGGTCAGAAGATCGTCCTTGCGGGTGGCGAGATCGGTGAGCCGTTCCTTCAAGCCCTCCTTCAGACGTTCGAGACGCTTGCGCGAGACGCGATCCTCGCCGTCGACCTTCGCCATCAGGCTCTCGTAGAGCTCCAGCTCGTCCTGGATCATCTGCTGTTCGAAGGCGGAGGGAACGGCGATGAAGCGGAAGGCCGAATGGGTGATGACGATCGCGTCAAAGGTGGCGGTCGCGGCCCGGCTGAGGAACCGCGCTCGCTTGTCTTTCGTGAAGTTCGTCTCGTCGGCGACGAGGATGCGGGCGTTCGGATAGAGCGCCAGAAACTCGCGGGCTGCCTGCGCCAGGCAATGGCCGGGCACGACCAACATCGCCTTGGCGATCAGGCCAAGCCGACGCTGTTCCATGATGGCGGCCGCCATCGTCATCGTCTTTCCCGCGCCAACGGCATGCGCCAGATAGGTCGAGCCCGCCGAGACGATCCGCCAGATGCCGCGCTTCTGATGCCCGTAGAGCTGGAAGCCGCCGCTGGAGCCGGGCAGCTGCAGATGCGAGCCGTCGAACGCCCGCGGGGCGATGTTGTTGAAGCGGTCGTTATAGATCCGGGCGAGCCGGTCGGTGCGGTCGGGATCGGACCAGACCCAGGACTGGAATGCCGTCTTGATCTTCGAGAGCTTCTCCTTCGCCGCCTCCGTGTCGACGACGTTCAGCACGCGCTTCTCGCTGTCGCCGTCCTTCACCACGTCGAAGATCTGCGGCACGGACGAGTTCAGCGCGTCTGAGAGAAGCTGACCGGCATGGCGGCGGTCGGTGCCCCATTCCGACGTGCCGGCGGCGCTGTATCCGAGCTGCCGCGCATCGACCGTCCAGGACGCAAGCTGCGGCATGTGATGGATGCGGATCTCCGCCCCCATTGTCTCGGCGACGAAGGTGACGATGTCGGCGGCCGGTATCCACGGCGCACCGAGGCGGGCGGTAATGTCGGAGGGCCGGAGGTCCGCAGGCTGCACGGCCTGGAGCGCCACCACGTTGCGCGCGAAGTCCGGATCGAGCGCCGCGGCCGCTTCCGCCGCCTTCAGCTTGTCGCGGACGGGGCCCGAGAGATAGGCGTCGGCCGTCTGCCAGGACCCGTCGGACGGATCGTGGTAGATGGCGGTTCCGAGGTCCGCGACGACGTCTTCGACGGGCCGATGCAGCAGTTCGGCGATATGGTCGGGATCGACATGGCCGCGTTCGTTCAGCACCACGGCGAGTGCGTCGGCGGCCGAGGCGATAACCGGCGGCGCGGGCGGCACGATCACCCGATCGGTGAAGATCGGTCCGGGCTTTGCCGTGTTCGTCTCGAGGTCGTACTCCTCGATCGAGGCGACCAGCCAGCAGTCGGGATCGTCGCGGAAGGGGATGAGGTTCGGCTGGCGGTGCGTCTCGCGCACCTCGCCGGTCTCCGCGTCCTCGCTGTTCGACACCACCGTTAGGTTGATCGGGCCGAAGCTGCGCACGAATGCGCTCCAGGCGATGCGAAGCCGGACCTGCGCGTCGCGCCATGGCCGGTCCAGTTCCTGCGCCTTCAACACCTGGCGCACGGCGTCGCGGATCGGAATCAGCTTCTGGACGATCCGGACATGCTTCTCCGGCAGGCCGTCGCCGCTTCGGCCGCGGCGCGTGGGAACCGCGACGGGAATGCCCTCGACGATCTGCATCAGGCCGTGCCTGACATCGACGAGATAGCTGCCCTCGCGGATCGTCGCGCCTTCGGCGACCGTGCCTATGCGGACGGGCTCGGTAACGTCGGTGTCGTCTTCGGCATCGACGGACTCAGGCTTGCCGTCGTAAAGGGCTTCCGGAAGAGAGAGGATGGCGGCGTCGAGGGCGGTTGCCAGATCGGCGTCCGGTCGGGGCTGGCAGGTGTAGGCCTCTCCGAAGGGACCCGACGTCAGCGCGTGGTTGCCAAGCACGAAATCCGGATGCCGCGCAAACCAGCGATTCACACGGATCGCACCCTCCTCGCCGGTCGCGGCGCGGACCTCGTCGATGTCGAGCCATGTCTGATCGCCCTCGGGCTCACCGGCCTGGCGTTTGCGGAAGAACAGGATATCGACCACGACGTCCGTGCCGGCGTCGCGCCGGAAGCTGCCTTCGGGCAGACGGATCGCCGCGATCAGGTCGGCGAACCTCGCGATATGCTCGCGCGCTGTCGTATCCGCCTTGTCCATGGTGCCGCTCGATGTGACGAAGGCGGCAAGCCCGCCGGGCTTCAGCCGGTCGATCGCCTTAACGATGAAGTAGTCGTGCAGCCGGAGGCCGAGCGTGCGGAACGCCGGATCGCTGCGGACCGCTCGGTCGGAGAAGGGCGGGTTGCCGATGGCGAGATCGAACGTCGCCGGCAGGTCGATGCGGGTGAAGTCGGCGGCAAGGATGCGGGCACGGGGCTGGAGAAGCCGGGCGATCCGCGCTGTCACCGGATCGAGCTCGACACCGGTGACCTGGCTGACCGATCGTAGCTCTTTTGGCATCAGCGCCGGGAACAGGCCCGTGCCGATCCCCGGCTCCAGCACCCGCCCTCCCCGCCATCCCAGCCGCTGGAGCCCCGCCCAGATCGCGCGTACGATGAACTCCGGCGTGAAGTGGGCATACTGGGTGCAACGGGCGAGTGAGGCGTAGTCCGCAGCCGAAACCGTAGTCTCCAGTTCCGAACCGATCTCCTCCCAGCCCTTGGCGAAACCATCCTCGCCGGGGCGGCGGAAGATGCGGGTCGCAAGCTCCGAGGCACCGAAGCCCGTGAAGCGGATGAGCTTCTCCTGCTCCGCTCGGGTGGCCGGACGCACCGCGCCCTCGATCTTGGCGGCAAGCCGGATAGCGGCCAGCGCATCGCGAGCCCGCGCCTTCCAGGAGCGGGCAAGGCCACGGACGCAGTCGAGGTGGAAGTTCTCGCCGCGCTGCCGTGAGACGGCAACCGTCGCAGTTCGGCTTGCCGAAGGCGTGCCCGCCGCCGCCGGAGAAGCGGGCGGTGGGTCGTCATCATCGCGTGCTGGATCCGGACCCGGCGCGAAGGCCGTGACGCCGAGATCGAGACCGGAGGACAGGGACGAACTGCCGAAGAGGTCGAGCGTGAAGGGATCGTCGTGCAACATGGAATATCTCCTTGAGAAGAGGGCGCGCCGCCGCATTCCGCCGGGGAGACCGGCAGGCGACGGGCGCTGGAGGATGGAAGGTTAGTTTGGTCGAGCGGGCGTTCAGTCGGTCCCGGCCATGGTCAACCGGTGGACGCCGCGAGCGTTTCCAGCCGAGCATGGGTGTCCGGGCCATCCGCCGCGATGTCAGCCATATTGGCCGGACTTTCGGCGTCGTGCATGAGCGGCGTCATCGCCGTCAGAGGGATGACTGGAGAACGACGGTCGGGTGAACATCCACCATGTCGTCGTCCCTTACGCCGCAACGGCGTCGGGCAGATGCCGGAACTGCACCGGCAGCTTGGCGGCAATCTCGGTCTCGGTCAGATCGTCGAGACGCTTCACAAACGTGCCCTCGCGGCCGCCATACAGCAGCACGGTGCGTGTCCCGCGCAGGGCTTCCGGCCAGCGCACACCGGCATAGCCGCGATAATCCTCGTGCGTGGCGCTCCAGATGTGCTCGAGGCGTTCCTCGCGCGTCATCGCCCTAACCGGCCACGTCTCGCGCTCGACGATGGCGGCCTTCATGCGATCCGGCGAGGCTCTGTCGGAGAGATCGCAATAGCCGTGCAACCAGCGGATGCGTCCGTCGATCGAAAGCGTGAAGAAGACACTGGTGACGTTACCGACCAGGAACTCGCGCATCGCGAACATGTCGCCGCGCATCCAGAGCGGGGGCAGGATCTCGAACATATGGTCGTGTTCGACCTCGCCGATCTCGAACCATTCGCCGGCGTGCAGCGCGCCCGAGTGACGGCCTGTCGTATCCGGGTCCTGTGCATGGCGGTCGAACAGACGGTACATCTCATGGCGGGTCGCAACGCCATGGAAGACCTTGATGGAATGGAAAGACGGGCTTTGCATCGGGGGCGGCTCCTTCGGCCTGTCCGGGCTGCAAGCGCCAAGCGATCCACCTGACCGCTCATCCCTCTTCAGCCCTTCCGGACCCCTCCCCGCGGCCGCCATTCCGTCCGGTCGGGTCAAGGGCCGGCGCAGCCGGGCGAAGCTTCACCCTTGACGCGGCCGGCGGGCATGCGGCAGCCGGGTTTCCCCTCCCCTTCTTCCCCGTCCCTCCTCTCGTCTTTTCCGCTCTTCGATCCCTTTCGTCTTCAGCACCGCATTCCAGTCCTCGCCCGACGGGCGCAACCGCTGCCAGCCGCAATCCGCCCCTTCCGCTATGTCCCGGCAGTGGGCGGCGAAGGCCTCGCCCTGGCTGTTGGCGTCGGTCGCCGCGACGAGCAAGGCACCCGGCCGCGCGACGAGCACGCGAATGGCCGCATCGGTCGCCGGCGACCAGCCGCCGCCTGTGCTGAGATAGAGCGTGCCTTCCCGCAGGCCCTCGATCGCGGCAAGGCTCATGGCGTCGATCGCCGCTTCCGTGACACAGAAGCGTTCGGCATCGGGGGAACCGAGCCGGAACAGCGTCTTGGCGCCGCCGCTGGCAAAGCCCCGCCAGTCAGGACCGCGCTCCTCCCAGCCGGTCACAGTCCCACCCTCGTCGGTATGCGCCGCCCACATGGAACCCTTGGGACCTTCGCGAAGGACGTCCTGGCTGAGCGCGGCGCGGATGATCGCATCCGGGAGAAACCGTACCTCCGAGAGGTAGCGCCAGGTCGCTGAACCGGGCCACGGCTTGCGGCGCGTCGTCCAGCGGTCAGCAACACCGGCCTCCGGATCGCTCGTGCGGGACTGGCGCTTCCAGGCCGGCTCGCTCGCGACGAAGCCAACCAGATCGGCGATCCGCGTCACGGCCTCCGCGAAGTCCACGCGATCGAGGTGCATGACCAGCGAGAACAGGTCGCCCTTGGCGTCGGAGAGCGGGTCGAACCAGCCGCGTCCTTCATGGATGACGATGACGATCTCTGCGCCGCGCCGGTGCTTGACCGCACGCCGGGTGCTTTCCTTCACGTCGATGGCAAAGCCGGCCTTCTCCAGTACGGCGGCGCAGGCCACCCGGCCGCGCAAATCCTCGATATCCCTTTTTTCCATGTCCGCTTCCCGGTGCTCTTCAAGCCCGGTCCCCTTTCTTTCCAGCCTATCCTTTCCGCGGAATTGCGGAAACCACCTCTCCCCGCCCCGGCGAGCGGACGGGGGCAAGGGCGCGGGTAGGCAAGGCGGGCGGGAACCGCCCGGCCCGCGGCGAAGCCTCCCTTGCGGCCGTGCGGACGCCGACGGCACGCGCCCGGAAGGGCGAACCCGGCTCAATGAGCCGGGCCGAATTCGAAAGGATCGTACTCGACGAGCGTTTCGACATCGGCGCTGTCGAGCTCGTCGCTCGGCAGGACGGCGAATTCGCCGTCGATCCGAAAGAGCGTGACCGGGACCATGAGGATGCGGGAAAGTGCGAAAGCGTGGGACTGTGCGAGGGAAAAATCGTGCGACATCTGAGGGCTCCACCTTGGAGCGAGGCCGATCCCCGCTCGATGGCTCCGTCAGTGTCCTTGCCCGGCCGCGATCACCGCGACGGCGAAGCCGGGAGCGGCCGCACGCTTGCGTAGCGGACCCCGAAGCGGGTTGATCGTGGAAGGCCGGGAAAGGACCAGGAAAGCCATCCACAAAGAGCGGGGTCGGACTTGCTTGCGAGGTGGCAATACGCCCGGTACGCCTTTTCCGGGTGGGGTCCTTCGGCTAAAGCCATCGAGCCGCGAGTTAGTCATGGTTTCGTCGGCAAAGGCCGGACCGCGCATCGGTTTGGGAACATAGGCGATGATGTCGGCTTTCTCGCAGGATCCGATGTCCTCGATCTTGAACTCGCTAGCGTGTGCTGCCTGTCTGCGGGCACCTTGGAAATCTTCCTCGCCACGCTGAAAGAGATCGCCCACATCGCCCGATCGCTTACTGTCCGAGAGTCCGCCATTCGGAGCATTCGCACAGCAAGGCGTAGTGACCAGCCATTGGATCGAGCAAATCCATCGTGCTGTTGGGTAGTTGTTCGTGCCCCCATGCAGCGCGCAGGCCAGAAAGAGCTTCGAAATGATCGAGGTGCAGTCTTAGCCATTTGCCAAATTCGTTTGGACGTTCGTTCAGAATTCGGTTCACAACTTCCGCGTCGTAGTGGTTAGCCCTATCGCTATGGTTTTTTTACCATAAGGTGGCATTGTATCGAATCAGATCATACGGGTGACGCGTGACGGATAGTCAAGATATCAACTTTGGCAAGCCGCCCTTCAATCCTGTCGTAGCATCCGGGAGGGTGCTCCGATCAACGCTGGCTGCAGCGTTGGCCGACACGCTGTCCTCCCGTAAACTCAGTCAAAGCGACGCGGCACGGATATGCGCGACGGATCAACCCACCCTTTCAAAAGTATTGAAGGGACGTCATGTGGGTGTAACCGCCGACAAATTATTTTACTGGCTTGCAGCTCTTGGTTGCGACATTGAAGTCCACGTAAACAAAGCGCACGCCCTGAAATCAGGAGAGGTGCGGGCGGTGATTCATGACTAGAGCCGGTTTCTCTCTTGCGAAGGTGTCATCGCCCGCCGCAAATGAGGCGATTTATCTTGATCATCATGCGACTACGCCAGTCGACACGCGGGTGGCTAATATCGTGTTCGATATGATGGTTTCAAGTTTCGGCAACGCCAACAGCGTCGACCACGTCTTTGGCGAGACCGCCGCCGCGATCGTGGCCGATGCAAAGGGCCGTGTTGCCGAGCTTGTCGGCTCAGAGCCTGACAACGTGTTTTTCACATCCGGCTCAACAGAGGCCATCCGGCTCGCAATCTCCCATGCGATCGGCCCAACACGCGCTTCACCGTTGCGCATCGCTCTCACACGCGTCGAACACCAGGCCCTGATCGACACCGCCCGTCTTGCCGAACGGCTTGGCCTTGCCGTTGTCACCTGGATCGACGTCGATGATCGTGCAAGACTTGTTTCTGAAAGCCTTCACGCCGCCTTGGAAAGTGGCACCGATCTCGTCTGTGTTATGGCAGCCAACAATGAGGTTGGGACAATCTATCCTCTCGGAGAGATCGTGCCTCTCGTCCACAGACACGATGCCGCGATTTTGGTCGATGCGACTCAAGCCGCAGGACGTATAGCCTTTGATGCCTTCGGCGCCGATATCGACTACCTCATTCTGAGTGGACATAAGATATACGGCCCAAAAGGGATCGGAGCGCTGGTTTCCGGTGTCTACGAAGCCAGCCGGGTTTACGGGCTAGGTGCCACGCATGATGCTACACCTAACGTTCCAGGTATTGCGGGGATGGGTGAAGCCTGCCGGATCATGCTCTCCGAAGGCGGGGACGAAACTCGCAGGATCGCACATATGCGCGATCGCCTGCAAACGAATCTGACCCGACAAATTCAAGATCTCGTTGTGAATGGCGACCAGGAAAACCGATTGGCGCACAACCTGCACATTTCAGTCCCGGATACGCCTAATGACCTGATCATCAGTCGCCTTCGGAAGAAAGTGGCAATTTCGACCGGAGCGGCATGCATGTCTGGCGCCCAAAGCTCTTCCCATGTTCTGCGTGCGATGAGCATGGAGGATGGTTTGCAGGAAGGCGCGCTGCGCATTGGGTTGGGACGATTTACATCTGAGACCGACATCGAAAACGCCGCCGCTGAAATCATCGAGGCCGTGCGCGATGTCCAAAATGCCATGGCAGGAAAAGAATATGAATGAAGCTGTAGCTTTTGCCCAGATGACAATCCCATTTCGCTTCTCGGGCCATGAATCCTTTGCATGCCGTTATGCGTGGCTTCCGAAGGCATACCGTGCCATCGCAGCTAATCCTTCGATTTTCTTCGATGAAGAGCTAGCCATGGTCGAACTTGGCATTGGCAAGAACATGGTGAGGTCGCTACGCTTCTGGGTGGACGTCATGGGCATCGCGTCGCCGGACGGATTGAAGCGCCATGAGTTGACGGAATTCGGGCATGCGGTGTTTGGCCCGGAAGGGTTTGATCCCTTTCTTGAGGATGAGCGAACACTCTGGCTGCTGCACTGGAATGTATCCTCAAGAACCAGCTCGGCATTGTTCGCGTGGCACTATATGGTCGGACAATGGCCATATCCCGAATTCACGCGGTCGGAAGCCCTCGAGGCGTTCAAACGCCAGTCGGCGAAACTCGGTCACAAGCACTCTGAAGTAACGCTCGCTCAGCATCTGGATGTCTTCATACACACCTACCATACAAACAAGAGCGGAAAAGTAGGGGTCGAGGATTCCCTGGACGGCCCACTAGTAGATCTCAACCTCCTCATTCCAACCGGCGAACGCAAGGGCGAAGCTGGTCGCTGGGAGACCGTTTATTCCTTCCGCCGAGAAGCGAAATCCGAAATAACCTCGCTCATGTTCGAGTATTGCGTGCTGGACTATTGGGATCGCGTCAGTCCGGACGAAAAAACACTGGTGTTGCGATCGGTCGCGTCCGCTCCCTGCTCGCCGGGTCAGGTGTTCAAGCTCACGGAGGAAGATGTTCGCAGCCGGCTTGAGGACATCTCGCAGGCGGGTATCCGCAGTTTCAGCTATCAGCCATCTGCTGTTCAGGGCCTGTTGACGCGCCAGACGGCGGGAACACGACCCACCCTTGCCGAGATCTATGAAGAGGACCTTCTCCATGCCTAAGGTGCGGCGGACAATATCCGAACTCCTGAACGTCCCAGCACGGTTTCTTCGCTCAGCGCAGCTGGAGAAGGATTTCCACGACTCCCGGGCGCTGGAAAATTACATTGTGACCCCTGCGATGGCGGCAGCCCTACTTCGGATCACCGATGGTCTGCGCGACGGATCGAGCCGCCGCGCATGGCGCGTCACCGGCGACTACGGCGTTGGAAAGTCATCGTTTGCTCTCGTGCTTGCCCATCTGCTCGCCCATTCTGTTGGTGACGATACCGCAAGGATTGCTGACTCGATCGGATGGACGGAGGAACAGTCAAGCCGGCTGGCCCTGTGGCCAATTTTGATCACTGGCAGCCGCGAGGGGATCGTCGACGCCATAGCTCGTGGTATCCGCGAGAACCTGGAATTCAAACGGGGGACGTCTAAACCCGCTGAGTGGAAGGCAGTCGACAAGGCGCTCGAGGCTTGCCAGAAATCCCCAACTGCTCGTTCTTTGGAGCGCCTGCTGGAAGCTCTTCGTGCGAAGGGTCTCGAAGATGGAAAGGGCATTGTCCTTATCGTTGATGAGCTTGGAAAACTTCTGGAATACGCGGCCCAAAACCCAGACCGACAAGATGTTTTCGCATTGCAACGGTTGGCGGAGCTCGCTTCCAGGAGCGATGATCAGCCATTCGTGCTGCTCGGGATTCTGCATCAAGGTTTTCAGGCATACGCGGAGCGCTTGCCAGCAGCCGTTCGCCACGAATGGGATAAGGTGGCGGGAAGATTCGAGGAGATTGTTTTCGACCAGCCTCTCGCCCATACGGCGGCACTTATAGCCGGGGCCCTTGGGAGCGCCACCAGTCTGTTTCCGTCGCGGATCATCACCGAGGCCAGGGAGGCCGCAAACGCAGCCGGCTCCATGGGTTGGTTGGGTGGCGCGACGAGCAGTATCGCAAACCTGGACGCGGGGCAGCTTTATCCACTCCACCCCACTCTCCTGCCGCCGCTCGTACGATTCTTCGCGCGGTTTGGGCAGCACGAGCGCTCGCTGTTCGGTTTCCTCCTGTCGTCGGAACCGTTTGGTCTTCAATCATTCGCCGAACAGACGGTCGCAGGCGACGGATGGTACGATCTTGCCGATTTCTATGACTATGTCCGCGCCTCGTTTGGGCACCGCCTCTCCGGAGCCAGCTATCAAAGCCATTGGCTCCGGATTGTCTCGACTATCGATGCAGCGGCTGAAATCGACGCATTGCAGATCAAAGTCCTCAAGGCAGTCGGCATCCTTAATCTCCTCGACTCTGACGATCTGGTCGCCAACGAGCGTTCGCTGAAAGCCTGCTTTTCGAGAGAAGACGCTTCTACGGTGACTGACGCACTGAAAAACTTGACGTCGCGCGGCCTGCTTTTCAAACGCGGTGAACGGGGTGGCTATCGCCTTTGGCCCAACTCGAGCGTCAATCTTCATGCCGCTTTGCAAAATGCTCGGCGCGCAGTCCTCGAGGTGGACAACGTTAGCGGACAGATCGGGCAGTTCCTGGATACCTCTCCTATCCTGGCCCGCCGGCATTATATTGAATCGGGAACCATGCGGTACTTCGAGGTCCGCCATGTTCAGGCCGACGCGGTCGAAAAGTCCGCTCTGAAAGCAACGAATGCAGACGGGGTCGTCCTGTTGGTTCTGGCCGATACCGATGATGATCGGCAGATTGCTCTAGATGCCCTTAAAGCCCAGTTTTCCAAGATGGAAAAGAATGTTGTCATTGGCATCCTCCAACCCTTGGCGAGCCTTGGACACGAGCTCGCTGAGGTGAAACGATGGCAATGGATCGAAGACAATACGCCGGAACTCGCACACGATGAATTTTCGGCGGCAGAAGTTTCGCGACAGTTAAACGAGGCTAAGCGAACGTTATCAGCGCATTATATTGAGATGTCAGGGCTGTCGCGGCATGGCGCCGGCAGGGTTAAGTGGTGGAACCGCGGCGAGATCGTCGAGATAGAAGGAACACTCTCCAATACCCTTTCTCAGCTATGCGACGGAATGTTTCCGCTCGCGCCTAAAATTGCCAACGAACTGATAAACCGGAATATGCTCAGCAGCGCAGCGGCATCTGCGCGCATGCGCTTGATTGAAGGAATATTCGGGGCCAGTGACAAGCCTTTGCTGGGCATAGAGGCAGAGAAAGCACCTCCTGAAAAATCAATGTATCTTTCCGTCCTACAGGCCGGCGGCATTCATGTCGAAAAGGACGGTCGTTACGAACTTGTAGAGCCGAACACCGACGAAGATCCCCTGAACCTGAAACCAGCAATGTCGAAGATCATTGGTCTGATCAGGGGCGGCAAAGGGCATCGCATTTCCGTGCCGTCAATTCTCTTGGAGCTGAAGAAAGATCCGTATGGCGTTCGAGACGGGCTAGCGCCTTTGCTCTTGGCCCTTGCTTTGAAGATCCACAGTCATGAACTCGCAGTCTATGACGAAGGCACGTTTCTCGCCCGTTTTGGGGCTCATGAATTTCTTCGGTTGTCGAAGGCAGCTGCTTCCTTTGAGATCCAGTATTGCAGCGTTGAAGGCGTGCGCTCCGAGGTCTTTGCCCGGCTCGCTGAAGCGTTTGCCAAGGGTATCCAAGAGCGTCGGCCTGTTCTCCTGGATGTCGTCCAGGAGCTATGCCAATTCGCCGCGAAACTACCAGAATACACCCGAAAATCACGAACCCTTTCTCCAATGGCGCTAGCTGTTCGGGAAGCCCTGATGACGGCGCGCGAGCCTGCAACCTTGCTGTTTCAGGATCTTCCAAAGGCATGTGGCCTGGAGCCGTTCGACGCTGATGGTGGTGGCGAGTACGCCGATGCCGAAAAATTCGTTATCGATCTGAACTCGGCCGTCAACGATCTGCAAGGTGCATACTCTGAGCTCCTGGAACGCATTATCCTTCGGGTGGCTGATGCCTCTGGGGTTGAAAGCGGTACATTTGATCGGGCTGCTCTGGCCTCTCGCGCTGCAAGGGTATCACTAGCAGCGCGCGAACCGAAGTTGCGTGCATTCGCTTTGCGGTTACGGGATCCCGGACTGTCCGATGATGGTTGGGCAGAGGCTCTCGCAAGTTTTGTCGTTGCTCGTCCACCAAGTCGCTGGATGCCCGGAGATGAGGTGCGTTTCGGAGAAGAGATCGGTGCTCTGGCTGAATTATTCGCAAAAGTGGAAGCCGCAGCATTCAGTGGGATTGATGATCGGCCGGCTTTCGATGCGATCCGGCTCAATTTAACGCGGGGTGATGGAGAAGATCTCGTCCGCGTGCTTCAGGACGTCAAACTTTCGCCGAAAGACGAGGCCTCACTCGAGGCACTTGCTGCAGATCTACCCCAAGGAGATGCAAAACGCATCAAGTTCCTCACTAACCTGCTATGGCGTGAGTTGGAGAAGACCCAACCCAGCGTAGCCACAGCAACATTAGACGGTCGGGCACCAGTAGGTAAACTTAAAAAATGAAGCTTTATGATTCCGACATCGCATCGACGTTCGGGGGCAAGACGCCTCGACATATCCTCAGCCTGAGCGGTGGCAAGGATAGTGCCGCTCTGGCGATCTACCTTCGGGATCGTGTGCCGGAAATCGAGTACATCTTTCACGATACCGATAAGGAACTCCCCGAGACATACGACTATATCGCTAGGCTTGAAGCGATTCTCGGCAAGCCAATTGTGCGCACAACCCCGGTTGATAGCTTCGATCACTGGCTTGCAGTCTATCGCGGAATGCTGCCTTCAAATCATCGCCGATGGTGCACGAAGATGCTGAAGCTTAAGCCGTTCGAAGCATATGTCGGCGACGGCCCGGTTATCAATTATGTCGGGCTGCGAGCTGACGAAAACCGCACTGGCTACATCAGCACGAAATCAAATATCTTGGCTGTCTATCCTTTTCAGGATGACGGCCTGGTTCGCGCTGACATCATTCAAATCTTGGAAGATTCAGGTTTAGGTCTTCCGCCTTATATGGATTGGGGCAGGTCAAGATCCGGATGCTATTTCTGCTTCTACCAGCAGAAAATCGAATGGGTACGCCTTCTCGAAACCCATCCTGAGCTGTTTTCGCTCGCGATGGAGTATGAGGAGAAGTCGGTTCAGTTCGGTGATCAGTTCTATTGGTCCCAAAGTGAATCGCTGCGAGAGTTGGCTCTCCCCGAACGAGTAGGCAAGATCAAGTCAGACTGGGAAGTTTCCCAAGCACGAAAACGATCAAAGCGGAAAAACCGGTCTCTTGTCGAGACCTTGGGCGGCCTTGAGGCGGAAGATGACAGCCACTTGCGTGACGGCTGCCTAGTGTGCTCAATTTAATACCTAAACGTGTGGATATTGAATTTTCTTTAATCCTTAACGGGTACTTGGAATTGTTGGGGAATTTCAATTGACCGGTTTTAAAGTAACTGCACGAACCATTTTTCATCTCGGAGCTGATTTGATCAGCTCCGACGCCGTTGCACTCTACGAACTTGTCAAAAATGCCTTTGACGCGGGTTCACAATCCGTGTCAATCGACATCCGCCAAACGCTTCCCATCGAAACAGTTAACCCGGTTATCGATCAGATAGCCACTGCGCTGGAATCTCGCCTTTCCGCAAAAGAACTGGCGTCGGAATTCGAGCGTTGCAAGAATCTTGCATTGGCGTCTCTGGCCCGCGTTGATGACCTCGAATTGAAACAATCGCTCAGAGCATCCCTGACGCTTGAGCGCCTGTTGCACGCCTATGAGGGTGTCAACTACATCGCGGTCACCGATTCCGGCCATGGAATGTCTGAGGAAAAGCTCAAGGACAATTTTCTCACGATCGGGACAATGTCGCGCAAGAATCCGCTGGAAGCACAACGGGCCGGCACTCAGGCATTGGGGGATCGGCCGATTCTTGGAGAGAAAGGCGTGGGACGGTTGTCGACAATGCGCCTTGGATCCAGGCTGCGCGTTGAGTCTTTTGAAACCGGCGACCGGCACGTCAATATTCTGGAGATCGACTGGTCTTTGTTCAATCGGAACCCCGAAGTCCGATTGGAGTCGATCCCGTTTGCGCCAAAAAAGGGTGGGCCGAAAACCTCGGAAAAGGGCACCCGTCTTCTAGTAACCCAGCTGTCGACCGAATGGAATTTGAAGAAAATCGAAGACATCGCGCGTGAACAGTTCAGTCGACTAAACGACCCGTTCGCCGATCGTTCCAATTTCTTTATCAGTGTCAAATTTAATGGCGATGCGGTTCCAATCCCGCCTTTCCGAAAAATTCTTCTCGACAACGCCCACGCCGTTGTCACTGCCAGTTTCGGCCCGGACGATCCCGATGATCTTTTGAAAAACGGGCAAATCAAACGCGGCGCCCCGCTTCGCCTGAGGGGCAGTATCGACTATCGAATGCGTCACCGTTCCCTCCCGATCGACATGAGCGGTACGCATCTGCGGACAACGGCGAATGCGAGCGACGAACTTCTGGCGGCCTTGGGACCGTTTACCCTCAAGCTTTATTGGTTCAATCGTCAGGCACTTGAGAAAATCGACACCATCGGCGAGATCCGGCAGGTGCAAAAGCTCGTCAACCAGTGGAGCGGCGGCGTGATGGTTTATCGCGACGGCTTCAGAGTCGGTAGCTATGGCCAAGGCGCGGACGATTGGTTGGATCTTGATCGTAAGGCGCTCGCCTCCGGGGGATACAAGGTTAATCGAGCCCAGATCATCGCTCGACTATCGATTTCATCCGTCGCAAACCCACATCTGGTTGACCAGACGAACCGTGAGGGTCTTCGAGATTCGCCGGAAAAGGCGGCTCTGGTAAACCTTTTGAAGCATATCATCGAAAGTATTTTCCGGCCGTTTTTGAATGCGGTCGAGAATGAAATTCTCGCGCGTGAGCCCGTCGATCTCAGCAGCGTCTCTGACAGGGTTTTGCGGCAGCGCCGAACAATCGCGACCACGCTTCGGCTTCTTTACCAACGCTACCCGCAAGTGAAGTCGGATCCGGATATCGGCGGACGTATCGACGATGCGATGAACGAGATCGGCGAGCTCATGCGCGGGCTGGAAGCCATGGGTGAATCTTACGAAAGGGGTCGAATGGAAATGACAGTGCTGGCCGGAATCGGTCTGTCTGTCGCTTCCATCGCGCACGAACTGCGACAGGCAACGACGAATGCCCTGGAGATCGTGGATAAATTACGTAAACGCCGAGCCCCGACCGATGTCGCCACTGCGCTTGCCCCTCTTGGCGCGCAGCTGAAAACGCTCCAGACTCGATTACGCGTGCTGGATCCGCTGGTGTCTTCGGGTCGGCAGGTCAAGTCAGAAATTGATCTGAGCGAATGGGTGGCCAATGTCGTCCAGTCCGCGATGCCTGTCTTTGAGCGCGACAACATTGTCCTTCAGTTGAGTTTTGCGAACAGGAGCCGTGACCAGAAATTCGTCGAGAAAGTCGTACCCGGAATGGTCGTCCAGGTGATTGGAAATCTCCTTGATAATGCCCGATACTGGGTCAACCGCAGACGTCTGGAAGAACCGAGACTGGCCCCGAAAGTCATGGTCGAGGTCGACGTTCCCAAGCGGGAAATCAGAATCAGTGACAATGGTCCAGGCATCGAGCCCGCCATGCGCGACAATATTTTCCATGCCTTTGTCACGACAAAACCAGTTGGAGACGGTTTGGGGCTTGGCCTGTTCATCGCGCGTGAGATCGCAGGTTACAGTTCCGCATCCCTCGTTCTTCTGCCGGAGGCCGACGTCCCAGAAGGCATGGAAACAACATTTGCACTTCGATTTGGAGTCAGCCTGAAATGATAAGCGCGCAATCCGTCCGAGATATTTTCGACCAGAACGGCATAAAGCATGTAGCGATTATCGACGATGTATTCGACCCGCCGGGAGAAAACCTGTCTGCGGCAGAAGAAGAAAATCTGTACAATTCGATCGTTGCTCTGCCCGATCTTATGGGAGACCTCAACGCCGTCGGCGTCTCAATCAACGAACCGACTGATCTTACATCTCTTGCGATCGCAAAAATCAAACAGCTTGCGGCCACAGGGCATGGCTCAGGCGAGACTATATGGGCGGAGATTGAAGCAATTTCCGACGGCCGCCGCGTCAAACTGGATAAACTTGCGGCTCTGCTTAAAAAGGAGTTGAAGGTCTCAGTCAAAAAAATCAGTGCTGCGAAAGCCAAAAAGAAAGGCGTCGTCGTCCCCGAGCACAGCAACGTCATTTTTCTCGATTACGAGCTTGAGGCAGGCAAGGGCGGCGGAGATCTGTCTTCCAGTTTTGTGAAGCGCATCTATCAGCAATTCAAGGGAAAGGACGCTGTCCCGCTCCTGATCCTGATGTCATCGATCGACCTGCAAGAGGCTGAGGTAGCCAAATTTCAAAAGCAGTCCGATTTTCTGAGCGGAATGTTCTATTTTGTGCCGAAGGACGATCTCTATGAGGTCGAAAAACTCCATTATCGGCTGGCAGCGTTTGCTCAAGCATTGCCAACCGGACAAGTGCTCCAAAAATTCGTCGAGTGTCTGGACTCGAGTCTGCAGGACGTCCGAACGTCCGTGTTCAATGATATTCGTTCGTTGAGCATCGCAGACTATGCATTTTTGCAGACGATGCGTCTGCATGAAGATGGGCAGCCGATGGGTGAGTATCTGATGTGGATGATCAGCGCCCACCTTGTGAAAGAACTTGGCGGGATGACGGCGATGAAGACCGTCGAAAAGGCCGTGAGCAAGCTCAGTTTCGAGCATTTACCACCAACGCAGGCAAAACCTTCTGCCAGTCTGGGCGCGCTCTACTCTAGCGCCGTTTTAAGACCAATTGGCGATTTGCCGGACAAAGATCTCGAGCCCGAGAACTATGTGCAGTTCGGCGACCTTTTTCGAAAGGGCACGTCCAAGAACGTGTGGGTTTGCATTACGCCGCCGTGCGATCTGGCGTTTGGCGCAACCCGTACGATTCCCTCGTCCCGCAGTATTCTGTTCCTGCCGGGAAAGCTGATGCCTATAGACAAACAGCTGAAAGCTTTTGAGCAGCGGCAGCCCCGAACCGAACTCGTCCTTCTGAACAAGGAGATGAGCCGCATCGTTTGGGATACTAAGAGCGTGCTCCAGATAGAGTGGGGCAAACTCCAGGAAACTCTCAGCGCAATGAAAATGAAGCGCGTCGCGCGTGTTAACACGCCTTTCGCGCTGGAAATTCAGCGCAGCTTTGCGACCGATCTGACTCGGATTGGCATGCCTGTGCCACCGCCTATCTATAATCCGGTCCAGGTCCAGCTTTCCTGTTTTGATGAGACCGACAACGAACGAGTGTTGACGACAGTTGAGACCTCCGGAGCCCATTTGACGGGCAGTGATAGGGGAGAAAAGCTAGTCCTGGGTGCTGAGTTCATGGCTGGGTTGCCAAAAATGCTCGCTGACGCTTCAGCAATTCTCGATGCCAAACATACCGCACGCGTTGCCAAAGCGGCGCAGTTGGGCCCAGGCGCGATAACAAATGCCCTGCAGGCCAAGGAGAAGGTAGCGCTCGCGAGACAAAACGCGTCGACAATGAATGGAATACGCGGACCCTTCAAGTTGCCGATGAATGGCGAACAACTAGTTGTTCTGGACAATCTTATTCTGGTCCACGATGAGAGCGAGGTCCCTTTTCTGAGCGACTGGATTCCCCTCAAGATAAAAGTCGTTCGCGACAAAGCGGAGTGAACCAGCGCCATCTGCAAATACAAGTTGGTGTTCTAACTGCTCAGCTGTCTTGAGCCCCTATAATTAGGAAACGTCCCGAAAAATAGGAAGGGTGCCGCTTAGTTGTATTCAATCACACCACTCCCCATGCCCGAAACCTCCCCCTGCCCGTCATTTCCCGCAAGGGCAACTGCGCCGCGAGGTGGCGCGCCCCTTGCGGGGTGATACCGAGTTCCCGTGCGATGAGGTTCGCAGAAACCACCGGCTTTGCAAGGGGTTTGAGTAGCAGCGGAACAGAAAACCTACGTACGCTTGTTTTGGCCAAGGGTTATCTGTTGATAGATTTCTGCACGGGTTTATGTGAATTTTTCGGGGTCACGACTATCGTTCGGGATCGTCTCGCACATTTCACATCAAACCGGGGTTTGTTGCGATTGTATTGAATTGGTGACTGGGCAAAACCGACATGACAATGACATTGATCAGTATCCAGATATGCCTCCTCGTCCTTTTGCTAAACTCATCCGTCCGGGCACAGGCCGAAACCCTTTTCAGAAGTTCAATCGTGTCGAACGATCTGGATTTTATCCAAGAGACCGATCCTGAGGAGCAGTCATGCACGACGTATAAAGGCCGGTTCCGCGCGGAAATGCCGGATAAACGACATGAAACGCTTTTGGTCGATAACGTAGATGTTCTTCAGATTGCCTTCAATGACGAGACATCGCTGGCGGTTTGGGTGCATCCTGATTTCGGCGGCTGGAAAAGAGCCCAGGGGACGCTTGTTGCCCTGGAAAGCGCTCTTGCCAAGCTGCCTCTCTTCATGCGCTCTCGCCTTGACCATGTCGTTCTGCATAGTGGGAACGAGACTGCTTTCGCAGAAGATGCCGGGCGTTTTTTCGTCCTGTACTCCGAAAATATCGATGAAAGAATTTCAACACACGATCTCGAAGAGACGGTTTTCCATGAAGCGGTCCATGCATCAATGGATATTCCAGTCGCGTCCTCCACCGAGTGGCAAGACGCGCAAAAGGCAGACGGCACATACGTATCTGATTACGCGAAAGAGCATCCAGTGCGAGAGGACTTGGCCGAGACAGCCATTTTTGCGTGGACACTGCTTAAGCACCCGGGGCGTTTGCCCCAGGATCTAGAAATCGGCTTGAAACGGCTTATTCCGAACCGACTACGGGTTTTGAATTCTGTGTTCGCCGACTATCAGCGCTCTCATCACACCAAGAAGTCTTTTGATTTTCCATCCTGTCAATCAGAGGAACTGATATTGCCGCCTTAATGGTCCTGCGGGCGCGCCCTTGTGTTCCAACTGGGCTGCAATGCAAAAGTGCTGGAACCGTCACTCCTTAGAGTGTCATTTCGCCCCCAGCCGAAACCGACCCAATTACTCCCGTGTCCGTTTAACCACCAAGACGGCCCCGTTTACCGCTCGCCAAAGCTGTCCTGAAGCGCTTTTACGATTGGTTCGAAAAAATAGCTGATGAGCCGCCGTTCACCGGTAACGACGTCGATCGTGGCGGTCATACCGGGCACGAATTTCATATGCCGTCCAGTAAGATTAATACCAGTCTGCTCAAGCCGCAACCGCACAGCATATACCCATTTTCCAGTGTCGACATTATCGCGTGCGTCGGCGCCAACATTTGTCACCCGCCCGCGCACGATTCCAAAGCGCTCTGCGGGAAAGGCGTCGAATTTGACGAAGGCCTTCTGACTCACTTCGAGGAAGCCGACGTCACGGTTGTCGAAAAAGGCTTCAATCTCGATATCATCTCCAGAGGGAACGATCGACATAAGAGTCGATCCGGCTTCAACAAAACCGCCTACGGTAAAAACCGATAGCCCCTCCACGCGCCCGCTGACCGGCGCTTTGAGTGACAGGCCTTCGAGTTGACTATTGGCAGCGTTCAATTCCGCCTTCAGGCTCTGAAGGGTAATATCGGCTTCATTCAACTGCTTTCTGTAAGTGGAGAGCGCCATCGAAATTACGCTTGCTCGCTGACTGGCAAGCACCTTGACTTCAGCGGCAAGCCCATCCAGTTCGTGCTGAGCGACCAGCCCCTCGCCTTCGACGGCCTTGAGCTCCCTCAGTCGCTCAAGATAATCAAACTCACTAAGCGTCCCGCCCTTCCGCAATCGCTGAGTAGATTGGAACTTCGCTCCAATTATTTCCTGATCGGCGCGGATTTTATCAAGTCTGGCTCTTTGAGTTGCCTGATTTTCCTTGACACGATTGAGTTGCGCACCGGCCTCCTCGACCTGATCGCGCAACGCCGAAAGGACGGCGACAATGAGAGCCTCTGCTTCACGAGCTTGAGGCCTGTTTTCAGAGTGCTCCCGTCGAAAAACGGCCTTACCAGCTTCGACAAAGCCAGGGCTGGTGGGGTCATCATTAGCGAGTGGCTCGACAATCGATCGGGCAACCGCGGCGTCTTGGCGCTGGCGTTCCCTGTTTGCTTCGATACGTTTGATTTGGCTCTCGACCGCCGCGGTGTCGATGGTTACCAGCAGATCACCGGCCCTGACGAATTGGCCTTCCGTGACCAAAATCTTAGT
This sequence comes from Rhizobium sp. PP-F2F-G48, assembly GCF_004342335.1. Classification (NCBI taxonomy): domain Bacteria; kingdom Pseudomonadati; phylum Pseudomonadota; class Alphaproteobacteria; order Hyphomicrobiales; family Rhizobiaceae; genus Rhizobium; species Rhizobium sp. PP-F2F-G48. The sequence continues at coordinate 55,254 of NZ_SLVH01000010.1, read as the reverse complement.
GACCTTGCCATCCAACAACGGCTGTACGGCCTGAACGCGCCCGGAAGGAATAACTTTGCCTTGCCCGCGCGCAACGATTTCGGTCGTAGCGACATAACTACCGGCCGTGGTCACAAGGACAATGAAAACAAGCAACCATGCGGTCAAGCGAATGGTTGGCGAGGCCGGAGGCCCTATCTGATCTTTACTCATACGCTTTTCAGTTCCGTTTGAACCTCAGCGTGAAGCGTCCCCCCGGCCAGAGCGATGACCCGTACCCCCTCACCGAGCAGATTCGGATTGTGCGTGATGACGACAAGGGTCTTTTCCAACGCCAAATGTCAGTACCGGAGCAATACTCCCCAATAGTGCCGTTTGAATCTTCCCCAGGTGCTGCGGCCGCCGGTCTTCCGGGGCGCGCCCCGGAAGACCGGCGGCGCGTCATCGCCGATACTCCTTCCGATGGTCGGAAGGGGGATTTTGGTGATCAAGCTGAGGGAGACAATCATGATCCTGGATCTGCATCAGCAGGGCCTGACGGTATCGGCCATTTCCAGAGAAACGGGCATCGATCGCAAGACGGTGCGCAAATACATTGAGCGAGGCCTTGAGGCTCCGGCCTATGGTCCCAGGAAGGCGCGGGCAACGGTGATCGATCCGTTTGCTTCTTACCTGCGGGAGCGGGTGAAGACCTATCCGGGCCTAACCGGCAGTCGGCTGCTACGAGAGCTCAAGGAGCGAGGCTATACGGGCGGTTACACGGCTGTAACGGATTTTCTTCGCGATGTGCGACCCGCTGCACACCAGGGATACGAGGTTCGTTTCGAGACGCCACCAGGCGAACAGGCCCAGGTCGATTTCGCCCAGTTCCACGTCGTCTTCACCGACGAACCGATGACGCCGAGGATCGTTTGGCTGTTCTCAATGGTGCTGGGTCACAGCCGCCTCATCTGGGCGCGCTTCGTCATGCATCAGAACCTGCCAACCGTCCTGCGCTGCCACATCGCTGCTTTCGAGGCCCTTGGCGGCGTTCCAAGGGAGGTGCTCTACGACCGGATGAAGACTGCCGTCATCGGCGAAGGGCAGACGGAAGGTATCATCTACAATCGCGCACTCATCGACCTGGCACGCCACTACGGCTTCCACCCGAAGGCGTGCAAACCTTATCGTGCAAAGACCAAGGGCAAAGTCGAGCGACCGTTCCGGTACATCCGCGAGGACTTCTTCCTGGCCCGCTCGTTTCGCAATCTCGACGACCTGAACGCCCAGCTCCGGCACTGGCTGGACACCGTCGCCAATCCAAGGAAGCACGCGACGACCCAGCGTGTCGTCAACGAGGCCTTCGCCGAGGAGCGGCCGCACCTGCGACCGTTACCGCTGGCACCGTTCAAATCCGTTCTGAAGCTGGAGCGCCGCGTGTCACGGGAGGGCATGGTCAGCGTCGGTGGCAATACCTACAGTGTTCCGGATGCCACGCGAAGCCGAATGGTTGAGGTCCATTCCCTCGCCGACGAGGTCCGCATCTTCGAGAACGGCATGCTGATCGCAACTCACCCGGTCCTGGAGGGCCGTAAACAGCGCCGGGTTCATCCGGATCATCGGCGACCCATTCAGCCGCAACATGGGCCGGGGAGACGGCAGGATACTCATCTCTTCAAACCCGCCGGCGACACCGTGCTGCAGCGATCGCTTGCCTTCTACGATGCCGTCGGCAAGGTCCTCGCACAGGAGAACCGACCATGAGCGCCACCCTCGACCCCATTCCGTCGATGATCGACCGTATCCGTCATGATCTCGTTGGCCTGAAGATGCCGCGCGCATTGGAAGCTCTCGACCATGTCGTGCGCCGCCTCGAGCATGGTGAGCTATCGGCCCTTGAGGCCATCGATATCCTCCTGTCGGAGGAACTGACCCTGCGCGAGAACAGCCGCATCAAGACCGCGCTGCGCATGGGCAGACTTGCAACGATCAAGACGCTCGCAGGCTTCGACTTCACCTTCCAGCCTTCGCTGGACCGGGATCGCATTTTTACCCTGGCCCAGCTCGGGTTCGTCGACCGTCACGAAGCGGTTCATTTCCTCGGCCCACCGGGAACGGGGAAGAGCCATCTTGCCACGGCGCTCGGCGTCGAAGCCGTCAAGGCCGGAAAGAGCGTGTATTTCACGACGCTCGCCGATCTGATCGGTTCGCTTGCCCGTTCAGAACGGGAAGGCAAGCTGCAGGAACGCATTCGCTTCTTCTGCAGGCCGAGCTTGCTCATCGTCGATGAGATTGGCTATTTGCCGGTCGTCCAGGGCGGCGGCAATCTGTTCTTCCAGCTCGTTAACGCACGCTATGAACGCAGCGCAATGATCCTGACGTCAAACCGCGGTTTTGCAGAATGGGGTGATGTCTTCGGCGACCCTGTCGTCGCCACCGCACTGCTCGACAGACTGCTGCATCATGCCGTCGTCGTGCAGATCGAAGGATCCAGCTACCGGTTGAGGCAGCATGCCGAACTTATGCCGGAGCATGTTCGCTCCAAAGCCCTCATCGCTCCCCCAGCTTTCGCCCCACCACAAAAGCCGCGCGGGCGGCCGCCGAAAAATCCTCAATTCGCCATGTCGTCGACGTCGGCATAACTGGGGAATTTTACTTCGGCACTTCTGGGGAAAATTCACGCGGCATTGACACCAAACGCTTCAGCGTCTTGACAATCTGGTCTGTTGCGTGCGCATCGAGTGCGCTCGTCGGTTCGTCCAGAATGAGTGCTTGTGGATCGCTTAGCAGAGCCCGAGCCAAGGCAATGCGCTGGCGCTGACCGCCGGAAAGTTGGCTGCCCCGCTCGCCAACCTCCGTATGGATGCCCTCAGCCAGTTGCGCGATGACCCGGTCACTCGCGCTGTCGGTGAGAGCGCTACTGATTTCGCTCTGTGTGGCCTCCGGTTTCGCCAGCAACAGATTGTCGAGGATCGATCCGGAAAAAAGCACTGGTTCCTGTGGTAGATAAGCGATCGCCCGCCTTACACTGTGGGGGTTGCAATCCGCCAGATCCTGGCCATTCGCTTCCACGCGGCCTTTCTCCGGTTCGTAGAGGCCGCTCATCAGTTTGGCCAGTGTAGATTTGCCGCAACCGGAATCACCGATGATCAGTGTCGGAACGGCAGGATCGATGTCAATGCAGAGGTCGCTAATGACCGCCTCATCGGGAACGTAACTAAACGACACGTTCTTGAGACTTAGCGACAAGCGTCCGTCAATCCGCAATGCGGGCTTCGCGACATCGGTTTCGGTCGGAAAGTTCAGAAAGTCCCCCAGCCGCAACCGGGCAACCTTCAATCCTTGCCATTGCTCCCAGACCGTCGACAATGAAATGATCGGTCCTGAAACTTTCTCGGCCAGAAGGTGAAAGGCAATCATTTCGCCAAGCGTGATCTCGTTGCGGAACACCGCTTGCGAGCCGAGGAAGATGATCAGGATGACCGAGCCGTTGCCCAGAAGATTGCCGAGAAACTCGTTTATGATGTTGAGCTTCGTGACGCGGAAACCCGCAACAAGGCTTGCGTTTAGCGTTTCGTGAAATCGCCCGACCTGCCGTTCCTCGCAGGCTAACGCCTTCACCGTCACGACGTTCCCGAAGGCCTCCACCATCCGCGATTGATGGTGTGAGCCGGTAAAAAACGATACCTGCATACGACGGCGCAGAAATGGTCCGACAACGCCGAAAGCCATAATCTGCAACGGCAGCATGATCAACACGATCATCGTCAGGGAGGGACTTATAGCTAGAAGCGCGCCGATGTAGACCGCCGCGAACAGAACATCGAGCAACACTCCGGAAATAGTTCCTGTTAAGAACCCTCTGATCGTATCCGTATCTCCGATGCGCGCCAGCGTCTCGCCGACCGGCCATCGCTGCAAGAATTGAAGTGGAAGATTGAGCACATGGCGGAATGTCCGGCGCGCAAGTTCCGCGATCAGCCGGTTAGCGGTGTGGTTCTCAAGATAAGACGCGAGCGCGTCGAGGCCGGCCGAGAAGAGCGTAGTCAGTGCCAGAACAACAACGATAAGTACCAGTGTCGCCTCACGCTGGAAAGGCAGCACCCGGTCAATGATCGTTTGGAACACAAAAGGCTGCACCAATCCGAGAAGCCGAAGCACAATAGCTACCACCATAATCTCGGCAATGAGGGGCGTATATTTGAGAGTTGATTTTGTGAACCACGACAGACGGACTGGATGCGAGGCTAGATCGACCAATGTCTCTATTTCCTGACAATGTATTTATTGTGGCTATAAATCGAACGCACTGGCATTTTTGCTCAAGGCATTTCGCCATCGGCGATAGCGGCGAACTGAACCATCTGGATTACGGTAGATCGAATGGGCGCCATCAGCAGCTGGAAACATTACGCGCTGCAAATCCCTCACAACACTCAAAGCATTGCCAAAAGGGGCAACAATATCGATAAACCAAAGATGGTGCCCTAAATTCCATTTCTCATGCTCTGGCGTATTCCCGTCTGCTAGCAATTTGAGGTGAGTCTCGTCATCAACCAGAGCCCAAGTTGCAAATGCACAGGGGTGGCGCTCTCGATCAAAATATACTTTGCAATGACCCAAAATAATTGCTGGAATGAAATTCGCCTGTAAGTCGGAGATCGACCAAGCACGATGCAACTCGGACTCGAACGCCAGTGCCGTCATGATGCCCAAGACTTCGTAGAATCGAAGAGTTGGCTCAGCAGAATTTTCTCTGTCTGACATAAATGCAGACCCTCCATGGCTCTCTTTCTGCCACTTCATATCATGATCAGGTGCTACTTATAAGAGTAATATAGCATTGACAAATAAGCCGCTGTTCAGCGAATATAGGCCTCGTGGCCCTATGCCATTTGCCAATCAACTGATTGAAAGGGTAAAGTATGCGCATGTTTGGAAGTATCGAAGAACGCCTCGGCATCGCGATTACAAGGGGTGGATCGGGCGGCGGCGGCGGTGGCGGTGGCTCGTCCCAGTCAAAATCGTACGGATACTCGGGTACGTTATCGGGAATTACGCGCGGAATGGATGGGATAAAGCAAGGCACGGATTGCCACTACAGCACACCTGTCGGTAGCTTTACGGTTTCCAAAGGTGGATGGTCCGATTGCGACAAGACCAGTCCAGCACCACGAGGCATCGGCGGCTCGTTAAGCCGATAGCCGATAAGCATACACGCTACCATTAAGTGGGTGATCCTGTGGAAGTTAAGAATAACGTTCTGGTATCTCCGAGCGCTGAGAGAGTCTTACTGAAGCACTACATGGAACGCGACCAGGATCACCCATTTGATTTGAATGTCATGCCAAAACTAATATATGTTCTGGCTTATAAAGATGGCGACGGCAATGTGATTGATGGAGAGCCTTTGGGCTATCGGCTGGTAAGAGGAGAGCCAAAATACACAAACGACAAGTATGCGTTCCCATTTGAGAATGGGAAAAAGTTTTTTATAATTGAATTTTCGGAGGACGATTATGAAAGCGACTGCCAGTACAATTTAGATTATGATGGCGCTTTATTTTCTCTATTAAAGGATAAATTTGATTATCGAACTATGAAGCAACTCACATGATAACATCAAAGAAGTTTCATTTTTTTACTATTGTAATTATATTTTTACTGTTTTTCGTACCATATCTCTATTATATTTGGGTGAGCATCGATAGCGGTGCTCGCAATTCCGCGCTGAAGGTCGATACATTGCCGGACCTGATTTCGGTTCGAGAATTTTACGCCAATACTGACGCACGGTGGGGGTATATTCCCTCCCACGATGGTTCACTTCTTGCGTGGTGGGGGGTGCAATGGGGTCGTGAGACTGTGTTCATCGGTCGTGCCGACAGAATCGACAGCACAGGGCCAGAAGTGGTCTCAACGCTTGATGGCCCCGCCGCTACAATTTTCTGGTCAGCGTTTGAGAACAAGCTTCATGTTGTCAGCGAAGGCCGACTGTGGCTGGTGGACCCGAGTTTGCCAGGTCGCGACCTTTGGATTGATGTCACACCGCGCGGATTCCTGAACTGGGACTTTCTTAAGCAGGCGCGTAGTAGCGATAAATACAACGTCGTTATGTCAAACGATCGCGATCCGGCCCTCGTTGATCTTTACTCAGTGCGCCCAGATGGGGGTGGTAAGGAACTTCTCATTCGAAATGAAGGCACGACGCAAACATGGATAGCGGCGGCAGATGGTTCGCCCGGTATACGCGTCGATAAAGCCGAGAACGGCGATCGGATTTATAAGATCCGCAGATCGCTCGACGCGCCATGGCGGGAGTTTGCTCATGCAAGTCCGTCCGAAACGCTTATCGTGTCTAGCGTTCCACCTACGGGGCTACCCGTAGAAGCGCTTAGTAATCGAGATCGTGATCTTGTGTCGCTTGTAAAAATCGACGAGCAATCCGCCGTAGAAACAGTGACACTGTCGGACCCTCATACTGATGTTGATCAATTTCTCACGTTCTCGTGGGATGCCGGGCCGGCCGACATCGCTATCATTCGAGATGGCTATCCACGCTATGTTGGCCTATCTAAAATGGGGAGCGCCCTTTTACGTTTGCTTGAGACGGAGACTGACCCGACAGATTTCAATATCTTAGGCACCTCACCGGACGGGCGGTTCGTTACCATTGCGGTGTCGAAAGACGAAACGCCATTTCAGTATTTCCTCTTCGACCTTCAGACCGAAGCTTCGACGCATATCTCGGATTCTGCTCTTAGCAAATATAGGGATCAACTAGCCAAAACGAAGCCCGTATCGTTCAGCGCGCGAGACGGCCGTATTATCCCGGCTTTCTTGACGATACCTCACGGTGTGAAGCCGGAAAGACTGCCAACCATTGTGTTGGTCCACGGTGGTCCCGCCGATAGGGATGTCTGGCAGTATGACAATCAAAAGCAATTTCTTGCCAATCGGGGATATGCGGTGCTGTCGGTCAATTTCCGAGGCTCTACCGGCTATGGTCGCGCCTTCAAAGAGGCGGGCTACGGGCAATATGGTAAAGCCATGCAAGATGACATCGTCGATGCGGCCCATTGGCTTGTATCGCAAGGCATTGCCGATTCCAACGCGATGGCAGTTATGGGCGGCAGCTACGGTGGGTATGCCGCTGCGCTAGCAATGACGCGCGACCCGGGCGTGTTCAAAGCGGCGATTGCCGAATACGGCGTGATGGATGTCAAATACCAGATGCAAAACAATCCTTTCTCTTGGGGCTTATTTCTTGACGGGATGAACCAGTATTTCGGAGACCCTGGGAAGCCCGATAGCCTTCAAGAGATGACAGACCGTTCACCGATTTCCCATGCTCAAAATGTGACCGGAGCAATCTTGCTAACAGCGGGTAAGGAAGACCGTATCGTCGGCTTTGAACAATCAGAAGAATTTGAACGTGCACTCAAATCAGCCGGTAAAGATGTCGAATCCGTTTATTTCGAGAAGGAGGGTCACGGGTATCGGCGCTGGCAGACTGAGGTAAAACGGGCACGTCTCCTTGAGGACTTTTTGGCAAAGAAGCTTGGGGGAAGGACCGGTAATTTTGATTTGGCAGAGATTGCCGCAAACTACCTCAATTAAGCTGCTGTGCGCATTCAGCGTATCAGTGCTCAACACTTGTCCATCAAACCACCGGAAAACGAACGCCAAAACCTGTCAGGAAACTATGTCATGAATTCACCCTCATGAAATGCAGGGCAGGTCGAACACCAGCCAACCAACTTCTCCCAGGTGCAACTGGGCCGCTACCCTGCCGGTAGGGTCAAGGACTGCCGTAGGTCCTAGGGACACCCGCCCATCGCGCTCACCAGTAACATCGGCCGAGGCGAGCCAGAGGCCGGTTTGCCGGCATCTGTCACCTCGCGCCTTGTTGTGCAAATCCTTGTACTCCTCCGCTGTCTTGCGTTTGAGCATGTTATTGGCAGGACACACAATCAGAGAGGCGCCAAGGGCCGCAACCTTCTCGGCCGCCTCCGGGAAGTTCGTGTCGTAGCAGATGTTAATTCCGAAACGGAGGCCATCGACCTCAAAGAGGCGGGTGTCGTTCCCAGCATCGAAACATTGCTCACCGCGAAGCAGATGCGTTTTTCGGTATCGTCCGATGAGGGTGCCTCTATGCACGACGGCGGCAGTATTGAACAATCGCCCGCTCTCAATCTCAATCAAGCCGAAGACGGTCATTGGCCCCGTTTTCGGTAGGCGTGCTAGGACAGTCTCGAATTCCCCTGAAGTAAGATCGATAGCGTGGCGTCGTGCCGATTGCTCATCGGTCAAGTACCCCTGAAGAAAGCCTTCAGGCAGACACAAGAGCGCCACACCTTCCGCTTCGGCCCGACCTACGACGATTGCCAGCCATGCTACGGCCGCGTCGATATCCTCCAGGAATTCGGGGGTCTGGGCAGCAGCAATCCTTACGGTTTTCAACTCTTTGAAATCCAAACTTGCAGCGGGGCAAGGCAGGTGATGCCGCTGTTTTGAATCCGTTCGTTGCTCAACGACCAAAACACAACTGGCACGCCAGGAAACCTTGACCCGATGACCTCAAGCGCTCCAATCCCTCCGAGGGGATCGTCGTTCACGGAAAACCAGTTCGACAGGCCGATAGAGGGTCCGGAGTGAAAACATGTAAAACCAGCTTCAATGGTGTCGTTCGGTTGCTTGAACCAGAATTCGACCCGCATATCCGCCAGCAGTGCATCCTGAAAAATACGATTTTCCTGATCCCCACCCCAAGCGGTCTCCCACCGAAGTAACTCATCGGAGGAGGCCACATTTTTCCAACTCGCTGGGAACTTGGATGAGGCTGCCGGAATGCCGCCAAACCAGCTCGCTTTTAGGACTTTTTCAAAGCCCAAATTTTCGAGTGCGAGATCGCAGAAACTATCTTTAATGCCCCATCCCTTGGGAATATCCAGAATTTTAAGACGCTCTATAAGCCGGACAACAGCCGATTGCGCGTTTGGCTCACGCGTAATTATGTTCGGATAAAATGGCGGAGACGGCTTCAGGTTGATCCACGCCGGAGGTGAAAGTTCTTCGACAGAGGCATTGGCGGCACAAACCGCGCTGCACCAAGACAGGTTGTCTGCAATCGCAACCTGAACACCGATTGCCGAATTTTTTGGAATGTTGAGAACTCTGTCGAGGGCAAGATTGATCATACAGTAATATGTGGCGATACCTAAGAACGGTCAATCGAAGACATGTGTTCATAAAACGACCGATTGTTGGACATCAATACCGAGAGGATCAAAGTGCGTCCAGGATTTGTCGTTCACGTCCAATAAATATGTCCAGTAATCTATTGACCAAAAATCGGTATTGAATCAGAATCTAGACATGCTCATCGGTTATGCACGCGTTTCAACCACAGATCAGAACCTCGACCTCCAGCGGGACGCGCTTCAACGTGCCGGTTGCCAGAAGATTTTCGAAGAGAAGAAATCTGGCAGGGCCGGCACCAAGCGGCCGGAGTTCGATGCCGCTCTTGCCTACCTGCGCGCTGAAGATGTTCTGGTCGTGTGGAAGCTTGACCGGCTGGGCCGATCGCTCGTCGAAATGATGCGCACGATCGACGGCCTTCAAAAGGGTGACATCAAGTTTCAGAGTCTGACCGAGCACTTCGATAGCGAGACTGCCCATGGCCGTTTTGCTCTTCAGATGCACGGTGCTATGGCCGAGTATTTCCTGGACCTCAATCGCGAACGCACCATGGAAGGCCTGAAAGCTGCCTTAGCACGTGGCAAGAAAGGTGGGCGGCCGCGCAAGCTGTCGGAGGCCGATCTTGAAGCCGGCAAGGCAATGCTCGTCGCCGGCACTATTCCCGTTGCACAAATCGCCAAGCGGCTGGGCCTCAGCCGGGCCGGGTTCTACAACTACTTTCCACAAGCCCGTGCAACATCCGTGGTCAAGGCGGATCCTTAATGCCGACCCGTTAACTCCTCCATAATCTCGACCAAGGCAGATCAAAGCGATGCTGAAAACTGATACCCGACAGGCGAATTGGCGTCGTGCCAATCCCGGCAAATATGATGCGCACCTTGCCGTGCAGAGAGCGGTGAAAGCTGGCGCACTGGAAAAGCAAACATGTGAGGTCTGCGGGGTCGAAGCAGTCGATGCCCATCATGATCGATACGACGAGCCTCTAACGGTACGGTGGCTATGCAGACGGCATCACACGAGGCTTCACCACTACGGGGAAGATATGTTTCCAATTACGACTCCATGAGTCGGAGGCTCGCCGGTCATGCGATCATAAAGCCGGGCAGAGCAGCTGGTCGGGCTTCAAATCTTGCTCGCCAGGTCGTTGATGTTGGCGAGATGCGCCCGTCGCCTCCCAATTGAGGCCGTGAGCAAGCCTTCAAGCGTATTGTTGTGTGCATCAACCTGCGCCTTCGAGTATCCGACATACTGGCGCAATATTTCCTCCTGACGGTCGATCTCCCGCTTGAGCGTCTCGGGGTCATTTCGCCCCTCCATGCCAATCGTGACGCGACCTGCTTGCACCTCGCCGTATGGAAGTACACTGGAGTAGGGATTGGTGCGCAGGTTGAAGAGGCCGGCATCCCCAGTGAATGCGAAACTGCGTGTGGCGCGCACACCGTCGATAGTCACCCGACCACTAAAGGTATCGCTGACCTGCACCCGTGCTTCACGGGCCTCCTTGTTCGGGTTGTCAAACTCGACCTGAAGCGGCTCGACGCGCGCCTCTGTCATCATGCTCTTCACGATCTCGGCGTCGATTTTTGTAAGATCATCTTTGCCAATATTGCGGCGCACGTGGTCGTCGATTGCACCGACTTGCGCGCGCAAATAGCCGTCAAGATCGTTGTTTCGAAATAGCGGCTTACCGATGATCAAGAGTACCTCCTATACATGATACAGGACATTATCACATATAGGAGGGGCTGCAACGGGCCGGCGACGGCGCTGTGGATTCTGGTGCAAAAGTCGCTATTCTGCGACGGTGCAAAACTCAGTTGCGAAATTGAAATTTTAATCGGGAGTTTTGCGAAAATTCTATCAGGGCCACAACGATGAATATTGGAGTTTTCGATTCTGGAAGCGGCGGACTGACGATCATGCGCGCCTTGGACGAGGCGTTTCCAGATCGGAGCCTTATTTACTTAGGGGACCATGCGAATGCTCCCTATGGGAATAGATCGCCAGATGAAATCTACGCGCTGACCTTGCGCAACCTGGAGCGGCTTTTCGGAGAGGACTGCGCACTCGTGGTCATCGCGTGCAATACCGCTGTTGCGCGGGGTCTGAGGCGGCTTCAAAGGGAATGGCTTCCCTTCTCATATCCCAATCACCGCGTGTTGGGGGTGATCGTCCCTGTCGTGGAAGACGTAACAGGAATGCAGTGGAACGCAGACCAATTGCCAGTTGCCCGCCTCGGCCATGCGCCGGATCTGAACGTGGCCGTCTTTGCGACCCATCACACGGCGGAGAGTGGAGTCTTTGCCGGGGAAATTCACAAGCGCTCGCCTCATATTGAAGTCTGGCAGCAGGCTTGTGCTCGCCTTGTTCCATTGATCGAAGAGGATGCGCCGGAGTTGGTTCTAAAGGAGTGTGTAGAGGGCTATGTTTCACTCCTGAAAAGCCGTATGTCCGGTAAGGAGCCCGATGTTTGCATTCTCGGCTGTACGCATTATCCACTGATCGAACCGCTGTTTCGGGAAATCCTCCCTCAAGGAACACGGATTCTGTCGCAACCATCCGTGACCGCCCGAAGCCTTGTCGCGTACTTGGATCGGCATCGGGAGTTTCCGGCCTCTGGCATTTGCTCGCGCACATTTCTGACGACCGGGAAGCCTGCCTTGGCTTCGCGGATCGCCTCACGCTTCTATGGTCGCGCCGTTACTTTCATTTCCGCAGAGAATATCAGAAGCGAAGAGTGGTCAGCAGCAGGAGCTTGAGTGACGCAAAAATCCTAAGACTTGTTACTTCACAGATTTTAGCCGCAAGAAACGGGTGGCCTGTGGGTCTGAAGATCAGGCCATCTGTCCTCATGTATTGAACATGAGGACAAACGATGTTGAATTCCATCCAATCTGCTCCACTACCCTCCGCATTCAAACGCATAGGCTGGTCGAATCTCTTCGCACAGTTTTCAGAGCAGATAGCGTTGGCAGCGGCTCCATTGGCGGCGGTTTTGTTGCTTAGTGCGGGGCCGGCTGAAACGGGTTGGCTGCAAATGGCGCAAACCCTTCCGTTTTTGCTGCTGTCCATTCCGGCCGGACTTGCCGTTGATCGGGCCTCGCGCAAAACATTGATGGTGGGATCGGAGGTCCTGCGCAGCTTTTCTCTTATTGTTATTGTACTGCTTTTGGCATTTGGGCTGCTGAATGTGCCGCTCCTCGCGGTCCTCGGCTTCATCGGGGCCGTCGGGACGGTTTGCTACAGCGTGGCCGCTCCTGCGATTATTCCCTCGATTGTACCCCGTACACGACTTGGCGATGCGAACCGCTGGCTAGAATTGGTGCGCAGCGCCGCTTTTGCCGCCGGCCCCGCTCTTGGCGGTGCGTTGGTCGGTTGGACCGGCGCTTCTACTGCCTATGTGCTTGCAACCGTGCTTTCCATTCTGGCCGCGCTGTATCTAGCAAGCATTCCAAAAGACAATGTGACAGCACGCCCCTTCAGCAACCCGTTACAAGACCTGAAGGCGGGAGCGTCATTCGTTGCACATCATAAATTCCTGCTTCCGATCCTGTTCACCGCGATTTTCTTTAATACCGCGTGGGTGATCCTGATGGCGGTCTTTGTTGCCTACGCCGTCCAGAACCTAGGCATGAGTGCAACCCAGGTCGGCATTGCGTTGGGAGTTGATGGTATCGGCATGATTGTAGGAGCCATGATCGTGACAATCCTCGCGCGGCTCTTTTCGGTCGGAACCATGATTGTTCTGGGGCCGCTCGGAGGATTTTGTGGGGCTTTCCTCATGTTGTTGACGCTGTGGTTTCCTTCATTCTGGCTGGTATGTATCAGTTTCTTCGTATTCGGCGTCGGGCCAATCCTTTGGAGCATCACGACGATGACACTGCGTCAGGCGGTTACGCCAAACGTCATGCTTGGTCGAGTTTCGGCGCTGATAATGACCGCCACCTATGGTTCAAGGCCGCTCGGGGCTGCGATCGGCGCTGTAGTCGCTGGCTACTTCGGCGTTGCAGCATGTCTGTTCTTGGCAACGGGAGGATTTTTGATTCAGTTTCTGATTATTCTGCTTTCGCCAGTACCGGGACTACGTGCCCTTCCGGTTGAACAAGAGACTGCCATTAGGCAAGTTTAAAGGCGGTCGTCGCAAAAATCCTAATTTTGCAACGCTGCAAAAGTCGGCTTATCATGTCGAGCAAATGTCGGGATTATTGCGACAACCCCCTGCAAATCAAAATACAGAAACCGCTCAGGCGAGCGATGAAAAAATGACGGGATGACCTGGTAAGTGCAAGGCAGCAGGGAACGTTTCTCCCACTCATTTCGGGTAAAGCCCGCCGTAGTGGACGGAGTGGATGCCGTCGAGGCCGACACGACGCTCGCCTACGGTCGCCATATGCACGATCAATTCGGGATCGGCTTGATCGACAGGGGCGCGCAAGTTTCGCTCAGCGGCCGGGGCATGGTCGAAGCAGAAGCGGGCGACATCATCACCGTCAATCCCGGCGAGGTGCATGACGGCGCACCCATCGGCGATGGCGGCCGGGCTTGGCAGATGCTGTATTTCGAGCCGCATACCGTCTCGGCCTTTTTTCACGACATGACGGAAGGACGAACAGGAGCCTTCGAACTGCCCAATCCGGTCATCCGGGATAGGGGCGTTGCGGAGCGCTACCGCTCACTTTTTGCCGCCATGACCGCAAGCTCGGTCACGGCACAAAACATGCAGGCTGAAGAGCGCCTGTTCCTCATGCTTGAGCAGCTTCTTGAGGACAACAAAACAATCAGGGAGGCACCATCCGTCCCGAAGGCGATTGCGGCGGCCATAGCGAAAATCGATGATGAGCCGGACGCGCGCTTCTCCCTGGACGATCTCGCACGACTGTGCGGAATGAGCCGCTTTCAGGTGCTGCGGGGGTTCGCCAGTGCGACCGGGTTGACGCCCCACGCCTACATGATCCAGCGCCGGCTCCAGATGACGAAAAGGATGATCGCGCGCGGGGATGATCTGGCGGAGGCTGCCGCGTCCAGCGGCTTTGCGGATCAAAGTCATATGACGCGACTGTTCGTCCGCACCTACGGCATGTCGCCGGGGTCCTATGCGGCGGCGCGGCGATAGGCTCTGCCTGCAATTTCGTTCAAGACGAAAGAGCGTCGTAGAAGCGACAATGGCTCAAAACCTCAGCGAGCCAGCCACATGTCTATAGATATTCAATATGCCGATACGATGCTGTCTGAATTCCCGGAGCTTGCAACGCGCACCCTCCATGTCGAATCCATCCATCCCGAAACCGATGGTTCTGATGCTATCGCCCGTTTTCATGCGGTTGCCGCCAGCCGGCTCTCCGCATCGTCAGAGGGCGAGTTCCCAGAGATACAGGCGTGGCGGCGTGCTTTCGCCAGGATGGGCCTGAAGCCAACACAATACAGGTGCGCCTCCGAAGCGCTGTTGCGCCGGTTTCGCAAGGAAGGCGATCTGCCGCGCCTTCATCCGCTCATCGACCTGTGCAACGCCGTTTCGCTGGCCTACGCGGTCCCGATCGCGGTCTTCGACGCAGCAACGATCGGCGGCGGGCTGGAAGTCCGGCCCGCAACCGGCGCGGAAATCTATGAGACGTTTTCCGGCGAGATAGAAAACCCGGAGCCTGGCGAAATCATTTTTGCGGATAGGAGCGGCCGAGCGCACGCCCGACGCTGGACGAACCGGCAAAGCGGGTACTCCGCCGTTCACAGCAAAACGATCGCCGCCTTCATCGTCGCAGAGGCATTGCACCCGACCGCAGCGCAAGACCTTGCAAACCTCATGGCGGAACTGAAAGCCGCCCTGCTTCAATCATGGCCGGCGTGCAAGGTGGCAGCGGCATGAGCATCGAGTTTCTGCTGACGACGTTCGTGATCGTCGCCTCTCCCGGCACAGGGGCCATCTACACGCTTGCCGCCGGCCTGTCGGGTGGCGTGCGGGCCACCCTCGTTGCTGCATTCGGCTGCACACTCGGAATAGTGCCGCATATGGTAGCCGCGATCAGCGGTCTTGCGGCTTTGCTCCACACCAGCGCAATGGCTTTCCAGATCCTCAAATGGCTCGGCGTGGCCTATCTGCTCTATATGGCATGGTCCATGTTCCGGGAGCGAGGTGTCCTGCGCATCGACGGCGCTCCAAGCGTCAAAAGCGACCGGCAGGTGATCGGTTCAGCGATCCTCATCAACCTGCTCAACCCAAAACTCTCGATTTTCTTTTTCGCGTTCCTGCCGCAGTTCGTCGCGGTTGGGGAGGCCAGCCCGATTATGCTGATGCTGAAACTCAGCCTTGTCTTCATGGCGCTGACCTTGTTCATCTTTGCGGCTTATGGCGTGTTCGCCGCTTACCTCCGCCGCCATATCGTCTCAAATCCGATCGTTCAGCGCTGGATGCGCCGCGGCTTCGCGGCGGCGTTTGGAGCGCTTGCCGCTCAACTCGCTTTTGCAACCAAATGACGGGCTAACATATCGAAACAAAATTCGGGACTTTTGCGAAAACGAGGTTTAGCAAACTTGATGAGCGAGACAAGCAGCTAGAAAAGAGGAGGTTTCATGTTCCTAATTCTTCCTCCTGCACCCAAGCTCGCCAGGCTGGTACACGCCTACTGGTTCATTGAAGACCTGCCGGGAGAATATGCAGGACACCTAACCCGAACAAGCCCCATCCCTCTGGCGGTGCTATCCGTCAACATGGGCCGTCCCAATGCAGCGGAGGATGGGGGTCTGGTCCCGAGCGTGTCTTTTCTCGGTTTGCAGTCACGAAGCCGCGCCTGGCGTTCGTGGTCAGACACCTATTTTGTCACGGCGATGCTGACGATTCCTGGGCTTGTCCGGCTGTTTCCCCATACCGGACTGGGTAGTGCCGACATGCTGCTTGATCTTGCTGCCCTCACCGGCGAGGCTCCCGCACTGACTTTGAAAAATGGCGTCGGGCTGGAACAGGAACCGAGACGGATCGCAGCCTTGCTGGATCATTGGCTGATTTCCAGGATGGGCAGCACGCGCCCTATTTCGGAGGGCCGGCAGATCGCTATGGCGCATTCAATACTGCAAGGTGGCGGAACCGTCGAAACAGCCGCAGAGACTGCCCAGGTTAGTCGCCGGCAACTCCATCGTCTTTTTATCCGACACCTTGGCATGGGGCCGAAGTCACTCGCAGATTTAGAGCGATTGCATTCCAGCGTGAAGAGCGTTCAGTCCGACAGCGGCGAGCCCGTGCATGGGTTCAGCGACCAAGCGCATCAGATAAGAAGCTGGCAACGGCGGTTGGGCGTAACGCCAGGAGCATATGCCCGTGAGGCTCGCACGCCACTGGCTGATCACTTCGGCGCGCACGGTGGCCCATCGGGGATCGCCTATTATTTGTGAGACCGATTGTCCCATTTATTCAATACTGGCAGCGCCTTTCGGCGAATATCAGATTTTCTCGAAGGGAGACCAAAATAGCCATGCGCCTTTATCTGCTTCACCTGGGCATGATGCAGCCTGGCGATGTGCCCGTTCCGGGTTACCTCGTTCAGACAACGAACGGCATTAACATCCTGATTGATACAGGCTGGCCACGGTCCTTTGTTGAAAATCCTCGTAATCCGCCGGGACTTTCAATCGAAATTAGGCCGGAGGATACGGTGGTCGCTCGCCTGGCGGCCATCGGACTCAAACCTTCCGACATTGATTATCTCGTATGCACCCACCTTGATGACGACCATTCCGGCAACCACGATCTGTTCGCCAGCGCCGAATTCGTCATCCAGCGAAAGCACTATGAACTGGCTAAAGGTGGGTATCCCCGGTTTTCGGCCAACCGAGCGGCGTGGGATCATCCGTCGCTTCGGTATCGTCTCATCGAAGGCGACATCGAGCTTGTGCCGGGTGTGGAATTGTTGGAAACCAGCGGTCATGTCCCCGGCCATCAATCTGTGCTGGTTCATCTTCCCAAGACGGGAGGCATAATGCTTGCTGCCGACGCCGTTATGCACCAGTCGATGGCGGACGCTGCGACGCGTCAAATGTTCATAACCGATATGGATGATGAACCGGCTATTAGACGAAGCACGCAGAAGGTGTCTGACATTGCGGAACGCGATGGCGTGGCATTTGTCGTCTACGGGCATGATGGTCAGCAATGGAGATCTTTACGTCATTCCCCGGCATTCTACGAATGATCTACCTGCCAATCTCCCCGCGAGGCCTCATGGCGGCCATGCCGATGCACAACTCCGGACTTCTGATGCGTTCACTGATCGGTTTGTCACATCATGGCCAAGGATGCTTGGTAGCCAAAAAGGCGCGGGACCATAATCGGACGACATTCATTGGAGGAATGCATGAAAAACTTTGCTGCCTTGCTCGCCACCGGACTGATCTTCTTCCCTCTCACCTCGTACGCGGCCAATAGCAATCCAGCACAAGGAGGCGCTGGCGGTCAAAGCGGCGGGAATGGCGGCATTGGTAGCGGCCATAACGGTGGAGACGGAACTTCAACCATGCCAGGGTGTGGTGGTGGAACCGATCCATCGCCGGACGGAAAGTTCTACATTCCAGGCACCGAGCAGGAATGCAATCCGAGTGATGATGATCGCCAGAAGCTGAAATAACTGCGACACGGGAGAAAGCGTTTGTAAGACGTGAGCATATCATCAATATCCTAATATTTGCGAAGCTGCGGCCTAAACTGTAGTTTCATGGAAATTGACGCTGCTGCGGGGAGCCTCATGGACGGTTGGACATTGCATTGGCTAAGCGCTTCGGGTGAGCTTGATGATCATCGGGCTGACATCGTAGGCAATTTCGAAGCGGCTTACCGGACGTTGTCCCTATTGCTGCCCCCGCCCCGCCTCGATATCCTCGTTCAACGGCTGACAGGGCAAACAATACCTGAAATGGGAATCGTTGGTCGTGCCTACCGTGACACGCTGTTTGCGATGACTGTCGATCCTGATAATCCCAACTTTGCGACCAGCCTTCAGGATGGGGCTTTGCATCGCCAGATCGTCCATGAAGTGCATCATTGCCTACGCATGGCTGGGCCTGATGGCTACGGTTCGACGCTCGGTGAAGCTTTGGTCAGCGAAGGGCTTGCCGGGCAATTTGTCGGCCGCCTGCTTAATACCCTTCCTGAGCCATGGGAAAGAGCTGTGCCGGCAGAACAGTTGCGAAACTCTCCGGTCGATCTGAAAGCGCTTTTTGCCATTAATTATGATCATCCCGCATGGTTCTATGGTAGCGGCTCGCATCCACGTTGGCTCGGCTATACCTTGGGGTATGAAATGGTCGGAAGCTGGCTGAAAATCGCAGGTGAGGTTGACGCCAGTATGTGGATCACGATTCCTGCTGCTACGATTGTCGAAGCCGCTGTGAAAGACGGTCTCGTTTCGCAATATCACTGACTTTTTGATGCATTGCAGAACTTGATACGTTAAACCGCAGCAGCAATAGGGGATGCCGCGCATACTGAAGCAGAACTGCTATTCAGCGATGATTTTGATGAGCCATCTCTGAATCTCCAAAACTGGTTTCCCTATTATCTCCCGCATTGGAGTTCGCAGGAGCGGACAAAGGCACGATATCAGATACAGGATAGTTATCTCCGCCTGTCTATTGAGCATGACCAGCAGCCGTGGTGTCCCGAATTTAACGGCGATGTGAAGGTATCAAATCTTCAAACCGGGCATTGGTCCGGACCGATAGGTAGCTCTCAAGGCCAGCATCGTTTCTGCCCGGCTCTGGTTGTTCGCGAAGCCTTGCCGGAAAGGAGACTTTTCCTACCCCGGTATTGCCGTTTGGAAATGCGCGCCCGCGCAAGGCTTAACCCGTGGAATCTTGCAGCCCTCTGGCTGATCGGATTTGAGGATAAACCGGAACACTCTGGCGAGATCACCGTCTTCGAAGCTTTCGGACATGGCGTAGACCGCGACGGTGTGAAGGTAGGACGCGGCATCAAAAAGATACATGACCCGCAGCTCACCAATGAACTTGACGATGGAAGACTGCCAATCACGGTGAGTGACTGGCACATTTACGGAATGAATTGGACACCCGACAGGATCGAGTTTCTTGTCGATGGAGACGTTGTAACCGTCACCCATCAGAGCCCTGCCTATCCAATGCAGCTTATGTTGAACTTCTACGATTTGCCAAGCGAGCATGACCGCCGCAACCCGATCGAGGGGGCGTTCGAAATTGACTACTTACGTGCCTGGTGTTGAATATTCTGACTTTACGCAATCCCTAGTATTCTCCGTCTATTTGTTTTCCTTCGCTTAAAGTCGTGGTTAGCCATTGCGCAAAGGCTATAGCAGCTTCGGGAAGTTCGGCGAAATTGCGAGCGACTAGCCAATAAGCCCCGTGGGAGACTGAAAGCTCGAACGGCTGGATTAGCCTTCCCGCATTCAGGTCGCGCCGCACAAAAAACTCGTCAATGAGAGCAATGCCCTCCCCTTGGAGAGCTGCCTGGAGGACGAGACCCCCATCAGCGTAGACGGTTCCCTTTTGGACAGTCGTTTGTATGCCAGCGGCGGCAAACCATCTCTGCCATAAATCGCGGCTTTCTTCATGCAGAAGGGGGAATTTCAGCAAATCAGATGGGTTGGTGGATGGTTCCGCCATCAGATGTGGCGCGACGACGGGGATCATGTTTGACGCCGCCAAGTGACGGCTCTCTACTCTGGGCCATTTGGTCTTGGAGGCGCTGTGACGAACGGCGATTACAGCTTGATCAGTTCTGAATTCTATCAGGCGGGAATCAGCGTCAAATATTATGTCGATATCTGGCTGCTCTTTTTGAAACGCCGACAGATTGCGGACGAGCCAAGCAGAGGCAAACGACGGCTCTGCGCTCACCGCGAGGGTTGAAAACCTTTTGGTTTCGCCAATGCCATCAAGCGATGTGGCGATGTCGTCGAATGCCTTGGTCAGAACGGCGAGCAACGTTTCGCCCGCGAGCGTCAGCGAGACACTGCGATGACGCCTTTCGAAAAGCGTTTCTCCTAAACGGCTCTCCAGCTCACGGACCTGACGGCTGATCGCCGCCTGTGAAATATGCAATTCTTCCGCTGCGAGCGTAAAGCTCTGTAGCCGGCCAGCAACCTCAAAACTGCGAAGAGCCGTTAATGGCAGACGCCCACGCTTCATGGATAACCTCAAGTCATGTGATCGGAACGATAAGGTCGTTTGAAAGCGGAAAACAAGTGGCGTCGAATGACGGTAAAGGAGTTGCCGTCATGCTAGGTGATATATTCGAAGTTCTCTGGGAGACCGTTCGCATCCTGACTTTCCAGCCAAGAAATGATAGTACCCATAGAGGGCTAAAATTTCGCGAAAATCAGTCGCGAAAATCAGACTTTTGCGAATGACTTTCGCGACAGAAACACCTCTGAAAATTCAACGTCAGCGATTTTGTCGCGAAAGTTAGGATTTGTGCGAAGAACGTCGATTGAAATTTAACTCGCCACAAACTCGACCTTGATCCGATCGGGGTCCTCAATAAAGAGTGCGTAGTAGTCTGATCCACCGTTCGCAAACGGGTACCTGTCATCGTAAAGGCTTGGTATGTCCTGTTCCAGGCAATACGCCCTAAGAGCATCGACGGCATCACGGTCTTTCACCTTGAAGGCGAGATGGTTGAGACCGACGCCGCTCCTATGGTAATTCTTGGAAGCGTGTCGTTCTTCCACCTGTACGAACGTCAAATACGCCTCATCGCCAATAGCCAGAGTGAAGCCACCATCCCAATGGGCTGTCTTTGCATATCCGATATTATTGAGGAGTTCTGACCAATATTTACACGATTTCTCTAAATTAGAGACATATATTTCAATATGATGAAGCATCTTTCCCTCCAAACTGATAGCAATCTCTCGAATTCGGCACAGATGATATGCACAAATTGTGCGACTGACGAATGTCAGGATTTCCGCGACAGCCCTAAAACATCTTGCATGTCATATTCACCGGGCGCGCGTCCTACGATCCAGCGCGCGGCGGCCAATGCGCCCCGCGCGAACATGCCACGATCGAGCGCCGAATGAGAAAGCGTCACGATTTCTTCAGCGGCTGCGAACATGACGCTGTGTTCCCCGACGATGCCGCCGCCCCGCAAAACCGAAAAGCCGATTTCTCCGGTAGGGCGTTCGCCTGTGATGCCGTCACGGCCCCGCTGCTCGACGGACGCGAGCGAAACGCCTCGGCCGTGTGCAGCGGCTTCGCCTAGCATCAATGCCGTTCCGGAAGGTGCGTCGATCTTCCTCCTATGATGAGCTTCCAGAACTTCTATGTCCCAATTCTCGGCCGGGAAGGTGCGCGCGACTTGGGCGACAAGCCCCACCAGCATATTCACGCCGATTGAGAAATTGCCGGAGCGCACGATTGGAATCTTGCGCGCGGCCTCGCCTATGCGGGCGACTTCCTCCGGCTCGAACCCTGTTGCCCCGATCACCAAGGCTGCCCCGCCCTTTTCCGCGCATAACCCGGCCAACTCTGCAGCGGCGCTCCCCGTCGAAAAATCTAAAATCACGTCCGCCGCCTCAATCGCGGCGGCACGATCGATCAACCCGTCGCCTATGCTACCGCTGCGCCCGATGCTGCCGACATGCAGGAAAGCTCGGTCGGTGGCGAGAAGCGAGATGACAGCACGGCCCATATGACCCCCAGCGCCAGCAACGGCAATTTTGATGGGTGACGTCAAATCATCTCCTTGTCGCGAAATTCCAGATTTTTGCGATGATCCACGCTCTAAACGGTCTCATAAAACTCAGCGATGTCGCTCATTGGGCCAATCTCGATAAAAAACGGCTCTAGCGCCGATCCGGCAGGCATCGTCCAAGCGAAACGATACTCGTTCTGATAAAGATATCGAAGGTTCTTGCTGAAAATCGGAATGAGCTGGTCCCTTCGGATCGTATACGGATCGTAATAGCTTAGCGGCCCATCGATCACTTCGCCGGAAGGAACCTTCGCTTTCACCGCATCGCGAACCCGTGAACTAAAGGCTTCCTGATCTCTGACGACGAGAACAGCTTCGGCCTCGAACTCATGAAACAGCCGGGCATCATAGCTAAGTCCACAGCACCAGACGTAAAAATCAGGGACCATCATGTACCGGAACAGCTCCTTCTTCTGAACCGGCACCTCGACTTCCTTGCCTTCCGCGTTCAAGCCGTAGAGTTTGAACATCAGGTGCTCGTTCGGTGTCACCGTGGCGTGTTCCAGCTCCTTGTCGGCCTGTGCCGAATTCAGGGAAGGATCGTCGTAAGAGCTGGCCGGCATGATCCGGAGAGCACCCCGCTCATAGGCAGCCCGAATGTGATCCCTCTTTCCAAATTTCGCATAGCAGGCCGGTGAGCCGGTGAACGGCGACTTGAGCCGAGGCGGAACGTATCCAGCGGCCGACGCATCACGGAGAGCTTGCTCGCTGAAGTCACGAGCGTCTTCTCCGCCTCTTCCCATCTGCTCGAGCTCCGTATGAAGTAGCAGTCGAAGGAGGCCCTGACGCGATTCAGAACTCCTGGGTGGCGTGACGTTTCCAGCGGCATCGGTGGACCAGAGATTGGCCGCGAGATCGTCAAATCGCCGCTTGAGAACCACGTCATGCACTTCGCGCAGATAGCGCGTCCGCTCATATTCGTAGCGCCAGGTTTCAGGTTCCATGACCTACACCTCTCTGTTCTCAACTCGATCGCGCGCCGGTCGGCGCAAAGCATTCTCTTAAGCGAAACGGCGCGATCTCAGGAAACCTTCTCGCGCAGCCACGATGCCATCACCGCATCGAGGCACATCCTCCGCCATTACCGCCATTACGACGCCATGCTGAATTTCAGCTCGATCCGATCGGCTGTCGTGTGAAGCACCCGCGCTAGTTCCGCTTTGGCCGAACTCAGCACCTCGTCCACGGTCATGCCCATGGAGACGCCGCCTTCGCCCTCTTCCAGAAACTTCTGCGGCACCCCTAGAGCCGTTGCCAGAGCAACCATATTGGCGGGGCGCGGGTAGGTTTGATCAGATTCCCAATTATAAATACACGTTTGGGACGTTCCCACGGCATTTGCCAGATCGGTCTGCGACCAATCCCGTGATTGCCGCGATACGCGGACTCTAGCACCGAAACTCATAGCATTTCCTCCCGAAACCGTCGTTTAGAAAACACCAAATACCCTCAAAAGTGATAAAATACAACATTTTTGTGGTCAGCCTAGAACAGAGGACGTATGGCACGATCCAGACTAATGGAGAACCCGCATCAAGGTGTCGGCTGCTGCTCCGACGCTGCCACGGTGATCGAGCATTTCTGATCCTTGCCGGTCTTGCCTGCTGCCTCCTGGCATGCCGCCACCACGGCCCTGTTCGCCTGAATGAGTTGGTCGGCGGCCGCCACCCGATCCCAGGAGGCCAGACTGTCGAACTTCATGAGGCTCATACCGGCCTGCCATGGCGGCTCCGCCATGATGACGCTGGCGACACGCGGAGCGACGGGGCCTGGCAACATTGCCGGCAGAAACAGGATCGCGAGAATGCCGGCGGCAAAGCCGGTCAGGCCGGAAACCCCAAGCCACCGGTTTTGCGTCCGCCGTTCACGGGCGCTCGCGATCTGTCCGGTCATTTCGCGCGCGACACGCTGGAAATCACGGCTCTCGTTCTGGGACTGCTGCGCGGCCGTCCTCACCAGGCTCTCGCCGCCACGCTCCAGCACGCGGGCATGGTGCTCGGGACCGTTCTTGAGGATCGGCGACGCCTCGACGGCCTTCAGCCGCTCCCCGACCACGGGCCAAGCCCTGGACGAGGCGGCCGAGATCGGCACTGTAGTCGGTGGGCTCCCCGAACGCCTCGAACCGATCGAACGCCGCCTCCACGCCTTTGCGGATCGTCGTCATTTCGCGGGAAAGATCACCGGCGAGGTCTTCGACCGTCTCGCGCAGCGCCTCGAACGCGGCAGCCGGATCGCCGGCCTCCTCATCAGGGCTGTCGATGGCTTCTGGCGCGAATGGCTCCCTGTCGTCGTCCGTCATATCTGCTCCTATCGTTCAAGTCCGATGCTGCGCCCCCGGGTCAGCTGCTGCTCCATTTGCAGGGTGATGCTGCGATCGCGCTGCGGCGAGCCGATCCCGAGTTCCTTCGCGCGGCCGCGCACGATGGATTCCACCTGCGGATCGCGCTCGATCGCGCCGGCGACCTTCCGCATCTGTCCTTCGACCTTCCCCCGCGCCTCGTCCTGCCGCCATCCGCGAAGGGCCTGGCGCTCTTTGTCGAGTTCCTGCCAACGGTCGATCAGCCGATCGGCGCGAACATTCGGGTCCGCCAGCGCCGCACGTTCCCGGTCCATGCCGGCGACGAGCTGGCCGACCCGCTCCCGGCCGGACAGGTCCGCCAGGGCGCGGGCCGCCTCCGGATCGTGCCGCGCGGCCGATACGATCAGCGCCGACGCTCCGGGCCGCGCCTGATCGAGGACAAGCCCTGCCTGATGAAGCTCCTGTTTTTGCGCTTCGAGAACGGGCAACCCCGCGCGCGCCTGCTTGTCGGCCGCGCTGAAAGCCCGCGCATAGCGATCGACGACCTGCTCGAACCCGGACAGGGGCCTTAGACGATCGGGCGAACGATGGATTGGAAGATCCTGCTCTCCTCTGATTTTCTCCGACCGTGCGGCGGGCGCGGGCGAGGCCTTGAGCCGCAACCCGTCGAACATGCCGGGC
Organism: Rhizobium sp. PP-F2F-G48; assembly: GCF_004342335.1. Taxonomy (NCBI): domain Bacteria; kingdom Pseudomonadati; phylum Pseudomonadota; class Alphaproteobacteria; order Hyphomicrobiales; family Rhizobiaceae; genus Rhizobium; species Rhizobium sp. PP-F2F-G48. The sequence goes on along the minus strand of NZ_SLVH01000010.1, from coordinate 30,400 downwards.
TGGCGCGCCTCGGCCTCACGCGCCGGCGTCTGGACCTCCTGCGCCCGCCCCTGCTCGCGAGCGGGCACGTCGGTGGCCGCGCTGCGTGACAGCTTCAGCCCGTCGAAGGCACTGCGGCGCTGTTCCTGTCGTGGCTCCTGACGGTCCCGCTGCGCCTCCTGCCGCCGATCGTCGCCGCGATCGACGGCGAGGTCCTGGTGCGGTGTCTCGATGCGCGGCACCTCGGCACGCGGCAGCTCGATGTCGCTGCGAATGCCGAACGTCTCGGCAATCCCTCGCCGCTCGGCGAAGTCGCGGGTGTAATCGAGCGTCGTTTCCTTCGCGCCCGACCGGCTGAGCCGGTTTTCAAGTTGGGCGGAGGCCAGCTCGCCGGCGTCATGGACTTTCCACGCATTGCGCTGCGCCTCTGTGCCGTCCGGAAGACGCACCGTCTCCGATCCGCGATGCTCAAGCCCGATCTTCGCCCCGATCGAAGGCGCGGCCTCGGTCATCGCACGCTGAAGGTCCACGCCCCAGACCGTGTGCTTCTGACCCTTGTCGTTCTCCAGCGTCACGAAATAGCTGTCGCGGTTCCCGGCCTGGTGCTCATAGGGAGCCTTGCCATGCTCGACCAGACGGCCGGGGGCCAACCTTTGGTCGGCTTGCCGGTCGCCGAACTCCTGGGCGTCCGCATAGAGCGACACCCCGTCGCGATGCCGGGTCATGGCGACATAGGTCAGATGCCGGTCCATCGTGCCTGACGCCAGCACGAAGCTCCGATCCACCGTCGCCCCCTGGTTCTTGTGGATGGTCGTCGCATAACCGTGGTCAATGGCGCGATAATCGTTCATCGGCACGGTGATGATCTCAGCGCCACGGCCGTCGAGCTGCGCCACGATCATGGGGCCGGCACCCGGTCGGCCCGGCTCGACCTGATGAACCGTGCCGAGCATTCCGTTCTTGACGCCAAGGTCACGATTGTTCTCCAGGAACACGATACGGTCACCGGGCGCGAACGATCGCTTGCCGTCATTGGTCTGGAACGAGACCTCGCGCCCGAGGGGGCCGTGCCCCTCCTCGCCGCGTGCCAGCCGGTAGCTGTCCTGCAGGGCCGATCGGATCGCGTCGTTGATGGCGCGAACGTCGGCGCGGCGATGTGCCATCGCAACGCGCGTGCCCTCCGGCCGCTCGTCGCGATCGGCAAGGTAGTCGCGGACAATCTCGCCGCGCGCCTCGCCCCGCGTTTCGCTGAGCCGGATGTTTCCATTGTCCCGATAGGCAGCCAGGCCCTCGGCCGTGCGGTGCGTGGCGAAGGCGACGGACGCCTCCCGCTGCCAGTCCACGCGCTGCCGGCGTATCTCCGACAGCTCGGCGTGGCCGATCTGCTCGGCAATGGCGCGGAACGGTGCGCCGGCCCCGATCGCCTGGAGCTGCTCATGATCGCCGATAAGGACGATCTTTGCCCCGCGCTGCTCCGCCTCGTTGATGAACCGGGAGAGCTGCCGGCTCCCGATCATGCCCGCTCGTCGATCACGAACACGTCGCCGCGGCCAAGCTGACGCTTGTCGTTCTGCCAACTCATGTCCCATCACGCGAGCGTGCGGCTCCGGATGCCAGAGCTTTCCTCCAACCCCTCGGCCGCCTTCCCCGACAAGGCCGCGCCATGAACGGTGTAGCCCTGTGCCTCCCATGCCTCCCGTGCGGCGGCGAGCATCGTGCTCTTGCCAGCGCCGGCATAGCCGACGACCGCCGCGATCTGCTCCGGCCCGGTAATATGCTCGATCGCCCGGCGCTGTTCGTCGGAAAGCCGCGCCGAAACATCGCCGGAACTTTCCTGAATGGCGGCATCCTGTCGCTCGATCGCACGGCCGACATGCCGCCGATCGACACCATGGCTTCGGTCATCAGCCATCCGCTCGGCCGATTTCGCCATGCCGGATTCGATCCCCACCATTTCACGGGTCGAATATCGCGCAAGCTCGATCTCGCCCGTCTCCGGGTTAGACCACTCCCCCTGCAATTCTACCAGCGCCGGCGAAGCCATAACGGTGGCAAACGCATTCTGGAACGCCTGCGGATCGTCGTTGATATAACGATGCAGCGTCCGCGCGATGTCGTGCCGATCGAACACGCTCTTTTCGCCCGTGACGATCCCAAGAACCTGCTCCGGCTTTTCCCGGATCAGCTCGGCGTTGCGCCGTGCCGCTTCCTCGTCAAGCCGGGCGCGACACGTCCAGCCCGCGTCGCTGCATCTGCGTGGCATGGACACCCATATGCTCCGTCGGTTCAAGCTCAAGCCCGCGCTCCGAATGCGAACGATGATCGACCCGGACATCGAGCCCCGCCATCGCCAGATGTTCGTTCGCATGGTGCTCCCATGATTGGCGGATATCGCGAAGCTGCATCTGCGTCGTCGGCAACCCCTCGCTCAACAGCCGCGCGTTCTTCCACTCGATATGTGTTTTCTTGCCAAGCCCTTCCTCTGTGACCTGGCGTGTCGTCATCAACAGATGCGCGTGATGGTTCCGAACATCGCTTGCCGAATGCGGTGCATGGATCGCAAAATCGACCGCCCCGTCATAACGGTTCGCCAGGTCCTGCGCGAACGCTCGCGTCAGCTCAAGCCGCTGCTCGGCTGTCATCTCATGCGGAAGCGCGATCTCGACTTCACGGGCGACACGCGCGTCTTTCCGGTTTTCAGCCGCCTCCGCCGCATTCCAAAGCGCCGAACGGTCCTTCGCCCATTCCGCATTCATGCCCTCAGGCAGCACGATCTCCGCATGTTCGACACCCTGCTTGGCGCGGAAATCATGCGTCAGGCCATCGCGCTCGTTCGTCAAGCGCTCGCCGGCACGATAAGCGGCCGACGCTCCTGGCGATGAGGGCATGGATTCCGTCGCAAAAGTCCGTATTCTGAGACGGCGCAGAACTCGGACGCAAAATTGAAATTTTAATCGGGAATTTCGCGACATTGCCGCCACTTCCGCTTTCGGCGCGACGCGAAATTTAACGTCTCAGACTTCAGCACCGCAATCCGCTGGAGTTGACGCGTGAGAAATCTGTTAAAATCCTGCACCATAAGGCAATGTGGATACATGGCCATTGCCAAAGCGCGTGCGGTTCATCGAACGAGAGCGAAATGGGTGTCAGGAACTATTTGATCGAAGGCGTTTCGGGGACTGGCAAGACTTCAGTCGCCACCGAACTGCAGCGGCGCGGTTACCACGTAATCCATGGCGACCGCGAGTTGGCCTATAGAGGCGATCCAGAAACGGGTGAACCGCTGGATGGTTCTGAGCATGAGAGGTTTGTTCTGGATGTGGCCTTTGGCCACGAGCACCACCTTTGGAATGCCGACAAAGTAAAATCCCTGGTCGCCGATCGGAGCCACCCGATCTCCTTCTTCTGCGGCGGCTCCAGGAATTTCCATCAATTTATTGATCAGTTTGACGGGGTTTTCGTTCTCGACGTCGATTTGGACACTTTGAAGAAGCGGCTTGTCAGCAGACGTGAAGACGAGTTCGGCGGAAAACCAGCCGAGCGAGAAGCAGTTGTGCGACTGCATACAACGAAAGAAGACATACCCAAGAACGCGACGACCATTGACGCCACTGCGCCGCTCGCCTCCGTTGTCGATGAGATTCTATCGAGATGCGGCGAGGTTGACTAAGAGCCACGATGTCCGCTTTTGACGCGTACCGCGCTTGCCTTCGTAGAAATCATGACTTTTGCTCTGAAGCTGATGTATGATCAAACCTGAAGTCAGGCTAATCAGGAGGGCGGTGTATTTGTCGACCAAGTCTTTTCGGGTGGCGCTCGCCCAAGTTCTACCGGATACCGACATTGATGCCGTCATTGATGATGCGGCCGATGCAGCGGCAGACGTTGTTGTCTTCCCTGAGATGTTTTCGAATGGATATAGCAAATTTGATCCTCAAGATGCCACCTCGCGCAGGGCTTGGCTCGATGGCGCTGTAGACTTGCAAGGAGCGTTCATCGATAAATTCCGCAACGCAGCGCGTAGAACTGGCGTGGCAGTCGCTGCAACCTTTCTTGAGAAGGCGGAGCACAAGCCTTTCAATTCCGCCGCGCTGATCGACCGCAATGGCAATGTGGTACTCCATCAGAGAAAGCGGCATATCTGCTTTTTTGATGTCCCTGAAGAAGCCTGCGCGGCCGGAGACGAATCTTCAGTTATCCATCTCGACACGCGCCTTGGGCAGGTCGCTGTCGGGATCATGGTCTGTATGGATCGCGAGTTTCCGGAAGTTGCATCCGATCTCGTCCGTTCCGGGGTAGAAATTATTCTTGTGCCGAACAGCAGCCCTCTGGTCGATGACGCCGAGGTAGGAGACATTCGCGTGGCCGGGGTCCGCGCAACAGCTTTTCAGTCAGTGGTAGGGATCGCGGTGGCGAACTACCCAGAGCCAAAGGATGACGGACATTCTTTTGCTGTAGGCGCGTTGGGGCAGGTGCTTGCGATGGGAGATACGCGACAAGGTACCGTGTTCGCAGACTTTGATCTCGACCAACTGAGGGCTACTCAGCAAAAAGAATGGTTTCGTCGCGTCCGGTGATCAGGATGCGTTCGGCTTGGCTTTCGTGCGTCCATCGGGATATTCCGCAGGACCTTTGATCTCGATTTTGTTACCAAACGGATCATGCACATAGAATGAATGGCCAATGCCCTGGCGCCGCCGTGAAAAGCCTCCTGGGAAATCTCAACCCCATGCATGGTTAGATGCTTGCGTAGCTCCTCATGATCAAAGGGGCCTGTTGCGATGCAGATGTGATCGACGTTGCGCCCTCCCCTCATAGGAGAGGCGGCTTTCTGGCCGCCCGGATGCGTTACATCCCACAACACGATCAGCGATGACCCGCACCACACCTGTTCCATTCCTAACGCCGGGTAGGAATAGCCGGGCTGGCATCCCATGACCTTAAAATAGAATTCGAGCGCCCGTTCCAAGTCATCGATCAACAGCACGACGTGATCGATGCCAATAGGGCTAAAAGGGATTGCCATGCTAAATGACTTCCAACAATGGCCTCTATTTGACAACAGTTTCGCTTAGCTGTCGCGAAAATTCTAATTTTGCAGCGCTGCAAAAGTCGGCTTATCATGTCGAGCAAATGTCGGGATTTTCGCGACAAGCACCCGATTGACAATTTTTGAAAATTTGCCCTTCTTGTCGTGTCTCATCCTCTATCGGAGAGAGACGACAATGCGCAAAGCCTTCTATGCCTCCCAAAGTATTTATTCGGAACGCGGCCCGTATCGTGAAGCCTTGATGCTCGGGGGCGACGCGCCGGAGTTGACTGCCCGGTGGATTGGCTCGTTCATGCAGCATCCTCGTGGGGCCGAGTCGAAGGAACGAGGCTTTACCACTAAACAGGTCATCGATCTGGAGCTTCGTTCCGTAACCGAGATTCTGGCTGTCGCCGCCGAGCGCAACTTGCTTGAAGGCGATCCTACGCAGATCAAGATTGGTGGCCTCTGCCGGGATTTCGCAATTCTGGCAGCGAGCGCTTTTCGCGCCAAGGGTATCCCGGCACGTCTTCGCGTCGGTTTTGCCGACTACATCGTTCCCGACTTTTGGGAAGATCACTGGCTTTGCGAATGGCATGATGGCCAGCACTGGAAACGGCTCGATGTGGAATTTGCGGCGGCTGGTGGAGCTTCCTTCAACACATTGGACGTACCGCGCGAGCGGTTTCTAACCGCAAACGAGGCATGGTTTCGGATTAAAGACGAACCGAGCATCGGCTCGCGATTTGGCGTGTCGAGCCTCAACCTTGGGGGGGGAGTGGTTCGTCGCGGGAAGCCTGCTTCGAGAGATCGCAGCCCTGCGTAAGCTGGAACTGAAGCCATGGGATTACTGGGGTCTATCAAAGGACCTTTCCCCGTTTCAACCGAGTTGTCGCAAGAGGCGAGGACAACGCTAGACCAGCTCGCTTCGCGACTGAGGAGCGCCGATGTTGACGGGGACGGCGAGCCGGAAACTACAGCGGACTGGCCTTTACCAAAGGAGGTTATCAGCTTCCCACAAGGCGAGCCTGTGGTTGTCGCGTTGCAAAACTACTGATTTTGCGACTGTGCAGAAGTCGGGCCAACATATCGAACAAAAATCGGGATTTCCGGGACAGCCTGTCAGGAGACCTATATCGTTTGATTCGGTTGGTCACGCAGCATGAAAACCATGAGGCCCGCCCCGACTGCAAGCCCGATTGAGATCAGCCAGACCCACTCATATCTCATGGTCAGGTCGAAGATGTATCCCCCTGAATATGCGCCCGCCGCTGCACCGAGCGAGTGACCTGCCGAGATCAGCCCCATTGCGAGACCCATGACGCGTAGGCCGATATGGCTGGCGACGAGGCTGGCGGTCACCGGAACGGTCGCATAGTCCACAGCGCCGAACAGCATCGCGAAGACGACCAACATTTCATAGCTGGCTCCGACATTCATGAGGATGAGGAAGGTCAGCCCGCGCAGGATGTAGATCGAGCCAAGCAGAACGACCCGGTTCATACGGTCGGTCAGCCAGCCGGCTCCGATCATGCCGAGCAGGTTGACCGCCGACAGCACCCCGTAGGCGGCAGCACTTGGAACAGGCCCGAAGCCGCAGAAAGAAGCGTAAGGCAGGAAATGTGTCTCGATCACGCCCGCCGTTGTGTAGCCGCAAAGGAGAAAGCTCCAGAACAGGACATGGAAAGCCGGTTTCCGGAGAATCGCAGAGAGATCATCTTTCAGGGATACGGATGGCATAGAAGACGAAACGTTTTCCTTGGGGCCATCCTTTGTCGCCAGTGTCCGCCACAGGAGCGCGATGAGCACGAGGCAGGCAAGTCCGATGGTGAAGAAACTCCACCGCCAACTGAATGCAGTCAGAACCGCCGCGACCAGGGGAACGATCAGGAATTGCCCGCCTGTTGAGCCGGAGGTGGCGATGCCCGTCGCAAGCCCACGGTTTGTATTGAATTGCCTTGCGATGGCCGTCGATACCACATGCGTCGCCACGATCCCGAAGCCGAGCGCCGACAATGCGCTGAAAGCCAGAACGAAAACGGCGGCATTGCTGGTCGCCGAGACAATCAGGCATCCGGCCCCGACAAGCGCAAGGCCGAGCGTCAGCGTTGACCGGACTCCGTGACGATCGACCAGACGGCCAGCGAACGGAGCGACCGCCGCCATGACCAGCAGCGCCGCCGCCGCCGATCCAGAAACGAAGCTGCGAGACCAGCCAAGCTCCTGGGACCAGATCGGCATAACCAGGCCGAGCGTGGCTCGCGCCGAGAAGGCCAGAGCGAGAGCGAGAAAACTGAAAGCGACGACTGCCCATTGCTGCATTGATGTCGATGATTGGCTCGAATCCATGAAATTCTCCTGCATGTCTTCGGGAGACAATTCCGTGAGCGGGTAGCGATCAGCAAACGATGGTTTTACTGGACATGTTTAGCTGTGCTAAACACGTCCAATGACAATACCTCTCTCTCTGCTCGAAACATTCGTTACTGTGGCCCGATCAGGACGGATGCTGGATGCTGCCGAGGTTTTGTCGCTGACGCCGGGTGCCATTAGCCAGAGGGTGCGGAGCCTGGAAGAACAGGTGGGGCATCGGCTGTTCAGGAGAACAGCGGCAGGTGTCACATTGACCGAAGTCGGCCAAACGTTGTTCGCTGTCTTGGACGAGCCATTCCGCCGGATCGAGGAAGCGCGTCGCGGATTGGAGCAGCCATCCGCTCATCGCGTCAGGGTGAGCACCATGGCGTCCTTTGCTGCGAACTGGCTGGTCCCGCGCATGTCGCGTTTCGCGAAGCTCTATCCCCAAATCGATATCGAGCTGGAAACCGACAGCCGCATCGTGGACCTGAAGCGCGAGCCGGTGGATATGGCGATCAGGCACGGGCTAGGGGACTATCCGGGGCTTCTGTCGGTCCCTCTCATCGCTCCCGAGTTGATCGTTGTCGCCAGTCCGCAACTTCTTCAGGGCCGCGCCCCTATCAAGGTTCCTGCCGATTGCCTTGCGTTTCCTCTTCTGCACGACCTTGACCGTGCGGATTGGCGGCTCTGGTTCGAGGCATATGGCGGGGACGTGTCTGCACAACTTCCCGGCCCCTCTTTCTCCGACGACCATCTGATGGTGAAGGCGGCCGTAGCGGGACAAGGGCTCGCCCTGGTTCGTGATACCTATGCCGACGACGATCTCCGTTCCGGGCGTCTCGTGCGGCCTATCTCGATCCAGTGGCCGACGAACTTCGCCTATTACGCCGTGAGCACGGCGGCGGCGCTGCAACGACCCGCCGTTGCGCACTTTCGGGATTGGTTAGCTTATGAAGCCCGTACAGATTCGCGAAATTCCTGAATTTCGGACGCTGCAAAAGTCAGTTATAAAATTCGAGCAAATGTCGGAATTTCTGCGACAAGGGAAGAAAGCTCTAAATTCTAGGGCAGCAGCAGAATGCTGCCCGTTGTCTTGCCAGTTTCGAGATCGCTTTGGGCTTGAGCGGCCTCTTCCAATGGATAGTCGCGGCCGGCGCTCGCAATGATACCTTGCCGAATTACGGCTATCACCGCTTGGGTCGCAACGCGGTAAGTTTCCTGCTCTGCGGCATAGGCCATGACGCTTGGACGTGCGAGTGACAGAGAGCGGATCGGCCCCAGTTCTTGCACCGGGATTGCAGGGATCGGCCCGCCTACCTGTCCGATGGAGGCCACAACACCAAATCGCCGAACACAGCCGAGTGTCTTGCCAAGCATATCGCCGCCGATACCGTCGATGGCGAAATCCACGCCTTTGGCATGTGTCAGCCGGGCGACCTCCGCCACCATATCCGCATTGCGGCCGACAATGACGTGATCGGCACCGTTAGCGTGCGCAATGCGGGCTTTTTCGGGCGACCCAACCGTGCCGATCACGATACAGCCCAAGTGTTTTGCCCACCGGGTCAGCGTTGCCCCCAAGCCGCCGGCGGCAGCAGGGATGAGCAACGTAGTCCCGCGTTCGGCTCGATAAGTTCGAGTCAGGAGCATATGTGCCGTCAATCCGCGCAAGAAGGAACCGGCGGCGATTCTCGTGCTGATATCATCTGGCAACTTGATCGCTCGCCAAGCTGGCAGGCGGCGGGTGGAAGCGTACCCACCTGGGATACCGGCGTAGGCAATCCTGTCCCCGACATGAAACTCACCGGCTTCGGAACCAACCGCTTCAACGATGCCGGCACCTTCGACACCCAACACGGCAGGCAGCGGCAAAGGATACAAACCAGTCCGCTGATATATGTCGATGAAGTTTACACCAATGCCCACATGGCGAATGCGCAACTCGTCCGGTCCTGGCGGCTCGGGCTCAATGCCGGAAACCCGGAGGTTATAGATGTCGCCTGTTGCGATCAGTTCTACTTTTCTATCCATGCTGTTCATCTCCGCCTCTATGGCGGTGTCATCGCATCTTGTATTCCGATTGAAAATTCTCTATTTTCTGGCAACCAATGTGAATTATTTAACGAATGAACTGGGACGACCTTAGACATTTCAGCGCCCTGGCCTCCGCTGGCACCTTATCGGCTGCGGCGCGGCTTCTTGGTGTCGAACATGCGACAGTGGCCCGCCGTATCGCCTCATTGGAAGAGCAACTTGGTATCCCGCTCGTTGACCGGAGGGGCCGGCGCTGGACCTTGACGTCTGATGGTGAGCGGATAGCTGCCATTGCGGACAGGATGGAGAGCGAGGCCCGAGCGGTCCGAAGGGCCGCCGATGGTGCGCGGCATGATTTGTCCGGGACCGTCACAATCAGCGCCCCGCCTGCGCTTGCCGTCGAAATCCTGACGGCGCCACTGGTCGATCTGCAAAGGCATCACCCACGCTTGACGATTAGGATCATCGGAGAGGGCCGCACCGCCTCCCTTGATAGAGGCGAGGCGGATATTGCCATTCGCTTGAGCCGGCCAGAGGATGGCGAACTGACCATTACGAAATTGGGAACGATAAATTTCCGGCTCTTTGCCAGCCCCGGATATCTCGCCGTCACCGACAAAGAAAACTGGCGGTTCATCGGGTATGATGCGCCGTTGGCGGGCGTTCCACAGCAAACGGCGATCGAGGTTTTTGCGGGAGGCCGGTCCTTTTCGTTCTATGCCAGCAGCCTTGAGATCCAACAGGCCGCTGCGCGGGCTGGTGCAGGCATCGCGGCGCTGCCGGATTTCATGGGTATGTCCGATGCGGGGCTTATTCCAGCCCCGCCGAACACGCCGCTGATCCACCGGGATATATGGTTGGCCGTGCATTCCGATCTCAGGCGATCAGCACCCGTGCGGACCATCACGCAGCGCCTTCGAGAAATATTCGGCCCAGTATGACTTAGGGGTCCGTCGCGGAAATCCTGATTTTGTAACGTCGCAGAAATCATCTATGAAAATCGCGAAAAAAGTCGGGATTATCGCAACAAGCCGCTCAACAGAAACGGCGAATTCCCTCTTGACCTGGAGCTACTCCAGCTTGCTAACCTGCACGGCATCACAGTCTAGGGCAGGATATGCGGATTTCAGAAGCTGCATCTACAAGCGGGTTGAGTATCGACACCATCCGCTACTATGAAAAATTGGGACTGCTTCCGAAAGTCGGGCGCGGAAGCGACGGGCGGAGAGTTTTTTCAGCCGAAAACATTGAATGGCTTGTTCTTTTGTCCTCGCTGCGAGAGACGGGCATGCCTATGGAACAGATGCGCCATTTTGCGCAGCTCTACCAGCACGGCCACGAAACGCTATCCGAACGCAAGGCCGTGTTACTTGGTCACGCCGAGCAATTGCATAAGCGCCGAGCTGCCTTGGATCACTGCGCCGAACTCCTCGCCTATAAGCTCAAACGGTATGATGAAATGGGGAGGGAAAGGCTATGAGAATTATTGTCGTCGGCGCTGAAGGCGATATTGGGAAAGCCGCCTGCGAGGAACTGCGCGGGCGCCATGAGATCATTAAGGCCGGGCGGTCGAGTGGCGATATTCGGGTTGACATGGCCGACCGCGCCTCGGTCGATGCCATGTACGCCCAATGCGGCAACGTGGATGCCGTCATTTCGACTGCCGGGAACGTTCATTTCGGGCCCCTTGCCGAGTTTACCGAAGAGACATTCATGTTGGGCCTGCGCGATAAGGTCATGGGGCAGGTGAATCTAGTCTTGGCTGGTTTGAACAGGATCAGCGATGGCGGCTCGTTCACATTGACGAGCGGCGTGCTTGATCGCGACCCTATCCGGATGGGAACAGGCGCAGCGGCGGCAAATGGCGCGCTCGGTGGATTTGTTCATGGCGCGGCTATCGAGATGCCTCGCGGCCTTCGCATCAATGTCGTGAGCCCTGGCCTGCTGGACGTGTCCGTGCCGAGATACGGGGAATGGTTCCCCGGCCACGAACCCGTGTCCTCAAAGAGAGTAGGGCTTGCCTACGCGAAGAGCGTGGAAGGGGCGATTACTGGCAAGGTGATCGTAGCCAGCTAGTTTCGCAAAATTCCTGATTTTGCAACGCTGCAAAAGTCGGAGTAACATATCGAGCAAATGTCGGGAGATTTGCGACGACGGTGGTCGGAAATGACGAACGACTAAAACTATTGAAAACGCTCCTGATCGAACATCCTTGTCAGCCATTGCGTCCCAATATCGGCTTCCTGCTCTGAAAGCCCTGAAAACCCGAGCATCAGTCCCGGCGCGGGAGAGCCGGAGACATGCATGGGAGAGATCGGAATGACGATAACGCCGCGCTTTCGCGCAGCGTTCGAAACGGCAACATCGTCACTCCATATTCCGGCACTCCGCACCGTCAGGTGAATGCCCTGCTCCGGACTGGAGACGTTCAAATGGTCACCCATACGTTCCTGTAGGAGGTGGGCAAGCAGGTCACGCGAGGCCCTGTGGCGCTCTCTCAGCCGTCGAAGATGCGCGGGAAAATAGCCTTCGTTCAGAAAATCGGCCACGATGCGTTGCGGTAGCACCGGGGGGAAGCGATCAAGGATCGGACGCACCGCCCGAAATACCTGCGTCAGATCGGGTGGCACCACCAGATAGCCAACCCGAAAACTCGGCAGAAGAGATTTGCTGAAGGTTCCCGCATAAATGACCCTGTTGGCCTGATCGAGTCCCTGCAACGATGCGATCGGATGCCCATCGTAGCGAAACTCGCTGTCGTAATCGTCTTCAATAATCCAGCAGCCGTTTTCCCGCGCGTAAGAGAGGAGTTCCAGCCTGCGCGGGAGGGGGAGAGCCGCTCCCGACGGATATTGATGCGAGGGGGTGACGTAGATGAGCGCTGGCGGGTCTACATTGGCACGGACCAGAGCTTCGGTAATGAGACCGTCCCGATCTACCGGATACCCGACGATTTTGGCTCCTTGAAGGATCAAGGCATGTCTCGCGGGCGGGTAGCAGGGGTCTTCCACGAAAACGGTGTCTCCCGGCGTAACCAGAACGCGAAAGGCGAGATCGAGGGCCTGCTGAGTTCCAGATGTGATGAACACCTGATCACTGGTGCAGCGCACGCCACGCGAGGCGGTGAGATAAGCAACGATAGCCGATCTTAGTTCCCCTTCCCCCTGAATGTCGCCGTATCCATCGCTGGAATAGTTCAGGTATCGGCCGGCAATACGGCTGAGCAAGCGTGTCGTTCGTTCATCATGGACAATGCGGCCTGTTGCAAAGGGCAACTGCTTCGGCGTCTCAAGGCTGGTCGCCAGGGAAAGGGCCTTCGCCGCTGCTACTGAAACGGTACGGCACGGCGAATCTGTGCCCGGCTGCATCGAATTGTCTGGCTGGCTGAATACGTCAGGCAGACCCGGTGAAACATAGGTGCCGGACCCATGCCTGGCGCTCGCATAGCCCTCAGCGATCAGGATTTCATAAGCTTCAGCGACGGAGCCGCGCGATAGCTTCCATTCCTTCGCCGCCAACCGGGTCGAGGGCAGTCTATGTCCCGATCCCAAGCGGCCAGCCATGATGGCGTTACGCAGCGAGAGGTAGAGCTGCCTTACCAGAGAAATTTCCGACTCCAGATCGATTTGTGGAAGAAACGCCGCCGAAAGGCTCTCACGTCTTCGCGTCTGGCTCATTGATTCCTCCAAAAGTGGCTCAAGGAAGGAGCGCGAAGTGGCGCTTAAATAATGAACATTATTGCTATTTAATAGAGCCACTTCAATCTTTTTCGAGGTTCAAATGACTTCTATGCGCGCCGCTTCCGCGCCATTCCTGTTCGCAGGCACCATATTTGCCGCAGCCGGATATGGTGCGACCTTCCTGTTTTCGGCTTACATCCGCGCTCGTGGTGGAGATGACATCGATACCGGCTTGGCCTTGGGCGCAGCGATGATCGGCACATTTGCCGGCGTTCCTCTGGTCGGGTGGTTTTCAGGTCGCATTGATGCCGCACGAATGACGGCAATTGCCGCCCTGTCGATCGCCTGCGGTTTCCTCGTACTGGCCTTTGCTGGCGCCCACGGGATTGCCCTTAGCCGTGTTGCCGGTGCTTTGATCGGCCTTGGCTGGGGCATGTTCTACATCGGCGCGCCCATGGCATTGTCCGAGCGGGTGACGGACGCAGATCGAGGGTTCTGGTTCACGCGCTTCGGTGCATTCCAGATGGCAGGAATCGGTGGCGGTCCTGTGGTCGTCAACCTCGCCATCGGGGATTTCGGGCTGGCTATCGAGACTGCTTTCCTGTTGGTCGCATTTGCTGCGCTTGCCGCGAGCATTTTACTGCTGGCATTCGGCAACAAATCTCCCCTTCCGAGGCAAGGGCAGGCGATCCGCCCGTGGGTGCGTGACATCGCACGCATTGCGCCATCACACACCATCCGGCCAATCTTGATGGTCGGGCTTGGAGCCTGCGTTTTCTCGGGCCTGATGAGTTTCCAGAGTTCACTGGTCGAGGGTACGAAGGCCAACGCCAGTTCGTTTTTCATCTTCTATGCGGTCACGGTTGTCGGAGCGCGTATTACGCTGGCTCGCTTTCTTGCAAGGCTACCGCAGTCTGGCCTTGCGATCGGGCTGCTGCTGGTTATGATTTGCGGTGTGGTGGCGATGTTCGGAGTTCCTTCGTCTCCTGTTTTTCAGATCGTGTCGGCGATACTGACAGGCATCGGCTATGGCCTGGTCTATCCCGTCATTCAGACATGGGCGGTCAATAGCGCCGCGCCAGAGCACCGCCATGCGGCTCTGACCTGGTTCGTCCTCTTTTATTTTGTTGGCATATTCGGCTTCCCCGTTCTCGGCGGCTGGATTCTGGTCAACTTCGGAAAAGAGGCGCTTCTATCGGCATTGTTGGTCGCGGCCGGTCTGGAAGTTGCTATCGCTACATTTGCGATCACTTTCAGGAAAAGCGCTGTGCTACGGTAATGAGAATATGGAACTGCAGTTGGACAGCCTTATGATGGAAAGAAAGAACAATCCAAAAATACGTATTGCCGTGATTTATGGCGGCCGATCGGCCGAGCACAATGTGTCGGTTCTCTCTGCGACCAACGTCATGAATGCGCTGGCCCCTGAAAAATACAATGCCACACCTATTTTCGTCACACGTGAGGGACAATGGCTACTGAGTGTTTTTGAAAGTGGCACGCTGGCAACTCCGTCGATCGGCACAGAGCTTTGTTTCATTCCAGGGGGATATGGGCGGATAATCGCCCTTCCTGTTGATCGCGCTGCCTATGAGCTGCCAAAGATTGATATCCTGTTTCCTGTCTTGCATGGGCTTCACGGCGAGGACGGCGCAGTGCAAGGGCTGGCAGAGGTAGCATCTGTGCCACTGGCAGGATGCGGCATACCCGGCTCCGCCAACGCACTCGACAAGGACATCGCCAAGCGATTGTTCAATGATGCAGGCGTGCCAGCCGCGCGTTCTATCACAATACATCACGGTGCAGCACCAACGTTTGGTGAACTTGCGCGGACGCTCGGGCTACCCATGTTCGTTAAGCCGGCTCGCCAAGGTTCTTCGGTCGGAGTCAGCAAGGTTTCGAACAATGCGGATTATGAGGCCGCCCTTTCAGAAGGTTTTCGGCACGACAGAAAGCTTCTCGCGGAGGAGTTCATTCAGGGGCGTGAGATAGAATGTGCCGTTTTAGAAAATACTGATGGCTCCCTGTTCGTATCAAGGACAGGTGAGATCATTCCGGCTGAAAGCCATGGCTTTTATACCTATGACGCCAAATATATAGACTCGAACGGGGCAGCGCTGAGGGTGCCGGCCGAGTTACCTCACGAAGTCGAGGAGAAAATCCGAGCCTATGCAGCGATAGCGTTCCGTGCATTGGGCTGCGATAGCATGTCGAGGGCGGACTTCTTCGTGACAGAGGACATGCGAATTCTGGTCAACGAACTCAACACGATTCCCGGATTTACGGACGTCAGCATGTATTCGAAGGTCATGGCGGCAAGCGGCGTCAGCTATACCGAAACGATTGACCGACTGGTTGCCCATGGCTTGGCGCGCGCGAGCCGATCTCTCTGAATTTTCGCGAATGTCCTGACATTCACGAATCTCGCAAAGGCACTTGCGAGATATCGGCGGCATGTGGCATCTATCTGACATGATAGACCTCGCCAATATCAGCCTCAGCATCTGGTGGCGCTCCCGTTAGGAGCGGCATGTCGTCATTTTGAAATTGACCCTTTGCCGCCGTGATCCGGCAGGCATGGTCATTTCCCATTAGTCTTTCCGATCACGGCGGCTCCCTTATGGAGCCCCTCATGTCCAATTCCACGAATAAACGCCCGGTCATTCTGACAGGGGATCGAACGACCGGCCCCCTTCATCTCGGCCACTACGTCGGATCTTTGAAGAACCGCGTCACGCTTCAGCATACCCACGAGCAGTTCTTACTTCTCGCGGACATACAGGCTTTGACCGACAATGCTCATGATCCAGAGAAGGTACGGCGCAACGTGCTCGAAGTCGCCTTCGACTATCTGGCTGTGGGCATCGATCCTGCCCTGACGACCATCTGCGTGCAATCGGCCCTGCCGGCGTTGGCCGAATTGACCATGCTCTACATGAATTTCGTGACCGTCGCCCGGCTGGAGCGAAATCCGACGATCAAAACAGAAATCCAGCTTCGCGGCTTCGAACGCGACGTTCCAGCCGGATTTCTTTGCTATCCCGTTGCGCAGGCGGCCGACGTTACCGCGTTCAAGGCAACGATCGTTCCCGTGGGCGAGGACCAGGCCCCGCTTATCGAACAGACAAATGAAATCGTTCGGCGACTGAATCGGCAGATCGGCCGTGACCTCCTGCCGGAAGCCCACGCAATGATCCCAACCGTTGGCCGTCTGCCGGGGATCGACGGCAAGGCCAAGATGAGCAAATCGCAGGGGAATGCTATTCTGCTTTCCGCCTCGCCGGATGAAATCCGTGATGCCGTTCGACAGATGTATACGGACCCTCATCATATCCGCGCTTCTGACCCCGGAACGGTCGAGGGCAATGTTGTCTTCACCTATCTCGATGCCTTTGACGACGATCCGGCCAATATTGAGGACCTCAAGACCCGATATCGTCGGGGCGGGCTGGGCGACATGCCAGTGAAGGGGCAGCTTGAGGATGTTCTGCAATCCCTGCTCGCTCCAATCAGGGACCGCCGTGCCCAATACGCGGAAGATCCGGGCTATGTCATGAACCTCCTGCGGGAGGGCACCGTCAGAGCGCGCGAGCGGACCCAAGCAACCCTTGAGGAAGTGCGAGCCGGACTGGGTCTTTTTTCACTTTAACAATCGTCGCAAATGTCGGTCGCAAAACTTTGACTTTTGCGCCCGACTTTTGCGACAGAAATATCTCTGACATTTCAGCGATGTCGATTTTTTCGCTAATGTTAGGATATCTCGACGTCATCGCTCATCTGCAACCCGCCTACAGCACCCCCCATGCCCGAAACCTTCCCCTGCCCGTCATCTCCCGCAGCGGCAGCTGCGCCGCCAGATGGCGCGCCCCTTGCGGTGTAACATTAAGTTCTTGTGCAATCATGGTCGCGGAAACGACGGGCCGAGCCACGACCAGATCAACGAGCCGCGACAGTTTTGAATTCACGCTTCTGGCGGATGTTTGTCGCTCCAGTTGTTGTCGGGCAAGGAGGATCCGGTCGTGTTCCTTCATCCCCAGTTCGGCTGCTGCAGAAAACGCCTCGAGCATCGCCATTATCCGCGTCATCTGGCTTCCGGCATGCCGCCGCTCGCGCCGCACGCTGCGCAGCCCGATATTGAGGGCCGGCAGGTGGGCCGGCGTCGTGCCATCGCGACGCAGAAGCGAGGCGACGAGCTGACGGCCGAGTTCGGCGCGATGCTGAAGCACCTCGATCGCGTTCCACGCGTCGAGCAGAATTGACGCGCGCAGCACAGGCGAGAGACCATCGGTTTCGCCGAGGACCACGCGCCATTGTTCGAGCCGCTCGTCTTCGTCCCAGTCGGCATCGTAGACCAGTGGATCGCGGTCGCCCGCCGGTCGGGCGACGGCCGATCCGTCGAGGACCGCAGTACTGCGCGCCAGCACCGCATCGATCTCGGCAAAATCATCGTCATGGTCCCGATCGCCAAATGCAAGATCGTCGTCATCTTCGTCGGCCGAGAGCGGCAAGTTAGAGCACGGTAGACCGGGTTCGTCGCCCACTCCCCTGCCCCGCAGCCGGGCGACGCCGGCGGCACTCAGCGCCCATTCGCGCGGATGCGCAAAAATCTGACGGCGGGCGCGCAGGATGGAATGGGCAATGGTCAGCTCATGGGTGGGTGTGCGGATATCGAGGCGGGCGTCGTGCAGGACGAGATCCTCGAGGTGGACGAGTTCGCCATCAACCCACAGGGACGCGATGGCGTCAGCGAAGTTCTGCCGTTCGAGAAAGCCGTCGCGGATCGGCGAGCGGGCGACGCGCTCGTCGAGGCGCGCTAAAGCCTCGCCGGCCCGGGCCGCCGGTAAAATGAGTGCTCGCAGATCGATCTTGCCGATATCATAAACCATTGAATTCAATATGCCGTAGTCATTAAACGAAAGCAATCGAGCCATTTGCTAGCGTCATAGCCTGCTTCTTCGATGAGAGATATTAACTATCGATAGTATCTAAGTATCGATAGTGATGGGTTTCGACTTCCTGACGCTGTATGTCGGCCGCCCTGGATGAACGGAGAGCTGGCTCGGGAAATCTGCACAGGGGGGATAAGTGGAAATTCTGCCTGACTTCGGCTTAGATGCCGGGAACAGGAGATACCATGACGAGACGACCGCGCCGGAACCACAGCCCGGCTTTCAAAGCAAAGGTGGCGCTCGCCGCCATCCGGGGTGAGCAGACACTGGTGGAATTATCCCAACAGTTCGATGTGCACGCCAACCAGATCAAACAGTGGAAAGACCAGCTCCTTGAGGGGGCGACGGGTGTTTTCGGCGATGAAGCCAAGGCGGAACCGGCGGGCCCGACCATCGATGTCAAAACGCTGCACGCCAAAATCGGCGAACTGACACTGGAGAACGATTTTTTGTCCGGTGCGCTCGGCAAGGCGGGATTGCTGGGCGGAAAGAAATGATCGACCGCGAGCACAAACTGTCGGTCGCACGCCAGGCGAGGCTTCTCGGCTTCAGCCGTGGCAGCATCTATTATCTGCCCCGTCCAGTGTCTGAAGGCGATCTCGCCCTGATGCGGCGGATCGACGAACTGCATCTCAACTACCCTTTTGCCGGAAGTCGGATGTTGCAAGGGCTCTTGAGGGCCGACGGGCTGGAAACTGGGCGGCTGCACGTCGCCACGCTGATGAAGAAGATGGGCATCGAGGCGATCTACCGCCGCCCGAACACGTCGAAACCGGCACCTGGGCACAAAATCTATCCTTACCTCTTGCGCAAGCTGTCGGTCACCCGGCCCAACCATGTCTGGGCGATGGACCTGACCTATATCCCCATGGCTCGCGGCTTCGTCTATCTCTGCGCCGTCGTGGACTGGTTCAGCCGAAGGGTTCTGTCGTGGCGGCTGTCGATCACGATGGAAGCGGCCTTCTGCATCGAAGCGATCGAAGAAGCGCTCGCCCGCTATGGCAAGCCCGACATCTTCAACACGGATCAGGGCTCGCAGTTTACCTCGGTGGACTTCACGGCGGTGCTGAAGAAAGCTGAGATCGCCATCTCGATGGATGGCAAGGGCGCATGGCGCGACAACGTCTTCGTCGAGCGGCTCTGGCGGTCGATCAAATACGAGGAGGTCTACCTCCACGCCTACAAGACCGTGTCTGAGGCCCGCGTCGGCATTGGCCGATATCTGACCTTTTACAATAGCAGACGCCCACATTCATCCCTTGACCGGCAGACGCCGGATCAGGCCTACTTCAACGCGCTGGCACCCATGATGGTGGCGGCATAATCGAGGCGAAAATCCACTTAGCAAAACGCCCGAAACTGTTCAGACAAACCCAGCCACCTCTCGGGATCGCTCACGAATGAGGCCCTGCTGCGTTCGGTACTTTGCAGAGACAGTCGCTCCAAATCTGCTTGCTGCAGGCGGCAGGCAAGCGCCCATGATCGACTTGCGGCTCGATCGGGATGGAAGTCGCGGCTGAAGAAACTAGGGTGCTGGCCGCCGGAGGACTTGGTTATCCAGTCTTCGACCTGCTGGGGTGAGATGGAATAATGGCTCGACACCCGCCAATGCCAACAACTGAGAAGTTCGTCGTCACAGGGACGAGGTGCGACGGCCAGCAGCCGTACATGTCTCATGAACTTGCCTGCTGCTGTAGGCGGCGTTCCGATCGTCGCGCCATAGCGACGAGTGGCAGCACGAGGTTGTCACCGTCGAAACTGTCCAGTGTGATTGCCTCCGTACCAGTCCGGACGGCTTCAACCGCCACGGTCTCGATGAGCCGAAAAATCCGGACTGTGACGCCGTCGGTCATGTCCAGCACCTTGCGCCGAACCGCCGCAGAGCCAAGCTGCGACGGCTCACGCAAAGGAAGGATGCTCCCGAGGCTTGCGAGCAGTTGTGCAAGCTGCTGCGTATTGGACCAGCGCTTGAGGTGAAAGGCCTCGAACCGCTCCGCAAGCTGCGGATCCGTCAACAACGCCTGGCGAGCCAGATCCGTGCCGGCGCAAATCAGCGGAACTTTCAGGTCATTTGCGAGAAAGCGAATGACATTGAGGAAGACCCGTTACTGCCGATAGGTCCCAGTCAGCATGGCGTGTATCTCATCGATGATCAGCATCCGCACCCCCATCTTGCGCATCAAGGTGCGGCAAGTGTTGGCCACGATCAACCACCGCAGATCGCAGAATGCTCCACGAAAATGACAGTTGGACGACGCCAGGAATTGAACGGCATTCTACAGAGAGCGGCTGTTTTCGGACCTACTCGGTCGTTGGCCGCCAAAAGACGGTGGTGAAAATCCTGACTTTCGCGCAGTGCTATTAGGGGGCGAGCTTCAGATCTTTCTCAAAGCGATGTGTCGATACGATGAATTTCTTTCTGTCGCCCTCTGGCGTCCAAAGTGCATCTTCGAAGGAATGAGAAAGGTCCCATCCCTCCCGCTTATAGAATCGCTCAGCTCGGAAGTTGCCTGCCGTACAGAGTAACATCGCCTTTGTTATCCCTGCGTCACGCAGAAGTTTTTCCGCGAATGAGAGTAACACGTGGGCTGCACCGGTCCCACGAGCGCGGTTGCTGACGTAGAGTTTGACGACCTCAGCCCCCTTTACGGAGACAAATCCGAGCACGCCAGTGTCATCGGTCGCTACAAAAAATGCGTCTTCCGTCTCCTTCAGCCAGAGAGTGAAGTGGTCCTTGGTCCGAAACGCCAGCACTTCAGTAGGCACGAGGTCAGCATGCGCGTCGTGCCAGCCTTGGTGCCAGAGCTGGACTATCTCCTCGTGATCGGCGGTTTCTGCCGGGCGAATTTTGAGCATCCGTTCTCCCTCGGATTTTGATCGCGGTAGGGACGCCCATCACTGAGCGCCCCCCGCACAGATCCGTACGTGCGGAATTCCCGCATACGGCTCCTACCTCCGGTGTTTGACGGCGAAGCGTTCGCCGGGCCGAGGATGACGGATAAGCGGTTTTGGGAGCCAGTCGTCAGCCAGCTTCTTCATCCGCACCCATGTCATCTTATCCTTTTGGCTGCGTCGTCGGAGCGACCGCCGCCATAGATCAGTGACATAGTGACGGAATACCGCCAGCGCCGCACCATTGTCCGGCACGGCGTGATAGTTGAAGAAACCGGTAACGACCTGCCTCAGCCATTTCCCTTGTTCAGGAATGGGCTGGTGCAGTCGCCGTCTCAACTCCTCTTTTATCTCCTTCAGTCTCGCCTGCATGCGATCCCGTCTGGTTCGCCGCTTGACGACGAATTTACCCCGGCGGGATTTGCTGCAGATGAAGGTGAAGCCAAGAAAGTTGAAGGTTGCCGGTTTGCCGAGTCCGACCTTACCGCGCTGAGCCGCTGCGAAGCGGCCAAACTCGATCAGGCGGGTCTTTTCCGGATGCAACGACAGCGCAAACTCTTGCAGTCGCTCGCGCATCGCTTCCCGGAAGCGGCGGGCATCGTTCTCATACTGGAACCCGACCACAATGTCGTCGGCGTATCGTATGATGATCATGTCGCCCTTGGCTTTCTGCCGTCTCCAGCGGGCAGCCCACAGGTCGAACACGTAGTGCAGATAGATGTTGGCCAGGAGCGGCGATGCCACCGAGCCCTGTCCAGTCCCCGTCTCACTAACCGTGACCACCCCATCTTCCAGAATCCCCGCCTTCAGCCATTTCTGGATCAGGCGGATGATGCGCTGGTCGCCAATCCGATGGTTCAGGAAGCGGACCAGCCAATTTTGGTCGACCGCATCGAAAAACGCTTGGATATCGGCGTCCAGTATGTAGTTCACCTTCCGGTCGTTCAACCCAACCGGGGTGATGTGGTGATACAGGGCGGTGAACCGCTCCGTCTTCCTTTGCCTTGCGGCATTCCGTACGCGTTCGAGCGCCTGTGACACACTTTCCCGGTCCTGAGCCCGGCGCGTGCTTTGCTCGTTCGCGTTCCCCTTGGTCCCGGCCCTTAGCTCCCCCGGCTCCGCCACCGGCTCTCCGGTATTGTTCGTCGGGTTCACAGCTACTATGGCCGAGTCTGACTTCTCATGTCCGTTCATCATCGGCTACGGCTCCTCGCCTTCCCGATGCGGACCGCACGTGGCATCAGCCACGTTCGGCCGGGCATGAGATCTCCCGGTTCCCGTACAAGGAGCGTCTGCACATGCCAGGGTCTGCGACCACGCCGGGTCGTCCGAGCACTTGCGATAGCGTGCTCGTGCGTATTGCCTTCCGTCTTGCAAACAACGTCGGCACCCGGAACCATGACTATTTCGCGGCTCAATGGCTGGCCTATGCATTCCCCTACCGACGCTTCGCCGCCGTCCTCGCGGACGTCAGCGCATGGCTCGGGGCCGGTGTGGGTCGCTAATCCTTCACCGAAATGGACTTGCACCATATACTCCTTGCCGGTCTCCCGGCGCACTCGCAAAAGTCAGACGCAAAACTCAATATTTCGCGACAGAAATTTGCGACTGAAATGGCAGGGCTACCTCGTCGCTAAAACACTCGCCTTGAGCGCAGCCCAAAATGCGAGAACCGCAGATGGCGAGGTGTCGACCATGCCAGTTGCAGCGGCCTTCGGGTTGACTTGGCCGTAGAGACGGACCAGGCGATAGCCGATGGTATAGCCAGCCCATCGCGGCAATTCGTCAGTGCCGTAGAACCAGGCCGCATGATCGTAGTCCTGATTGTCCCGTTCTTGTTCCGCCTGGTCGAGAAGGGCCGCCCAATCCCCATTGATCGATGCGCTCGCCCAAGGCGGAGCGCAAACGCCGGTGACCGTTTCCGAAAATACGTCTGCCAGTCCTTCCGTCACGAAGGCATCGCCCAACGATAGCCCATACCCACAGGCATCCCATCGCATTGCATGATGGAGCTCATGAGCAAGCGTGCGGCCGAAAATGCCTTGAGCCAGACGATCATCGAAGCCGGGGGCTCCCGGATCGAGGTTGATCGTTACGAGCCCGCGCCGAAAGCACGATCCGCCAATGCCGAGTTCGGGAATGGTCTCATCCGGAAGATACTGGATGACAACGTCGATCGCGCGCTGCCGAAATATCGGTGGCACGATCTTGTCGATGCGATGAACAACCGCGTCGGCCTGCGCTTGCAATACAGCGCACCAGGGAGCAAGCAATCCCTCGGCTTCAAGAAAATGGATGTTGAGCTTCATATTCGTCCAATCGCATATGCTGCTTCCCTTTAGAGGCAGTATTCTGGTTCCGAAGGTGTCGAAGGCCCTCGCGGAAGTGATTATGCGATGATGACGAAGCTGATTGAACCGCGCCGGGTTTGCCGGAGGCCATTTCGGTTAAGTTATGCGGCCATGGCTGGTTCGTCCAGCATGGCGTAGTAGCGTTCCTCGGCTTCGGCTGGCGGTATGTTTCCGATGGGCTCCAGAAGGCGTCGGTGGTTGAACCAGTCGACCCATTCCAGGGTAGCGAACTCGACCGCTTCGAAGCTCCTCCATGGTCCACGTCGATGAATGACCTCGGCCTTGTAAAGACCGTTGATCGTTTCTGCGAGGGCGTTGTCGTAGCTGTCGCCGACGCTTCCGACAGATGGCTCTATACCGGCTTCTGCCAACCGCTCGGAATAGCGAATGGACACGTATTGAACGCCGCGATCCGAGTGATGCACAAGGCCACCGCCATGAGCAGGACGCCGATCATGAAGTGCCTGCTCCAGCGCATCGAGGACGAAGCTTGCGTGTGCCGTCCGGCTCGCCCGCCAGCCGACGATGCGACGAGCGAAGACGTCGATCACGAAGGCCACGTAGACGAAGCCCTGCCAAGTGGCGACATAGGTAAAATCCGAAACCCACAGCCTGTTCGGCGCAGGGGCTTTGAACTGGCGGTTCACGCGGTCAAGCGGGCTCGGAGCCGTCTTGTCCGAGAACGTCGTGCGGATAGGCTTTCCCCGAATAACACCTTGCAGGCTCATCGACCTCATAAGTCTGGCGACAGTGCAGCGGGCTACATCGAAGCCTTCACGCTTCAACTGCCGCCAGACCTTCCGAACGCCATAGACACGAAAGTTCTGCTCGAAGACACGGCGTATCTCGATCTTCAGGCTGACATCGCTGCGGGCGCGGATCGACAGGCGATCCACGTCCAGACGTTTGGCGACATTCTCGTAGTAGGTTGACGGGGCGATCGGCAGCAGTCTGCAGATCGGCTCGACCCCAAACACACCACGGTGTTCGTCGATGAACGAAATCATCGCTTGAAGGGGCGGTCGAGCTCCGCCATGGCGAAATAGGCCGAAGCTTTGCGCAAAATCTCGTTGGCCTGACGAAGCTCGCGGTTCTCCCGCTCGAGAGCCTTCATCTTCTCGGCGACATCGCTCGGCAGGCCTGTTCTTTTGCCACTATCGACCTCGGTCTTCTTGACCCATTCGTGCAGCGTGGCTGGCGAGCAGCCAATCTTGGCAGCGATAGATGAAACGGCAGCCCAGCGTGATGGATGCTCGACCTCGTGGTCCAGCACCATACGGATGGCACGCTGACGGACTTCAGGTGAAAACTTGTTCGTTGTCTTGCTCATGGTGGCTCCACTTTCTCAGAAGTTGGAGCCTCCGGCAAACCCGGCGCGGTTCAGATCATAAGCTTACCTTGCCATGATCAGTCCGCCCCGTCAAAGCGGCGCGAATGTTAGGATTTCCGCGACATGCGCCCTTCGCAGCTAGACCATCCGTCTGAACACATCGTTCAAGTAGGCTTGATCTTGGATGCGGAAGTTCGTGGTACCAACTTTCTCGAAGCCCTGCTTCAGATAGAAGGCTATGGCATGACCATTTTCAGAGTTGGTTGTCAGCCAGACCGATGGACTGCCGACATTACGCGCATAAGTCAGCCCTTGCTCCAAGAGCAACCTTCCAAGACCCCTACCATGATGGCGGGGTTGCACATAAAGGGTGGATATTTCCATGGAAGAACAGTTCGCGACGGGTTCCGCCTTTCCGTGGCTAACGCGAATGAATCCATCAAGGCCGTCTTCGTTCTCTGACACGATAACATGCTCGTTCCGATCTTCGAGCAGCGCTCTGAGCTTGTCCGATGTGAACTCATTCAGCGCATATTCTGCAAAAAAGGCGTTCACTCCCCGCCGGATATAAGTCCCGAGCCAAACTTCGATTGATATGGCTGCTAGTATCGGAGCATCAGACGGCCGGGCGACCCGAATTTCATGCGTAAGTTCCGTTATTCGGTAGGTTTTGAGGGTATTTGGACAGTTGCCAGCGGCAGCCATACTCAAAGGGACTGTCGCGAAAACCCAGATCTTGCTCGATATGTTACTCCGACGCTTGCACCGCTGCAAAATTAGGATATCTGCGACGCGCGACCGCTTTATGTTCAGCTGTCAGAACTCGTTCCACTCGACCTTCACGGCCGCGTTTCCATGTGTGGCGAATTTCGGAGCGGTACGCTGAGGGATGCTCCTGTTGGCATTGGTGTTCCCACCTACTTGATATCCTCTGGCGCGACCGTCGAACTGGAATTGGTCCAGAAGCGCAAACAAAGCTTTGGCCTCCTCTGCCAGTCCGTGGCTAGCGGCCGTCTGCTCTTCGACCATAGCGGCATTTTGTTGTGTGCCCTGGTCGACCAAGTTGATGGCCCGATTGATATCGCTCAGCGCTGTCGACTGCTCGCGTGCCGATTCGATGATGGCGCCGATGTCCTTGTTGATATCTTGCACGTTGCTGGCAATTTCCTGCAGAGCTTCGCCCGCCCGGCTGACCAGGGTAACGCCGCTTGCCACCTGCGTGCCGGAAGCGGTGATAAGTGTCTTGATCTCCTTGGCAGCCGATGCCGAGCGCTGGGCAAGCTCGCGGACTTCCTGGGCAACGACGGCGAAGCCCTTGCCCGCTTCCCCGGCGCGTGCCGCTTCGACGCCGGCATTCAGCGCCAGAAGGTTCGTCTGGAAGGCAATCTCGTCGATCACGCCGATAATGTTTGAGATTTCGGATGAGGACTGGTTAATCTTGTCCATCGCAACGATCGCTTCGCTGACGATCTGGCCGGAATGATCGGCATGCGCCTTGGCGCGGCCGACCAGCTGGCCGGAATCTTCGGCACGGCGGCTGGAGTCCTTGACGGTCGTGGTGATTTCTTCGAGCGCGGCTGCGGTTTCTTCGACAGAGGCTGCCTGCTGCTCGGTTCGCTTTGCCAGATCATCGGCGGCGGTGCGGATTTCATGCGCTCCGGCCGAGATGGTTTCGGCATTGGTCATCACGGTCGTCATGGCCTCGCGCAGCTTGGCAGAGGCTGCGTTGAAGTCGCGGCGCAGCTTGTCGAGCGATGGGATGAAGGGTGTTTCAATGTTCTGCGACAGGTCGCCCGATGCCATTCTCGTCAGGGAGGAGGCCAAGCGTTCCACGTTCTCGACGCGGGCGGTGACATCGGTGGCAAATTTTACAACCTTGATGACGCGACCCTTGAAGTCGAAAACGGGATTGTAGGATGCCTGAATGAAGACGTTGCGGCCGCCTTTGCCCATTCTCTTGAACTCGCCAGCAACCAATTCTCCCGCGTTCAGCTTGCGCCACATATCAGCATATTCAGGGCTGGCGGAAAAGCCGGGCTCCACGAACATGCTGTGATGCTTGCCGACGATCTCGGACAGGGAATAGCCGAGTGCCTGCAGGAAGTTTTCGTTGGCGGAAAGGATCGTCCCGTCCGTCTTGAACTCGATCGTGGCCTGGGCTCTCGAGATGGCGTCAATTTTTGCGCCCGTGTCGATACCTTGCATCTTGGTCTGGGTGATGTCGTTGGCGAACTTGACGATCTTCAGAACCTTGCCCGAGCTGCTCTTGATCGGGTTATAGTTTCCACGGATGAAGATCTCTTTTCCGCCTCTGGCAAGGCGGGTGAACTCGCTGCAGATGAATTCACCACCTCGCAGCTTGTTCCAGAAGGAGGCATAGTCGGAAGATCCGGCATAATCTGCATCCAGGAACATGCGGTGGTGCTTACCGAGCAGTTCCGCTTCGGAATATCCCATCAGGTCGCAGAAATTCTTGTTCGCCTTGAGAATCTTGCCGTCGACATCGAATTCGATCACAGCGAAGGAAAGATCCAAGGCGTCGAGGATTTTAGCAGAGTTAGAGCTCAGAAAGCTTGCCATAGTGATTGGTTTCCGCCAGGTGCAGTTCGTTCCATCCTAGCCTAGTTCTCTTAATAAATTAGGAACGCCGGGATGGTTGCAGCCAGTGTAGACGTAAGTAAATGTACCTACCCGTCCCGAGCGGAGCTCCAAAGCGTGAAGATCACGGGACGGTATTGGACAAACTGCCATACCATCTCTTTTAAAGTCTCATTTAATTATTCCGTAAGCTTGCTGCGTTAGGAGAAGTTCAACCATTTCTTGAGCGACGCTGATCTTATGGACTATGAACAAAAGCGCCTTGATGCGCTCAAAAGCCTCAATCTGCTGGATACGCCTGCAAGCGAAAGCTTCGACCGCATCACGCGAATGGCAGGCCAGATCTTTCAGCTTCCTATTGCCGCCGTTTCGCTCACGGACACTGACCGGCAGTGGTTCAAATCGAAGGTGGGCGTCGATCACGATACCATTCCAAGAAAAAAAGCGCCTTGCGCCGAAGTAGCGGATTCGTGCGATTTCTTGGTGATCGAGGATTTCGCGCTCGATAGCCGCTATTGTGACAGCCTGCTCGGGGTGAGCGGTATTCGCTTCTATGCGGGAGCGCCACTCGTGACGCGTGAAGGATATTGCCTAGGCGCCCTTTGTGTCTTGGGGAGGGAACCACGGAAGAGCACGGAGGCCGAAAGGACTGCCCTGCAGGACCTTGCTTCACTTGTTATGTCGCAAATTGAGCTGCAACACGCCTTTGGGCGGATCGACCCGATCAGCGGCCTCCCAAACCGCATGCAGTTTAGCGATGACATGAGCGATCTCGCTCGAGCGACGCCCGATGATGAAAGGGTTGCTGTAGCGCTTGACGTTGCGCAGCCGCATCAGATGGAGCGGCTGTCAGCGGTCATGGGGCCTGCCGCCTATGAGCAAGTCATTCGGGATGCTGCACGCTCAATGAGGATATTCCTGGGTTCGGGGGTCGCGGTTTACCATGTGTCTCCGATGCAGTTCATCTTCTTAGCTCCTCCTAGCGTCGATGCTGACAGCTACAGGGCGTGCCTACTGAAGCTTCTCGGTTCAGAGCTTGTCGGGGCCGAGATCAAGTACGCTGTGACACCCGTCTGTGCCATGACCCCATACAAACTCAATTCAACGTCACCGAGCGACTGCCTCAGGGCACTGTCGAGCGCGGTGCAAGAAACCCGAGCAGCTGAACAGTCTGTCGGCTTGTTCTCCGACAGCCACGATTGCGATTACCGCAGGAAATTTCGGCTCCTGAACGATTTTGAGGCCGCCCTGAACGATCAAGAACAGCTTCGCATTCTCTTTCAGCCTCGCGTCGATCTGGCGTCTGGTGAAATCGTCTCGGCGGAAGTGCTGCTGCGTTGGCGGCATCCTGAACTCGGTGACATCTCGCCTGGAGAATTTGTACCCGTCATTGAGGACAGTGCGCTTGCTTGGCCGATGACAAAGTGGGTGCTGGCGACTGCGTGCAGGCAACTGGGCAAATGGTACAGACAGGGGATGAGCACCAAGCTTTCTGTGAACTTCGCAGCCAGCAATCTTAAGGAAGACGTTGTAGGTGAGGTCATCAACAGCCTCGCAGCCCACGAACTTCCGCATCAGGCACTTGAGATCGAGCTGACCGAGGGTTCGTTGATGCAACATAGCGCACAAATCCTCCAAAAGCTCGATCAGCTGGTAGAAAATGGAATCGGGATTGCGATCGATGACTTCGGGACCGGCTATAGCAGCCTTTCCTATCTCCAAAGACTTCCCGTCAGCGTGATCAAGATCGACCGATCTTTTATCCAGGCGCTTGGTGATGGCTCGCGGGAGCAGAAGCTTGTGCACTCTATGATCAAGCTTTCCCATGAGATGGAGTACAGGGTCGTCGCAGAGGGAATTGAAGTTCTAGAAGCTGCTGAGCTTCTGCGCGTCATGGGCTGCGACGAAGGGCAGGGCTATTTCTTTGCACGACCACTGGAAGCTCAAGCGTTCGAAGACTTATTGACGACCGCCCAAACGCAGCCAGCTTGGGTGTCTGCTGCTTAATCCCTAATAGGCTTTAATATGTCTGTTCAGCAGGCAATCCACCTAGCGCGCAAGAACCCGCAGTTGTTGAAAGAATGCTTCAATAAGCGCGCTGTTGCGCGTGACAGATGCATCAAAGCCGCACATGCAGTTCGGTCTCGTTCAGGATTGCGGCGAACCCGACCTGCGCGGCGCGGATGTCGGCGATGGTCTGGCTCTTGTAGGCCGCGAGAGCCCATGCGCGGGCAAACTGGATCAGGAACAAATAATCCTGAACGAGATAGGTGCGGAAAGCCGCTTCCGGCAGCGTGCCATCGCCCAGTTGCCGCACGAAGGCGTGGTCGACGTAGCTATTCCATTCAGGCACGGCTGCCGATACGAGGCGATCGAAGACATCCATGCGCCTACGCTCCAGTCACGTAGACCGCGTCGAAGAAGGCGAGTTCAAGCGCTACGGCGCGCAGGAAGAAATCCTGACTCACCCTGGCCTCGGCTGGCCCGACCCTGTCCAGCTCAGCGCGCAGGAAGGCGACGAAGTCGCGGAAGTCGGGACTGTCGTGGAGCGTGATCCATTCGGCGTGAACGAAGTTCTCCGGCAGGGGCTTTTGCGCGCGCGACGCCCAATCGAGATAGAGCCACTCGGCGACGTTG
This sequence comes from Rhizobium sp. PP-F2F-G48, assembly GCF_004342335.1. Taxonomy (NCBI): domain Bacteria; kingdom Pseudomonadati; phylum Pseudomonadota; class Alphaproteobacteria; order Hyphomicrobiales; family Rhizobiaceae; genus Rhizobium; species Rhizobium sp. PP-F2F-G48. Next base: position 566 of record NZ_SLVH01000010.1, on the reverse strand, counting down.
AGGACCGCAAGCGCTGCCGCGTAGGAGCGCGTTGTGGCGGCCTCGCGCATGATCGCCTGAAAGCCTTTCGTCGGTTCCATGTCCGCAATAGTCGCGCGCTGCTCCTGCGTCACGCCGAGCGCGTCGAAGGCCCGCAGGAAATAGGTGTTCTCCTCTCCGGAAATGAGACCGGCGAAGCGGCCGAAGCGCACCCGGGCCTCGAACGTGTCGGCGGTAGCGATGGTTGCGCCGAGCAGGGTCAGGAAACTGTCGAGGAAGCGATGGTCCTGGACGAGGTATGAGGCCATCACTTCGTCGGAGATCGCACTGGTGAACAGGTCGGCGACGAAGCGGTGCTCGACCGCCTTCGTCCAGGTCGGCTCACTGGCCTGCTTCAGGGTGTCGGTGAAACGTTCGGTCATGTGCTGCCCTTTCGTTGGCTGGCAGCGAGACCGCGTGTTATCTGTCATGGTGCGGCCTCGCATGGAGGCCTGACCTGCCACTGAGAATTTCCTCCAGACTTGATTAGAGTTCGGCCTGACGAAGGACGGACGAATGAAGAAGCAGAGATTTACGGAAGAGCAGAT